>JBBCJM010000058.1:0-27373 GCA_037190175.1 Paracoccaceae bacterium | reverse complement strand
CCGGCGACACCGGCGAGCACGTCCTTCACACCGGCCCGGGTGCCGATGGGCAGGGTGTCGCGGCGCTCGGGGGCGACGAGACCCTCGCTGATGAGGTAGTGCGCGTAGACGCGGATGCCGTTGCCGCACATCTCGGCCGGCGTGCCATCGGCGTTCCAGTAGTCCATGAACCACTCGGCCTCGGGTTCCTCGGCGAGGGAGGCGGCGCCCTCCACCGCGTACCGGGCGCCGGAGAGCCGGGCCTTCAGCACGATGCGGTCCGATGCCGCCCCGCCGATGATGAGAACCTTGCCAGCCATCACCTGATCCGCCGGCCCCTTCCCGGCGCCCCAGCCCGGCGCCCCGTCGAGGTGCCCGAGCCCCTTTCGTTCTGGCCATCAATGGTTAAGAAATGCTTTCGGTCATAGGGGCCAGGGGCGTCGGCAGGGGAGCAGGGGGATGGAACGGCGGGAATCCGCTGAAACGCTGGCGCTGGAGGCGCTGGGCTGGCTCGCGGGCGACCCGGCGGCCATCGGCGCCTTCCTGGCCGAATCCGGGCTTGCGCCGGCGGAACTGGCCGCGGCGGCCGGCGATCCGGGATTTCTCGCCGCGGTCCTGGACCATGTGCTGGCCGAGGAGGGCCGGGTGCTGGCCTGCGCCGCGGCGCTGGGCGTCCGGCCGGAGCGTTTCCTGCCCGCCCGCGCCGCGCTGCCGGGGGGCGAGGCGCCGCACTGGACCTGAATGCCGGTTGCCAGTCGCGGGCCGCCCCGCCATGGTGCGCGCGCTTGGGCCAGGGGGTGGGCATGATCCGCGGCATCGTCTTCGACAAGGACGGCACGCTCTTCGACTTCCGCCGCAGCTGGGGCGGCTGGGCGGCGCGGTTCCTGAACGGTCTCACCCCGCACCCGGCCGAGGCCGCGCGGCTGGCCCGGGCCATCGGCTATGACCTGGAGACCGGGGCCTTCCACCCCGACAGCCCGGTGATCGCCGCCACCGCGGTGGACATCGCGGCGGCGCTGGTGCCGCATCTGCCGGGCTGGACCGCCGAGGCGCTGACCGACCGCATCAACGCCGAGGCCGAGGTCGCCGCCATGGCCCCGGCGGTGCCGCTGGTGCCGGTGCTCTCGGCGCTCAGGGCCCGCGGCCTGCGGCTGGGGCTGGCCACCAACGACACCGAGGCGCCGGCCCGCGCGCATCTGGCCGCGCATGGCATCGCGGACCTGTTCGACTTCGTGGCGGGCTATGACAGCGGGCATGGGGCGAAACCGGGGCCGGGGCAATTGAACGCCTTCGCCGCCGTCACCGGGCTGCCCCCGGCCGAGGTGCTGATGGTGGGCGACAGCCGGCACGACCTGATGGCGGGGCGGGCGGCCGGAATGCGGCCCGTGGCGGTGCTGACCGGGATCGCCGGGGCGGCGGAACTGGCGCCGCTGGCCGAGGTGGTGCTGCCCGACATCGGCGCGCTGGAGGACTGGATCGCGGCGCAACCCTGACGAAAACGACGCTTCCGCGTCGGGAACGGAAGCCTGCGGCCCTTGGCCTTGCGCCATGCTGGCCCTGCGCCAGCCGCAGGAGGCCCCCATGTCCGCCGATACCCCCGACGACGCCGGTCGCCGCCGCCGCGCGGGAGGCCGCGCCGGGCACAAGTCGCGCGCCGGGGCGGCGGTGATCGAGCAGATGCCCTGGCGCATCCCGCTGAACCCCGACCGGCCCACCGAGCCGCTGGACGCCGAGGGGGTGCAGCGCATCCACCGGGGCGCGATGACCATCCTGCGCGACATCGGCATCGAGATGCTGAACCCGGACGCCTGCGCGATCCTGAAATCCGCGGGCTGCATCGTGAACGGCACCAACGTGCGCTTCGACGAGGATTTCGTGATGGAGATGGTGGGCAAGGCCCCATCGGAATACGCCATCACCCCCCGCAACCCCGAGCGGCAGATCGTGCTGGGCGGGCGGCACATGGTCTTCGTCAACGTCTCCTCGCCCCCCAACGCCTGGGATCTGGAGCGGGGCAAGCGGTCTGGCGACTTCGCCACCTTCAAGGACTTCATGCGGCTGACGCAGTATTTCAACTGCATCCATGTCGCCGGGGGCTATCCGGTGGAACCCGTGGACATCCATCCCGCCGTCCGCCACCTGGACTGCCTTTACGAGAAGCTGACCCTGACCGACAAGGTGTGCCACGCCTATTCGCTGGGTGCCGAGCGGGTCGAGGACGTGATGGAGATGGTGCGCATCGCGGGCGGCCTGTCGCATTCCGAATTCGACGCGCAGCCCCGGATGTACACCAACATCAACTCGGTCTCGCCGCTGAAGCACGACCACCCGATGCTGGACGGCGCCATGCGGCTGGCGCGCCGCCGCCAGCCGGTGGTGGTGACGCCCTTCACCCTGGCCGGGGCGATGGCCCCGGTCACCATGTCGGGCGCCGTGGCGCTGTCGATCGCCGAGGCGCTGTCGGCCATCGCGCTCCTGCAATACATCGCCCCGGGCTGCCCGGTGGCCATCGGCACCTTCACCTCCAACGTGGACATGAAGTCGGGCGCCCCGGCCTTCGGCACCCCCGAATACATCCGCGCCACCCAGATGACCGGGCAGCTGGTGCGGTTCTACGGGGTGCCGCTACGCTCCTCGGGCGTCTGCGCGGCCAACGTGCCGGATGCGCAGGCGACCTGGGAGACGATGAACTCGCTCTGGGCCGCGATCACCAGCGGCACCAACCTTGTCTATCACGCCGCCGGCTGGCTGGAGGGGGGCCTGATCGCCTCCCCCGAGAAATTCGTGATGGATTGCGAGGTGTTGCAGATGATCCAGCGCTATTGCGAGGAGGCGACCTGGGCCACGGGCGAGGAGGACATCGCGCTGGACGCGATCCGCGAGGTGGGCGCGGGCGGGCATTACTTCGGCTGCGCCCATACCCAGGCGCGCTATCAGACCGCGTTCTACGCCCCCTTCGTCAGCGACTGGCGCAATTATGAGGCCTGGCAGGGCGACGGCGCGGTCTGGACGGCCGAGCGGGCCCACCGGCTTTACAAGACCATCCTGGCCGAGTTCCAGCCCCCGCCGATGGACCATGAAGCGGCCGAGGAACTGGCCCGCTTCGTCGCGCGGCGCAAGCAGGAGGGCGGCGCGCCCACCGACTTCTGATCCGCGTTGGGCAATTGTTAACTTCTGCTGCCGTAGCCTCGGGCCCTGCGGATGGGGAGCCGGATGCTGGGGCTGATCAACAGGGCGATACAGTGCTTTCTGCGCGACACCTACGGGCCGCCGCTCTGGGCCGGCGTGGTGCGCGAGGCGCGGCTGGGCGCGGACGGGTTCGAGCCCATGCTGCATTACGAGGTCGACCAGACCGAGGCGCTGATCGCCGCCGCGTCGCGCCTGCTCAACCGCCCGCGCGAGACGCTCTTGGAGGATCTGGGGACCTATCTGGTCTCGCACCGCAACGGCGAGGCGCTGCGCCGGCTGATGCGCTTCGGCGGCGTGACCTTCACCGATTTCCTGCTGTCGCTGGAGGACATGCAGGGCCGCGGCCGCCTCGCCCTGCCCGACCTGGAACTGCCGGAACTGCATCTGGCCGAGGAGGGGGCGGACCGTTTCCTGCTCACCTGCCGCTCGCGGATCGGGGGCGCGGGGCACGTGATTCTGGGGCTGCTGCGCGCCATGGCCGACGACTACGGCGCGCTGGTGGTGATGGAGCATCTCGGCCAGCAGGGCGAGGGCGAGGTGATCTCGATCCTGCTTCTCGACAGCCGGTTCGCGGCCGGGCGGCGGTTCGACCTGGGGGCAAGGGCGGTATGACGATGGCGGAGCCGAAGGACATATCCGCCGGTACGCCGCTGAGCCTGCCGCCGCAGGCGCTGGGCCGGCTGATGCCCCTGCATCTGGTGATCGGGCCGGAGGGCGCGATCCTCTCCGCCGGCCCCACCATCCGCAAGCTCTGCGGCGCCTCGCCCATGGGCCGGGGCTTCTTCGACCTCTTCGAGGTGCGCCGCCCCCGGGCGCTGCAATCCCTGCCGGCCCTGCGCCGCCGGGCGGGCGACCGGCTGGCCATCGCGGCCCGCGGGCAGACCGGGCTGGCGTTCCGCGGCGTGGCCTTCGAGGCCGGGCCCGGCGGGGCCAACCTCTTGATCAACCTCTCCTTCGGCATCGGGGTGATCGACGCAGTGCGCAGGCACGGGCTGACCGACGCCGACTTCGCGGTGACCGACCTCGCCATGGAACTGCTGTACCTGGTCGAGGCCAAGTCGGCGGTGATGGAGGAGTTGCGCGACCTGAACCAGCGCCTGCAGGGGGCCAAGCGCGCCGCCGAGACCCAGGCGCTGACCGACATGCTGACCGGCCTCAAGAACCGCCGCGCGCTGGACCTGACTTTGGCCGAGGTGATCGGCCAGAGCCAGGGCTTCGGCCTGATGCATGTCGATCTCGACTACTTCAAGGCGGTGAACGACACCTTGGGCCACGCGGCCGGCGACCATGTGCTGCGCGAGGTGGCCCGCATCCTGACCGACGAGACCCGCAAGGACGATCTGGTGGCCCGCGTCGGCGGCGACGAATTCGTGCTGGTCTTCCCGGGCCTCTCCGACACCGAGGTGCTGGCGGGCATCGCCACCCGTCTGGTCGAGCGGCTGCGGATGCCGATCAGCTATGGCGGCCAGCACTGCCTGATCTCGGCCTCCATCGGCATCGCCGTCTCCACCGGAGACGACGACCCCACCCCCGACCGGGTGCTGAGCGAGGCCGACGCGGCGCTTTATGCCTCGAAGAACGGCGGCCGCGGCCGGGCCGTGTTCCACGCCGGCCTGCGCGGCGCCCCGGCAGGCGCGCCGCCCTATCTGCGGGGGAACTGAGGCCATGGGCCGGCGCCGCAAGCCGGCCCGTGGATCACAGCGCGATGCGGAACCGCTGGAACCCGCCTTCGCCCTCGCCGGCCTCCTCGATCTTCAGCCCGCGGGAGCGGGCGACATCCAGATAGGCCGCGGCCTTGGGCCCGGTCTCGAAGATCACCGTGGTGCCCTCCATCGGCACGAAGCCCCAGTTGGCGTCGGCCGAGGGCGAGATGGTGCCCTGTTCCACGATATAGCGCACGATCACGTCGCGGTTGGTGTCGGGCGCCACCAGGATGACGGTCGAGCCGTCCGCCCCCGGGAAGTTGCCCCCGCCCGAGGCGCGGTAGTTGTTGGTGGCGACCACGAATTCCTGCGCCGGGTCGATGGGGGCGCCGTCGAAGGCCAGGTCCTTGATCCGGTTCGCGTCGGGATTGATCACGCCGCCCTCGGCGGGATGGTATTTCGACGGCTCGCTCAGGTCGATGCGGTAGGTCACCCCGTCGATCGTGTCATAGTTGTAGGCCGGGAAGTCGGGGTTCAGCAGCACCGCATCCTGCGACCCCGGCTCGATCTGGTTGAACATCCCGGCCGAGCGTTCCAGCCATTCCTTCACCTGCTCGCCCGTCACCCGCACCGCCTGCACGGTATTGGGATAGAGATAGAGGTCGGCCACGTTCTTGATCGCGATGGGCCCCTCGGCCACGTCGGTGTAATACTCCGGCCCGCTGCGCCCGCCCGCCTTGAACGGCGCCGCGGCGGAAAGGATCGGCAGCCCCTCGTGCGGGGTCCCCTTCAGCATCTGCTCCACGTACCAGGTCTGGGCCAAGGACACGATCTGCACCGAGGGGTCGTCCGCCACCTGCGCGAAATAGCTGTAGAGCGGCGCGTCGGTGATGCCGACCTGCGCGCGCACGTAGTCCAGCGTCTCGTCATGGCCCGCCTTCGCGGCCTCCAGCACCGCCTGCATGTCCTCCACGACCGGCTTGATGCTGCGATCCTCGGCCCGGACATAGATCGGCCGGGCCTCGGCGGTGCCCTCGGCCACGGTCCAGCGCGTCCCGTCATGCTCCAGCATCAGGTCGATCAGCCCCATGTGCGAGCCCCAGAACCCGGCCATCACCGCGGGCTTGCCCCTGATCCGGCCCGTGGCGGCGTCCAGCCCCTCGCCGGCATAGTCGCTGCCGGGCCAGACGCGGTGGGCGTGGCCGGTGACGATGGCGTCGATCCCCGGCACCTCGGCCAGGTGGTAGGAGGCGTTCTCCATCCCCGGCTCGTAGGCGTCGGTCGAGATGCCGGAATGCGACAGCGCCACCACGATGTCGGCCCCGGCCTCGATCACCTTCGGCACCCAGGCGCGCGCGGCCTCCACGATGTCGCGGGTGTCGTAGCGGCCGGCCAGATGGCCCGCGTCCCATTGCATGATCTGCGGCGGCACGAAGCCGATCAGCCCGATGCGCACCGGCCGCTCCACCCCCGCGCCGTCCGTCAGGCTGCGCTCCAGGATGGTGAAGGGCTCGAAGAACAGGTCGTCCTCGGTGGGCGAGGCGCCCAGTTTGTTGGCGAAGTTGGCGCAGACCAGCGGGCGGGTCGCGCCCTTGTTGGCGTGGTTCAGGAACTCGATGCCGTAGTTGAACTCGTGGTTGCCCAGGGTGCCGGCGTCATAGCCCAGCGCGTTCATCCCGGCGATCACCGGATGCAGGTCGCCGTCCTGCATCCCCTTTTCATAGGCGATGTAGTCGCCCAGCGGGTTGCCCTGGATGTAGTCGCCGTTGTCCACCAGGATCGAGTTGGTGGCCTCGGCCCGGATCGCCTCGATCAGGCTCGCGGTGCGCGACAGGCCCATCGTGTCGTTGGGCCGGTCGGCGTAGTAGTCGTAGGGGTAGATGTGGCAATGCACGTCCGTGGTCGACAGGATGCGCAGATGCGCCTGCCCGGCCTGCGCCCGCGCCGAGAACGGGTGCAGCACGACCGCCGCGCCGGCGGCCGTACCCATCAGCAATATCCGGCGTGACATCGTCATGGGGCGTCTCCTCGTTGTGAGCAGGGATCGGGGAACGGTCGGGGAACTTGACCTTCCGGTCAAACGGATTCTGCGGCGGCGGCGGAAACCGCCGATGACAGAAGCCGCCAACCAAACCGCACGTCAGTGGCGGCCCCCGGCCAGCTCTTGTGTCACTCGGATCACGTCATGGTCACCGCTACGGGAACGGAGAGCGCGTCCGCCTCCAGGCCATAGTCACAGTTCGACAACGCGCGAGCAAAAGCGGCCGGCTGCAGGGAGAAATCAAGTCGGGCCGATTTCGAGGCGCGCCATGCGCCGAAGCCCTGATCTAGCAGGATTTCGATCCGGCGCCCGTCCGTCAGATCAGCGGTGATAGCGCGGTAATGCGGCATTTGGGTTTTTGGGAGAAGGTTCACCTGGGCGTTTGGCAGAAGGCACTTCAGGACATCGACCCGAGCACTTCCCGCGGGGAAGTTGTGGTGGACGAAGCGCGGATCGCTCGGTGGCCGTTCATCCGGGGCGAGGCCCACGTTCAGCTCGGCTTCCTTTGCGCCCGGCGCGCTGCGGATAACGTCGGAAAGGCATCTCAACGTGTAGACCTGAAGCAGGTAGCGGTCCGAGTAGTGCAGGGACTTTACCCCCGCCGACCGCATCGCTCCGACCTCCAGCGGCGCTTCACGGATGAGCCAGTCCCAGAATCTCCTGGCGAAACCGGCAGCAGGGCCATCCAGCACCTGCCCCGGCCAAAGGAGACGCGCGTTGCCTGTTCCCAGTTCCACCAGTCTTGCGGCGGAAAGTCGGCGCCCCGGTACGGGCGCATTGCTCGGCCCGAGAACCGAAGGCGCAGCGGCGCCGAGTCCCCATCCTTCAGCAGGGATGGCTTCGTTCTGGTCGGCGACGGCAAGCGCGTGACAGGAAGTCCCATGCAGATGCAAAAGGATCGACAGGTTCCCGGCAGTGGGCAGGTCGTCAACCAGATGGAGATCGGCCACCTGTGCCAGCGCATGCAGGGCCAGCCGTGAAGCCAGAGGTCTAGCCCCGAAAGACGCCCCTGCCGCAGGCGGGTCGTCACCAGCGCGGCCGCCGGAAACCCTGCAAGCCGGGTGTCGGGTCCGAACACGCGAAGATCGTCGGGCAGGGTCAGCCGGTCGTTCAGCGCCCGGGCCAGCGCCAGGGCACCGGGGGGATGAAAGGCTCGGCTTTCGCCATCGGGTGGGCGCGGCCGCAGTCCAGGCAGATCGCGAAACCGCCGCCTTCCGGACCCGAAGTTGCGACGGCCACCCGTCCCGAGGGGTCGGCCCGCATCCGGCCAGCCCCCTCGGGAAGCGCGATCCAATCGCCGCCATGCGCGGAAAGGCGGATCGGCTCGGTGCCGACATGCGCGAGGTTCTCGTAGCCGACATGCGCGGGCTCGGCCCCGAGGAAGCCGGCGGGTCGAAGCGCCTTCTGATAGTCCAGCGCGTGCCCACAATGTGGGCACGCTTCAGGCGCCGAGGACGCCCAGTCAAAGGCATGGCATCCCGGGCAGGTCCAGAGAGTGCGCAGGTCTTCCAGACCCGAGGCGTCCGTTCCGGCCTCCCACGCCGGCAGGATGCCTTCGGATTTGTGGACAAGCCCGTCGATCACCACTTCCGCCCCGGGTGCATACTCCCGGATGGCCTGATCCAGCGAACGCGACGCGGTTCCGCGCTTGAAATGGCTTTTGACGCTGGGGCCGTCGTCGGGTCGGTGGCGCAGGTTCTCGGAACGTGACGACGTCGGTCGGGAAACCGTATGCCGGGGTGAAGCCGCGGCGCGCCAGCTCTCCCAGCAGGAACTCTCCGGCCAGACGTTTCGCACGCAGTTCCATCGCTTGACGGGTCTCCTTGTCCCCGGCGGCGGCGGCGGCATCCAGCAGCGTGCGGTGTTCGGTCCGCCAGTCGCGGACCAGACCATCGAAGGCGGCCCGGGTCCGTGCCGCAAGGGCAGGAACCGACTGCTCCGCCAGGGCTGTGCCACCCACCAGGGCGGCCAGGGCATCAACCTTCTGGTCGGCCCACCGGGCATCCAGGTCGGCCAGGAACGCATCGCCCAAAGCACCGTCTTCCACGGGCGTTTCAGCCGTCTGCCCGGCGCCGAGAAAGGCCCCGATGGAGCCGGTCACCCTGGTTCCCCCCCTTTCCGCCAGCCAAGCCGCCAGAAGCGCGGCGTTAACATGGCGCTGCACAAGCGCCGCACTGTCGAACCAGACGCGGGGGGCGACGATCGGTCGGCCCAGGTATCCGACGGGATCGTCGAAGCAGCGGCGATCCAGCGGCAGATCCCGGCAGAAGGTGATGGTGTAGGCCCAAGGCTCTCCCCGCCGTCCGGCCCGGCCTGCGCGCTGGCGGTAGTTGGCGAGAGCCGGCGGGACGTTGGTGTTGACCACCAACCGCACGTCGGCAAGGTCCACGCCCATTTCCATGGTCGTGGAACAGTTGAGAAGGTTGATCCGGCCTTCAGCGAAGTCCTGCTCATACCGTTGTAGTACGGCGCGGCGGATCTGCGCAGAATGCTCCTGCGCGCGGATATAAAGAGGGTAGGCAGCCAGGCGGTCGTGCAGATCGCTCCAGAGGCCGCGAGAGCGAAGCATCTGCACGGCGGGATCTGACTCGCACCACGCTGCGGCGCGTTCGGATTGATCCCGGGTCAGCCCGCCGCGGTTGGCGATACAGGAACATCTCCGCGATCTTCGCAGGATCGTCGGCAATGCTCTCGTCAAGGCGGCGGCCCTTCCAGATGGCTCCCGCGAACTCGCACACATCGGAATGCGCGGCGAGGCTCAGAATCAAATCGTTCCAGCCGACCGAGGGGGATGCGCCGCCGGTCAGCGCGGCAAGCTTCTTCCGGTCCTCGGCCAGATTGCCGATACCGGCCGCCTCCATCGCGGCAATCTTGTTCCGCAGCGCTTCAACCTCTGCGGGATCGGCTGGCCAGGGAAATCTCGCGATCCTGCACCAGAATGCACCCGCTGGGATCGAGCAGCCGCGGTTGCCGGGCCGGCCACAGCCCCGTCAGGTCGAGTGAGGCGCCCGTTGCCGGGTCAGACAAGCCAATGCGGACAAGAAGCGTCGCCGTGCTCAGGAGCCCGGCCTCTATCTGGTTCCGGGAACAGTGACAATCACACCGGAGATCGAGACAGTCAAAGGCACGGTCGTGGTTACCTGCGGCTTCCACGAATTCTACGAGCCGCTGAATTCGCCGGTAACGATCAAGGTCGATGGCAAGATTTCAGAGATCGTCGGCGGCGGGTCGTCGCGCGAGCCGCTGGAGCGGGCGATGCTGCGGGCTGGGGGCGGTGAATACGGCTCGATCATCCACTTCAGCTACGGACTCCATCCGGCCGCGCGCGTCACGGGCAAGAGCTTCATCGAGGATTCGCGCAGCATGGGCGCCAATGCGGTCGGCCTCGGCATTCCGTGGTGGCTGCCCGGCGGCGGGGAAAACCACCCCGACACCGCGATGATGGAGCAATCCATCTGGATCGACGGAGAGCAGATCGTGCGCGATGGCGTCGTGATCGGTCCGGGCGCCCTGCGGGAGCGTGTGAAGAAACTAGTGCCCCGGTTGCCTGCATCAAAAACGCTGCGCCATGAAAATGCATAGTGGAATGAAAAGCCAATACGTGGCGATCGATATGCAGGGGATGATTGAACATGACGCAGGTTAATCTGGTGCGCTCGCCTCCACTATGGGAACAAGGTGTTCGAAAGACGATGGAAGCCGCAAACGAACAAGGCCAAAAAGATCTGCTCTGGCCGGAATACCGAATGCAAGGGGCCTTTCCGTCGCACATGTCGAGAAATCTTACCGCAAGACGGAAACGCGTTGGGGCAGCAAGCTCGTCACCTCGGAACTCAACGTTCTGAACGACGTCAACTTCACTGTGGCTCCCGGGGAAGTCGTATCCTTGCTGGGACCTAGCGGGTGCGGCAAGACGACCTTGTTGCGCATCATCGCCAGACTTGCATCGGTCGATGCGGGAGAGATCGTCCTGGACGGCAAGAGGGTGGTCGGGCCAAGCAAGGACAAGGCCGTCGTCTTTCAGCATTTCGGCCTGCTGCCGTGGATGAACGTCATTTCCAACGTGGCGTTTCCTCTTCAGCTCGACGGCGTCGGCTTGGCCGAAAGAACCGCCATTGCCGAGAAATACGTCAAGCTCGTGTGGCTGAGCGGTTTCGAGAAACACTATCCCCCACAGCCTGTCCGGCGGGATGCAGCAGCGCGTCGGGATCGCGCGTGCCCTGACCCGGGATCCCAGTCTCCTGCTGATGGACGAGCCGTTCGGCGCGCTCGACGGGCAGACGCGCGAGATCCTCCAGGAGGAGATGCTGAACATCTTGGTCGACACCGGAAACGCCGTCGTCATGGTCACGCACAGCATTGCCGAAGCCGTCCTGGTCTCGAACCAGATCCTGGTGTTTTCGTCGCTGCCTGGCCGGATCACGAACGTGGTCGACGTACGGCGGCGCCCGAAGGACATGTCCGTCCCCGAAACGAGGATTTCCCCTAAGCGCAAGGAAATCGAGCGGGAACTCCGCGAAATGATGCGGATCAACTGCGAGGCTGCCCGATGACACGGACATTGAATACCAATGCACCCCGGGCTTCAACGCTTGTCGGTGCCCCAGCCGCGGCCCGCATGGGCGTCCGGGAACTGTTCAGAAGCTATCCGAGTCTGGCTCGCTTGGTTTCGGTGACGATCTTCCTGTGCTTCTGGGAGATCGTCGGACGGCGGATGGACCCCATCTTCATGACCCATCCCACCGCGATCTTCGAGGCGGCCTACGGGATGATCCAGTCCGGCGGTCGTGTTGACAAAAGGGATTCTACGTGGCGAGGGCATGTGATTCGAGATCATCTCTACGTGGGAGGTGACCTTGGCGCGCAACCTTATGTCCGACGACGAGTGGGGAGCTTCATCTTGGCGGTCCTTCATCCGAACGGGCGCTAGCCACTAGATCATCACCTTGTGCTGGATAGGATTTCCTATATCGCACGGACGAGAGCGCCTTGGCGTGATCTCCCGGATGAGTTTGGCAAGTGGTCGTAGGTTTACCGCCAGTTCCGCCGCTGGACGCTGGCCGGATTGTGGGAGGATAACCATGGCGTCGGCCCAAATCACGACGCTCTCCACCACGAGTTCGATGACGCCAGACGCCAACGGCTTCCGTTTGCTACCTCTGGACTTCGTTCGCTGAGGCTCCGGTACCTCTATCAGCAGCACTGCGAAGGCCGGCGCGGCGACCGTCTCCGGCGCAAACCGTGTACTTTCCCGCCGCCAGTCATAGACCTGCCACCGTGTCGCTCCATGGCGTCGGGCGACCTCGACTGCCTTCGCTCCCAGCAGCAGGCTTTCCGCTGCTATCCACGCTTGCTCTTCAGAGCTCCTCCACCGCCGGCCACTGCGCCTCTCGATCACCTCGATATAGCCTGCAAACCCATCCGTCGAGCCATCCATTTTGGCGCCCAATCCCACTCAACACATAGCATTAGTCGCACGTCGAGACATCGGTCGGCAGAAAGAGAGGCGAGAAAGCGGTTACGCTGGATATACACACTATCGGAAGAAAACGCGGAATCCGAGATGAAGGCCGCCATGCCGTTTCTGTGCTCACGTGTTTGCCCAGCCGTTCGTTAGAATCACTCGTAAATCGCACGCGAGACGTTCGAAAAGACATTGCGGAGGTTCTCGACGATTTCGGTCCGGTTAGGAGCCGAGTATGAAAGCACACCAATTTGGCGACTTCGCCTGCCGATAGAGAGATCGTGCACGCAAACGCTTGTGGTATAGGGCGCGTGCCCTGTCAGCACGGGCACAATCGAGACTCCGAGCCCGTTGGCTACCATCGCGATAACGCCCTCCAGCGTGTCACACTCGATCTCGGCGGAATGACTTCGACCACTCGATGTCACGATCTCGCGCACCAGCGCGCTGCTCAACGTCGAGCGGTCGAACCAGATGAATGGGAAGCTGTCCAGAATTCTCTGCGGATCCGCAATCTCATTTGACATCGGGCTGATGAGAACGTACGGCTCCTGTCGTAGAACGGTGAAATCGGTTCCACTGATCGGTTCGGTCGGCTTGACAAGGACCGCCATGTCTAGCGCGCCGTGTTTCCACATTTCCTGCAGTTCCAGTGAATTGCTGGATTTGAGATGGACCGAAACAGTGGGAAACTGGCGTTTGAACTGCGCCAGAGCAGGTGCGACCAGCCATGGGATCGCGGTCGGGATCGCTCCGATGACCAGCCTACCGAAGACCGAAGTCGCCGAACTGAGGGCGTCAATCCGCGCCGCGTCGTTCAACACCTTCTCGGCCTCGCGCAGCACCGCCCGCCCGACGACGGTGAACTGCGCCGGGCGGACGCTGCGGTCGAACAGCTCCAGGCCCAGGCGCGACTCGAGTTCCTTGATGTGCAGGCTGACGGCTGACTGGGTGCGCCCCAGCGCCTTGGCCGTCGACGTGATGCTCCCCGTCCTGCCGATCATCACCAGGGTACGCAGATGGTTGAGGTTGTAGCTCATGAAAATGACGCCAACATAAGCACATATATATGTCAACGACCGAAATTCTCGTTATGCGGCAAGAACTTCGGGCGCTACTATAAGCTATGGGATGTGTCCTCCGCCAATGGGAATCGGAATGATGAAGAAGTCCATGGTTGTCGCGCCGCAACCGGAGGCGGCGGAAATCGGCATCGAGATCCTGCGCGCCGGTGGCAATGCTGTCGATGCCGCGATCGCGACTGCTTTCGCGCAGGGTGTCTGCGACCCGATGATGTGCGGCGTCTCGGGCTACGGAACGATGATCATTCATCGGCACAACGCAGGCGAACAGATCTGCGTGGATTTCCACTCGCGCGCGCCAAGCGCGGTGACTCCCACCATGTGGGAGCATCTGCTTGAATTCCAGTCGCCAGACGGCTTCGGATTCACGCTGGCTGGAAATGTGAACGAACTAGGCTACAAGGCCATCGGCGTTCCCGCGGCCGTCCGCGGCTACGAACTCGCCCATAGTCGATATGGAAGGATGCCTTGGCGTGCGGTGGTCCAGCCTGCGATCGACCTTGCACGCGAAGGCTGGGCAATTCGCCCCGCGGTGTACAGGTACTGGAACGAATCCGAGGAGAAAACCGGCATCCTGGAGACTATCGAGCGAATCCGTTTCTCCGATGAGGGGCGCCGGCTTTACTTCCGTGCTGACGGAACAACGCGAAAGATCGGCGAAATCGTCGTTAATGAAGGTTATGCGACTGTACTCGAGACGATTGCGCGGGACGGCGCGGACAGCTTCTATCTCGGCGATATAGCCAAGGCGATGATCGCCGACATCGCGGCCAACGACGGACTGCTGACCCGCGAAGACCTCGCTGCCTATAGTGCGTGTGTCTCCACCCCGGTTCGCGCTCGCTATCGCGGATTCGACGTAGCCTCGTCGCCGTCTCCGGCCAGCGGGTTGATGCTGATCCAGATGCTGATGGCGCTGGAACAGTATGATCTGGCAGCGCTGGGTCACAATTCGCCGGGTTACATTCGCCTTGTATCGGAAGTCATGAAACGCTCCACGGTCGACAAGGAGGCGCTGATCGGCGATCCCGGCCTTCTGCCCGATCCCACCGACACGATGCTCGACCCTGACAAGATCCGGCTCTGGCGTGAACAGATCGATCGCGGTGAGAAGCAGCAGGTCACGCGGGTCGGCAAGGTGAATGAATCCACGGACACCACGACTCTTGCCGTTGTCGATGCCGAGTCGAACTGCGTTTCGTTGACCCAGACCCTTGCGCTGCCATCTGGCGTCGTCACTACCGGCCTCGGCTTCATGCAAAACGGGACCATGGCCGCGTTCGACCCGCGGCCCGGCTATCCCGGCAGCATGGCGCCTGGGCGCATACGCATCTCCTCGATGTGTCCCTCCGTCGTCCTGGACGGAGGCAAACCGCGCATCGTCGTCGGCGCGCCCGGCGGACCTCAGATCCCCATGGGCGTGCTCCAGACCATCCTGAACATCCTGGACTTCGGCATGGCGGTCGACAGCGCCGTTGCCGCTCCGCGCTTCTCGTCCACGAGCAACGCCATCGACCTTTCCAAGCGGATCCCCCGTTCGGTCGCGCGGGAGCTTTCGGATCTCGGCTATACAATCCGACATAATCCCTACGGGTTCGCCTTCAGCTCTGTCCATGCGCTCGAGTTCACCGAGAACGGCGTAACCGGCGGTGCCGATCCCAGCCGGGACGGCGTTGCCTACGGTTTCTGATCCGAAGGACAAGACTGGGGACCAAGCATGGCGGCTGAAGCTTCGGTCGCCGGCCGCCCCTCGCTGAGCGCGAGCAGCTGTTGCCCATAGGACTTCGCCGGCGCGAAGGTCTGGGTACAGTCGACTTCCTCCTCGAACACGCCGTTGCGCATGACGGCCACCCGGTCGCACATGTGGGTCACCACCCCTAGGTCGTGGCTGACCAGCAGATAAGTGAGGTTGCGTGCTGCCCGCATGTCCTGCAGCAGGTTCAGGATTTCGGCCTGAACCGCGACATCGAGGGCACTGGTCGGTTCATCCAGCAGCACGATCTCGGGCTCGATGATCAATGCCCGGGCGATCGCCACGCGCTGTCGCTGCCCCCCGGAAAGCTGATGGGGGAAACGATAGCGGAAGGCAGGGTCCAGTCCGACCGACCTCAGTGCCGTCGCCACCCGTTCGAACCGGTCCGGGATGTCATGAATCGCAAGTGCCTCGGACAGCAGGCTGTCCACCGTCTTGCGGGGATGCAGCGAGGAATAGGGATCCTGAAACACCATCTGCATCTTTCGATAGCTCGAACGGTCACGTCGCTTCCCCAATGGCTGGGAATCCACCGTCATCCGGCCGGTCCAGGCGTGATGCAGGCCCAGCATCGCCCGCAGGATCGTCGACTTGCCCGATCCGCTTTCTCCGACGATGCCATAAGTTTCGCCGCGGCGGATCGAGAAAGAGACGTCCCGGACAACCGCGAGATCGCCGAATGAGACGCACAGATCCTCGACGTTGACGAAGGCGTCCATGTTATTCCGCCATCCACGAAGCGTCGCGTTCAAGGACGGGCAGTCTGGCCCGTCGTCGGCCGACGGTGGGCACGCATTCCAGCAACCCGCGGGTATAAGGGTGTTGGGCGTTGGGTAGTTGGCCCGTGGACAGGGTTTCCATCGTCCTGCCCTGATAGAGGATCATCACGCGGTCGCAGCTTCGGGCCACCTGCGGCAGGTCGTGGCTGATGAACATGAGGCCCATGTTGCGCTCGCGTACCAACCGCTCGATCGTATCCATGACACTGGCCTTCACCGACGCGTCGAGTGCACTTGTCGGCTCATCCGCGATCAGTACGTCCGGGTCACATACCAGCATCATCGCGATCATGATGCGCTGCCCCATCCCGCCGGACATTTCGTGTGGATACTGCGTCATCACCCGCGCCGGCGACCTGATCTCGACGGTTTCCAGCATTTGCAGCGCCCGATCCAGCGCCTCGCCCCGCCCAGCCCTGGTGTGAATGCGATAGGCTTCGGCGATCTGATCGCCAACTCTTACCGTGGGGTTGAGCGCGTGCTTGGGATCCTGCAGGATCATCGCTATATTGCGTCCCCGGAAACGGGCCAGCTTGTCTGCGGGCATGGCTAGCAGATCATGCCCGCGGTAACTGAGACGATCGCACCGGACCGACGCATTCGGCGGAAGCAGCCCCATGATCGCCCGCCCGATGGTCGACTTGCCCGACCCGCTTTCCCCGACTATACCAAGCTTTTCGGCCCCCAGACTGAGGCTGACGTTGCTGAGCGCCGGGCGCGCGCTGCCCCTGCCCCGGAAGGTCACGTTCAGGTTTTCGACCCCGATCAACGGCTCAGTCATGGTGTGGGTCCAGCACGTCGCGCAGACCGTCGCCGACCAGGTTGAAGCCGAGACTGACAATCAGGATCGCCATTCCCGGCATCGCCGCCAACCACCAACTGGTGAACATGTACTGCCGTCCGGTCGACAGCATCGCTCCCCATTCGGGAAGCGGCGGCTGCGCGCCCAGACCGAGAAACCCCAAGCCCGCGGCCGTCAGGATGATGCCGGCCATGTTCAGCGACAGCCGGACGATAACCGAGGGCAGGCACATCGGGACTACGTGCAGGGCAACGATCCGCAGCGGTGACGCCCCCAAGCTCCTGACCGCTGCCACCGCATCGGACGCCGCGAAGCTCATCGCTTCGGCCCGCGCCAGCCGTGCGATTGCTGGCCATGTCGACAGGGCGATAGCGATCACTGCATTCTCCAGGTTCGGCCCGAGCGCGGCCACGAAGGCCAACGCCAGCACCAGGCTGGGGAAGGCCAGGAACACGTCGATGATCCGGCTCAACACGATATCCACCCAACCGCCGGCATAGCCGGCGACACAGCCGACGGCCAGACCGATCGGCCCAGCGACGAGCGCGACGAGAACCGTGATCATCAGAGTGATACGCGCTCCAAAGAGGATGCGGCTGAGTATGTCCCGTCCCAACTCGTCGGTGCCCATCCAGTAGGCGGCACTGGGCGGCTGAAGCGCCGCGCTCAGATTCTGGGAATACGGCCCATACGGAGCAAGGATCGGCGCCAGGAACGCCAGAACCACCACCGCCAACAGGATGATGGCTCCGAGCACACTGGCCGGGTTGGCCAGAAAGCGGACAAACGCACCATAACTTGCGACGACACGGGCATGGGTGATGCTGGTCGGCCGGTCCGAATGCAGCCAGGCGAACAGCGAAGTCATGCGCGTATCCTTGGGTCGAGCCTGCGATACAGTTGGTCACAGATCAGGTTGATCCCGATGAACATGACGCCGACAAAAAGCGTACAGGGCACCACGATGCTCATGTCACCGGCCAGGAGTCCGGTAGTAAAATAGCGACCGAAGCCGGGCCAGGCAAAGACCGTCTCGACCAGGACCGCCCCTTCCATGAGAAAGGCGAAGGTCATGGATACGACCGTCAGCAGTTGGACAAGAATGTTTCTGAAGGCATGGCGCCAGGTGACGCGCGCCGCGCTGGCGCCCTTGGCCTTGGCCGCCAGGATGTAGTCCTGCCCCAGTTGTTCCAGCATGAACGAGCGGGTCATCCGGGCAATGTAGGCCATCGACACGTAACCGAGCACACTGGCCGGAAGTACGATGTGCGACAAGACGTTGCCGAATATGTCCAGTCGGCGCTGCAGCAGGCTGTCGATCAGATAAAGTCCGGTGACCGGTTCCAGTTCGTACATGTAGAAGGTGCTCAGCCTGCCGACGCCGGATACCCAGCCAAGGCTGTTGTAGAAGATGGAAAGTCCCATCAGGCCCAGCCAGAAGATCGGCGCGGAATAGCCGAACAGCGTCAGGACCCGGATCACCTGGTCCTGCCACCTGCCCTGCTTTACCGCCGCATAGACGCCCGCGGGAACACCGATCCCGGCGGCAATGAGAAGGGCGAGGATCGATAGTTCCACCGTCGCGCCGATGACTCTGGCCAGGTCTTCGGCGACGAAATGCCCGGTGGTGATCGATCGTCCGAAATCGAGGCGCAGCACATCCCACATGAAGTCGATGAACTGCCACCAGAGCGGCTGGTCGAGTCCCATCTCCCGCGCCATGCGGTTGTAGGCTTCCTGGCTCGCATCCTGGCCAAGCACCGCCACCACCGGATCGAGCGGCAGAAGCCGCCCGATAGTAAAGGTGACGGCGCACAAACCGACCAGGGTCACCGCGACGGAGCTGGCGGTGCGTGCCGCCTTGTAGGCGCGGGGAAGGTAGAACGATGGCCGGTTCGTGCCTGGGGTCGGGATCACTTCTTGATCCCGCTGTAGAAGACATTCAGCGCATCGACCGGATAGACCGACACCTCTTTCCGAACCGCCGTCGTGCTGATCAACTGGAAAAGGAACACGGTGGGCGAAATCCGCATGTGTTCGCGTTGCAGGTCAAAGTAGATCTGCTCCCGCTTCGCCGGATCGGCTTCCTCCAGGGCGGCATCGGCGAGTTCATTCATATGTTCGTTCGCCCAGCTCGTGCGCCAAGTGACCAGTTGTGTCAGCTTGGCCTCTTCCGAGTTGTCGGGATTCGCGGCGAAAATCGACACATGATAGCTCGCGTCCGGCAACGGTGTGCCGAAGTTCGACATCGCTGAATCGAACTCCCGGCCGCGGAATCGACTGAACAGCTCGCTCGTCGCCATCTGCTGGATCGAGAAGGTGATCCCCAGTTCCGAGGCGTTCGCGGCCAGGTGCTGGGCAATGGGCGGAGAAAGGCCGTCGTTGGCCAGAAAGATCGTCGCCGAGAATCCGTCCGCGTATCCGGCCTCGGCAAGCAGGGCCCGCGCCTTGTCGAGGTCAAGCGAATAGTCCGTGCCCTCTGCTATGGGCAACGCGCCGAATGGGCCGAAGGGAACTCCGACGTTGCGCTGCACGCCCAGGCCGCGCATTGCCGTCTGTTCCAGCCCCTTGTAGTCGATCATGTACCGGATGGCCTCAATCACCCGCGGGTCATCGAATGGCTTTCGCGCGGTATTGAACGACAGGTACTGCAGGCGAAAGTCCACCACCGACTCGACACGGATATCGGGGTTCGCTTCGAAATCGGGGATGTCCGCGGCGATGATGTTGCGTGCAACGTCGATGTCGCCACGCTCCAGCGCCAGTCGCTGAGCCCCCGGCTCGGGAATGTGCAATGTAATGATGCGGCGCAGGGCGGGTGGCTCTTTCCAGTAGCTCTCGTTCTGCTCGAGAACGACGACCTCACCCGCGGTCCATTGCCGAAGCGTATAGGGGCCGGCGCAGGCCGTATGAGTCTTGAGGTAGGCATTCCCCATATCGCCGTCGGCCTCGACCGATTCCAGGAAGACGCGGTCGAGCGGTACCGCCATGAAGTGGTTGATCACCGCGTGCAGCACCAGATCGGGCGCGAACGCCGCCTGTAGTTTCAGCTGAAAGGTGTGATCGTCGAGCGATTGGAACGCATCGTCCATGTTGTCGGTGTCGAAACCAAAGGTCCGCATCTGCTGCGCGTTGCGATAGCCCATCTGCAGGACACGCTTCAGAGACCAGACCACGTCGGCGGCGGTCAGAGGATTGCCGCTGGCGAACACGGCATCCTCGTCCAGGTGGAAGGTGATCGTCATGCCGTCGTCGGAGATATCCCAGCTCTTCGCCAACCCCGGAACCAGGGCCGCCAGCTCCCCGGGCAGCGTGCTGACAAGGTTTTCGCAACTGTTCCTGAGAAGCTCCACGGTTACCGTCTCGCCTATCTCGGCGGGGTCGAAGGTGGAGATGGCATCGATGTTCTTCGCCATGATCAACTGGTCCCGCGGCGTTTCTGCCGCCGCGGTTGTCGTTATCAGGCCGGCCGCGAGTACACACGATAGCGTTCTGATGGACATAGTGCTTTCTCCCTGTCGTTTGGTTTGCCCCTCGCAAAGAGGGCTAACTTTCTTCCTTCCTTAGGTAGAACTGCCAATTCTGGCTTGCTTTTTTGGTTGGGCCGGTCCGCTATCCTTCACTTGGTATTCGACCAAGCCAACGGTTACACTAGGAGGTCAACGCACGGCCGGCCTGCACACGCTCGACCAGCCTGCCCAGAAAGACGCCGCCGGAGGCAAGCGCGTCGATGGTGATGAATTCGTCGGCAGTATGTGCCTGACGGATCGAGCCAGGGCCGCACACCACTGTGGGAATCCCCGCGCCCTGGTACAGCCCGGCCTCGGTTGCAAACGGCGCGGAAGCCGGCTCGGCCTGCACCAGAGCGGCGACGATCGTGGCAGGCAGGGTGTCAGGCGCACTGGTGAAGGCCGGCGTATAGGTCTCCATTTCGAAGGAGCTGTCTATGTCCAGCCCGGCGAGAGTGTCGTCGATCCGGGCCCGGATGTCGTCGATGTCGTCCTCGGGTACCATGCGCACTTCGATCAGCGCCTGCGCCGCGCCTGCGACGATGTTGGGCGCGCTTCCGCCGTTGATCATGTTGACCTGCACGGTCGAGTGCGGCGGTTCGAACGCATCCGAGAACGGGCCGGATCTGGCGAATCGCAGATGTACCTCGTCCATCTCTCGGACCAGATGGGCCATCGCATGGATTGCGTTCCGCCCCAGATCGGCCCGCGAAGAATGTGCGGACAGGCCGCGCAGGTGGATCCTGAACGACGCCCGCCCGCGGTGAGCGATCACGGGCTTCAGTTCCGTGGGCTCCCCGACGATACAGCCCCACGGTTTCTGGGCGACCAGCCTCGGCAGCAGGTCGCGGACGCCGAGACAGCCGATCTCCTCCCCCCAGCTCAGTGCCCAGGTCAGCGGCGGCAGGTCCGGACGCTCCGCGAGGGCCAGGGTCAAGGCGACGAAGGACTTCATGTCGGTCACGCCGCGCCCCCACAGCGCGCCGTCCGCCTCGGTCAGGTTGAATGGCTCCTTCTCCCATGATTGGTCCGACACCGGAACAACGTCGAGATGGCCGCTCAAAACCAGCCCGCCCTGGTCGGCGGAATAGGCGAGCACATTGGCGTCTCTCCCGTTAGCGGCAGGGAGGAACTCGACCGTCTGGCCCGACTCTGTCAGAACCGAGGCCACATATCGTGCCGCCTCCAGCGTGCCGTCCCTGCTCACGCTCGGAATCGCAACCAGGCGCTCCAAGTGGTGACGAGCACGGGAGAGATCAATGTGCATGATTTCTACCAATCTAGTCCACAACTTATGGTAACTCAGAGAACTCGGGCTGTATAATGAGAAATTCGGCATCTTGCATTATCTTTCTCTAATGCTAGCGCCGTGAAAGTGGCAAAGCCGGCCTTCGCGCAGCGCCTTGGTATCACCGCACGATGCGCGCTTCATACCCAGTGTCGGGCAGCGGAGATAGATTGCGGTACAATTGATCAGCGTATCCACCCGGCCGAGCGCAGTTCAGCAAAGGCGGCATTGGAGACGGCGGCAGCGCAGATGTCGCACGCAGTTGTGACTGCATTCACCCCCATCCCTTGGCGGGGCCAACACGGCCTCTGCGGCATCGCCATTGATGTCGATGATACGGATCGAGATCATGTTCGGTCGTAAGCGTCCGACCTGACCGCTATCCGTTCCAGCGCCACGGCAGCAAGTTATCGACTTTGATGGCAATGGTGCCCAGAGCCGGAATCGAACCAGCGACACGCGGATTTTCAATCCGCTGCTCTACCAACTGAGCTATCTGGGCCCGCCGTTCGCGGCCAGGGCCGCGCGGGTGGCGGGGGTTTAGGCGGTCCGGGCGGCGCTGTCCAGAGGGTCGGCGGAAAAATCACTGCTCGACCGGGGGCGGGGGGTCGTCGTCCTCCTCCGCCGGCGGGCCGGGCAGGCGGTAGCCGCCGGTGAGCCAGCGGCCCAGGTCCACGTCGGCGCAGCGGCGCGAGCAGAAGGGGCGGTATTGGGGCACCGCGGGCTTGCCGCAGACCGGGCATTTCATCGGCCGCCCCCCAGCAATGCGGCCAGGGGCAGCCGGTCGCGGCGGCGGGTGAGTTCGTAAAGACCCATGGCGGTCCAACCCGCGAGATGCGCCTCGGCTCCCTCGGCCCGGAAGGCCGCGCGCAGCACCTGGTCCAGCACCTGCCGGTCCTTCCGCGCCACCGCGGCGAAGTCCACCACCACCTGCCCGCCCAGCCCCCGCAGCCGCAACTGGCGCGGCAGGTCGCGGGCGGCGGCCACCGAAGCCTTCAGCGCCGCGGCGGGCGAGGTGTCGGGGCCGGTGTTCACGTCCACCGCCACCAGCGCGCGGGTGGGCTCGATGGCCATATGCGCGCCGCCGGGCAGGTCCACCCGCGGGGCCAGCAGGGCGTCAAGCATCTCGGGCACCCCGTGGGCGTCGAAACCGCCCTCCTCCACCGCATCGGGCGGCGGGTCGGCCCAGTCGCGCCATGCGGCCTCGTGCGGCGAGGGGGCGTCGACCAGCAGTTCCGGCCCGCCGGTCAGGTCGGCCAGCACCGCCTCGGCCAGGGCGCGGGTCCGGGCGATGTCCTCGGCCACCTCCCCGGGCCCGGCATGGGCGGCGGCGGAGCGGAGGATCAGGCCCAGAGCCTCGTCGGCGCCCTGCATCGCCGCCTCGGCCAGCACCGCCAGCTCCGCCCGCAGCGCCTCGTCCTTGATCTGCCGCGAGATGTTGTGGCCGGGGGCGCCGGGGGTGACGATGGCATGGCGCGAGCGGAACAGCAGCCGGGTGGTCACGGGCACCGCCTTGCCCGGCTCGGCACCGCCCGAGACCTGCACCAGCAGCGGCTTTCCGGGGGCGATGCCGCGGGTCTCGCGCAGGAAGCCCTGAAGGCCGCCCGGCAGCTTCACGAAGACCCCGCCCAGCCCCTTCACCGGCCGGTCGGCGACCGCGCGGCAGATGGTGCCGGGCAGCAGCGCCTCGCCCGGCGGGTCGATCAGCACATCCTCCAGCCGCCCATCCAGGACCAGCGCCGCGGCCTCGCGCCCGTCGATATGGTCGAGCAGGACCAGCCGCCCCTTCATCGCCGGTATCCCGCGGCGGTCAGCAAGGTGGCGGTCTCGGCCAGCGGCAGGCCCATGATCCCGCTGTAGCTGCCGGAGATCCAGGGCACATGGGCGGCGAACAGGCCCTGGATGGCATAGCCGCCGGCCTTGCCCTGCCACTCGCCGCTGTCGAGATAGGCGTTCAGCTCCGCGTCCGACAGCCGCTTCACCTTGACCTCCGAGACGCTCTCGCGGGCCCAGAGCCTTTCGCCCCGCCGCACGGCGATAGCGGTGATCACCTGATGCCGCCGGCCGCCCAGCCTGACCAGGAATTCCGCCGCCTCGCCGGCATCCCGCGGCTTGCCGAGGATGCGGCGGCCCAAAGCCACGGTGGTGTCGGCGCAGAGCACCACATCGCCCTCGCCGGCCGCCACCGCCGCCGCCTTCTCCCGCGCCAGCCGCGCGGCATAGGGGCGGGGCAACTCGCCCCGGCGCGGATCCTCGTCGATGTCGGGGGGCAGGATCGCGTCGGGGGTGATGCCCAACTGGCCCAGAAGCTCGCGCCGCCTCGGGCTCGCCGATCCCAGGATCAGGCGCAACTTACTTGAAGCGATAGTTGATGCGCCCCTTCGAGAGGTCGTAGGGCGTCATCTCCACCTGCACCTTGTCGCCGGCCAGCACGCGGATGCGGTTCTTGCGCATCTTGCCTGCCATGGTGGCGATGAGTTCATGGCCATTCTCGAGCTCGACCTTGAACGTCGCATTGGGCAGGAGTTCCTTCACGACGCCGGGGAATTCGAGAATGTCTTCCTTGGCCATGGTCACTCCGGGTTGGGTTGCATGGGGCACGAGGCCCGTGGCGGTCCGCAGGCTGCCTGCGGCGGCATATGCGCCCGGCAACGCCGCATTTCAAGGCGAATCTGCGTGCGGGGCGGATCAGAGCGCGCGCAGCCAGAATTGCAGCGGCTTCCCGGTGGGCTCCGCCTCTCCCAGGTCGCGCCAGCGGAAGCGCGCCACCACCCCGGGCAGGGGCGCATATCCCCTGCCCCGCCAGAACCCGTCCAGCGGGCGATAGCCGGCGGGCCTTGCGGGATGGCCCTCGGGCCGGATCACGGCGCAGAAGGCGGAATGGGTGCGCCCCAGCGCCCGGGCATGACCCTCGCGCGCGTCGTAGAAGCGGTGGCCAAGGCCCCGGCCGCGGTACGCGGGCAGCAGCACCGACTCGGCGCAGTAGAACATGCCGGGCAGGTCGTATCCGGTCCCGGCGAAGGCGGCGGCGAAGTCCGGGTGATCCTCCATCGGCGTGCCGGTCGCGGCGCCGACCAGCCGCGGCCCGTCGAAGGCGCCCACCAGCACCGCCCCGGGGCTGTCGCGATAGGTCGCGAGATACCGCCGCTCGTAGTCCAGGTCGCCGTCGTAGAGATAGGGCCAGTCGCGGAACACCGCGATGCGCAGGCCGGCCACGTCGTCCAGCGCGGCGTCGAGCGCGGGGCCGGTCAGGATGCGGGTCTCGATCACTTCAGCTGGCTGTCCTTGGAGCCGCGGCGGTTGATCCCGCCGCGCGCCATCGGCCGGGCGTCGCGGGCCTGCTGGCAGTCGATGCAGAGCTTCACCCCCGGCAGGGCGGCGCGGCGCGCCTCGGGGATCGGCTCGTCGCATTCGGCGCAGGTCGTGCGGCTCTCGCCCGCGGGCAGCCGGCTGCGCGCCTTCAGCCGCGCCAGTTCGTCGGCGATCGAGGCCTCGATCTGCTCTTCCACCGCGCCGTCGCGCGCCCAGCCACCGGCCATGTGCCACCTCCTGCCGGCAGTCTACCCCTGTCGGCGGGCGGGGTCAAAGCTCAGCGCGCCGCTATGGCCGCGGCCGCGCCCCCCATGGCCACGGCGCTGGCCCGGTTGGTGATCCGCCGCGCCCGGCTGCTGCGCAGGAAGCCGCGGGCGGCGCCGGCGGCGGCGACCCAGGAGAGGTCCACGGCCACCAGCACCGCCAGCATCACCCCCACCAGTTCCAGCCAGCCGGCGGCGGACAGGCGGGCGAGATCCACCAGCGCCGGCAGCAGGGCCAGGTAGAAGGCCATGATCTTCGGATTGCCGAGCGTCAGCGCCATGCCGCTGCCGAAGAGCGCCCAGCCGCCGCGGGCCGGCATCGCCGCGCCCTCTCCCACGGGCGCGTGCCACATCTTCCAGGCCAGCCACAGCAGATAGGCGATCCCTGCCCATTTCAGCGCCGCGAACAGCCCCTGCGCCGCGGCGGCCAGGGCGCTGAGGCCCCAGACCGCGGCCGTCAGCCACATGGCCTCGCCCAGCCACATGGCGGCCAGGAAGGGCAGCACGCTCGCCGGCCCCGCGGTCAGCACCCGGGCCACCAGCGCCGCGACGCTCGGCCCCGGCGAGCCCGCGTTCAGCACCAGCGCCCCCGCAAAGATCGCCAGCGTCGCCCAGTCCATCCCACCCTCCGGATTCGCCGCCCGCCACCCTGTCAGCGCCGTCCGGTCCCGGCAAGCCACCCCTTGCCCCTTCTTCTGTCCTTAAATATCCCGCGGGGGGTCCGGGGGGCGCGAAGCCCCCCGGCGCTCTCCACCCATGCCGGAAGGTGCAAAGATGCCCGACGCCCGCCCCACCCTCGCCCGCTACTACGCCACCTTCAACGCCGGGGATGCGGCCGGAATGCTGGCGGAACTGACCGAGGATATCGAGCACCGGGTGAACGAGGGCGGCATCCGCCGCGGCAAGGCGCTCTTCGCCGAATTCTGCTCGCACATGGGGGTCAGCTACCGCGAGGAGCTGCGCGACCTGGTGCTGTTCTCCAGCGACGACGGCACCCGCGGCGCGGCGGAGTTCACCGTGCACGGCACCTATCTGCAGACCGACCCCGGCCTGCCGGAGGCGCGGGGCCAGACCTACGTCCTGCCCGCCGGGGCGTTCTTCGAGCTGCGCGAGGGCAGGATCGCCCGCATCACCACCTTCTACAACCTGAAGGACTGGATCGCCCAGGTCTCGGCCTGATCGGGCGCCCCTCTACGCCGCCGTCTGCTGCGGCGGGCCGAAGCGGGCGATCAGGCGGTCGCGGATCTGGTCGCGGGCCTGGCGATAGGCGGCCAGTTTCGCCTCCCGCGTCTCGCCCAGCGCGGTGGGGTCGAGGATCGGCCAGTATTCGATGTCGAGGTGGTGATAGCGCGTGAGATCCAGCGCCTGTTTCTGGCTGGCGGCCGACAAGGCCACGATCAGGTCGAACTGGCTGAGGTCGTCGCCCAGTTCCCGCATCTCCTCGAAGGACCGCGAGCGGTGGCGGCTGAGCTCGATCCCCATCTCCTGGCAGACCGCGATGGTGAAGCCGTCGATCTCCATGTCGTTCCTGACGCCCGCGGACTGCACATAGGCGCGCTGGCCGTAGAGCTTCTTCATCAGCCCCTCGGCCATGGGGGAACGGACGGCATTGTGGTCGCAGCAGAACAGCACCGATTGCGGGAAGCTGCCCATGCCGCTCATCCCCAGTGCAGGACGCAGACGAGGGTGAAGAGCCTGCGCGCCGTGTCGCGGTCGACCTCGGCCTTGCCCTCCAGCCGTTCCTGCAACACCCGCGCGCCTTCGTTGTGGATGCCGCGGCGGGCCATGTCGATGGCCTCGATCTGGCTGGGGGGCAGGCGCTTCACCGCGTCGAAGTAGCTTTCGCAGATCTGGAAGTAGTCCTTGACCACCTGCCGGAAGGGGCCGAGCGAGAGGTGGAACTCGGTCACCTTCTCGGCCGCCTCGGTGGTAATGTCGAAGACCAGCCGCCCCTCGCGGATCGCCAGCCCCAGCCGGTAGGGGCCGGCCGGGACGGCGCGGCCCTCGCGCGCGGGCAGGCCGAAGCGGTTGTCCTCCAGCAGGTCGAAGATCGCCACCCGCCGCTCCTGCTCGATCTCCGGCGTCGGGCGGGCCAGGCCGCGCTCGTCGATCTCGATATGGCAGAGGCGGTCGGTCATGCGGCGGTCCCGTGCGTGGCAGCGGAGTGATGCATGAAGGGGGCGCGCGCGCAAGGGGGCCGGGGGCGCTCCCGCCGCCCGTCGCCTGGCGGCTCCGATCGTTGGGCCGGGCAAGGGGGCAAGCCCCCTTG
>JBBCJM010000057.1:0-1552 GCA_037190175.1 Paracoccaceae bacterium | reverse complement strand
CACTCCATCAGCTGCGCGCCATAGGAGGCAATCACCTGCGTCTGCGGCATGTGGATATGGGCGTCGATGAAGCCAGGCATGATCAGATGCGGGCGATGGTCGATGATCTCGGTCCCCGCCGGCAACGTCGGCAGCAGCCCCCTCGCCTCGCCGGCCGCCCCCCGCCGCCGGGGGAAAGTGCGCATCGCTAGCCCAGCCGGGCATGCGGCACCGACACGTCCAGCACGTTCGACGCCCGGCCCACGATCAGCGGGTCGGGGGGCGGAACCACTGACGGATCCTTGTCGGGATAATTGATGGTCGACAGGAAATGCCGCATGCAGTTCAGCCGCGCGCGCTTCTTGTCGTTCGACTTCACGATGACCCAGGGCGCGTCGGCGGTGTCGGTGTAGAAGAACATCGCCTCCTTCGCCTCGGTATAGTCCTGCCACTTGTCGAGGCTGGCCTTGTCGATCGGCGACAGCTTCCAGCGCTTCAGCGGGTCGGTCTCGCGGGCCAGGAAACGGGCGTGCTGTTCGGCCTGCGTCACCGAGAACCAGTATTTGTAGAGCCGGATGCCCGAACGCACCAGCATGCGCTCCAGTTCCGGCGCCTGGCGCATGAATTCCAGATATTCGGCGGGGGTGCAGAAGCCCATCACCCGCTCCACCCCGGCGCGGTTATACCAGCTGCGGTCGAAGAACACGATCTCGCCCGCCGTGGGCAGGTGCTGGATGTAGCGCTGGAAATACCATTCGCCGCGTTCCTTGTCGGACGGCTTGGTCAGCGCCACCACGCGGGCATAGCGGGGGTTCAGATGCTCCATGAACCGCTTGATTGTGCCGCCCTTGCCGGCCGCGTCGCGCCCTTCCATCAGCACGACGAATTTCTGCCCGGTCTCCTGCGCCCAGATCTGCACCTTGAGCAGTTCGGCCTGCAACCGCGCCTTTTCCTCCTCGTAGGGCTTGCGGCCCAGGGGATGCGGATAGGGATAGCGGCCGGATTCGAAGCTGGCGCGGATCTGTTCGGGCGTGGTCATCGCGGGCAGATGGCGCGGCGGGCGCGGGGCGGCCGCCGGTTGGGCCACCACCTGCGCCGCCGGTTCGGCGGCGGGCGCCCCCTCCGTGCCGGTCGCGACGGCGGGCAGGCTGTCGGCATCGGCCTCGGCGGGGATCACGATCCTGTCTTCGGGCATGGGCAATCGTCCTTCGCGTTGCGACTCGGGTCAAAATCTGGCCCGCCCATGATGGGGCAAGATGCCGCAGAATGCCTTGATCGGTATCAATGAGACAGAGGTTTTCCGCAGCCATGATGCCCGGACACGACAAAGGCGGCGACACCCAGGATGCCGCCGCCCTGTCGGGGACTAGGATTTGGTTCAATGGCGATCTCTCAATGACGCCACCCTAGCGCCGCGCGCTGGCGCCGTGCATACCCCGTTCAGGGTATGCACGCATTTTTTTAATCTTTTGGAAAGGATCGGAGGTTGCGCCCCATCAGGCGCTCGGCCTCGTCCAGCACCTCGGGCCAGCGGGCGAAGAACAGCAACTGCCCGGTGCCGCACAGGAAGCGC
>JBBCJM010000056.1:0-9856 GCA_037190175.1 Paracoccaceae bacterium | reverse complement strand
CGCGGGAGGCGGCGTTGCCTGCGGCTCTGCCCGGTGAACTGCCCTCCGGATGTGCGCCGGTGATGGCCGACGATGCGGGCGGCGTGCTGGTGGCGCGTCGTCCCGCCGCGGCGGGGCAGGCCGCCGGGCTGATCCTGCCGGCCCCCCGCGCCGACCTGCCCGAGCCGCTGCGCAGCCTGTCGCTGACCCTGTTCTTCTCGGGCCTCGCCGATCTGGCGGCCCGGCCGCCGCGCGAGCAGCCGATGCTCTGGACCGATGCCGGGGGAACGCCCGTCCCCGACGCCTGGCGCGAAAGCCTGACCGGCCGCCCCGCGGGCGCCCCGGCCGATCTGGCGTTGCTGGCCCAGACCGGCGCGGCGCGGCAAGACCTGCCGCTCTGGCCCTGGTGGGTGCTGGCCGCGCTGGGCGCGCTGCTGGCCGAGCGGCTGGTGCGGCTGTTCCGCCTGTGGCGCAGCGGCGAGGCGGTGCCGTGATCTGCGGCGCGGCGCAGGGGATGGAACTGGCCGGGCGGGTGCTGCACTGCCTAGGCGGCCCGGCTTCGGTCTGGGCCTGGGCGCTGGCGGCCGGGGTGGCGCTGGTCTCGGCGCTGCTGGCATGGCGCGCCCGGCGGCCCCCGGCGGCGCGGCTGGCCGGCGTGCTGGGCTTCACGCTGGTGGCGGCGCTTCTGGCGCTGGCGATCGAGCGTCCGGTGCTGCGGCAGGTGCTGGGGCAGGGCGAGGGCGGCCGCATCCTCGTGCTGCTCGACGCCTCGGAAAGCTTCTGGCGCGAGCCCGCGGCGGCCGTCTCGGCGCTGGCGCTCGCCGCTGAGCGGATCGGCGGCTTTCTGGAGACCGTCCCGCTGGCCGAGCGGCCGCTGTGGCGGGGCGAACTGCGCAGTTTCGGCGCCGCCGCCGGGGTGTCGGGCGCCGACAACACCGCCGAGAACCTGGTCGAGGCGCTGCGCCGCCACCGCGTCGCCGTCCCCGAGCCGGCCACCGACCTGCGGGCTGGGCTGGTTTCCGCGCTGGCCGGGCTGCGCGGGCGGGGCGGGCCGCGGATGGTGGTGCTGGTCAGCGACCTGCTGGCCGGGGCGCCGCCGGGCGACGGGCTCCTGGCCGAGTTCCGCGCCGAGGGCATCCCGGTCCATCTGGTCGCCGCGGGCGCCTCCGCCCCCGCCGCCGGCCTGATCGCCGCCGACATCGGGCCCGAACACGTGCCGGGCGAGGATGTCGTGCTGCGCGGCACGGTGCTGGGCGCGGGCGAACTGACGCTGACGCGCGGGGCGCAGACCGCCAGGCTGAGCGTGCCGCCGGGCGACAGGCTGCGGGCGCTGCGGCTGTCCACCGGGTTCGATCAGCGCGGCCTGCAGGGGGTGGGGCTGGGCTTCGTCACGCCGGCGGGGGTGCAGGGCCGCAGCCTCTTCACCCTGGTCCGCGGGCCGGCCCGGCTTCTGGCCTTCGGCCCGGCGCCCTGGCCGAGGCGCTGCCCGCGGCGCGCTGGCGGGTCGAGCGCGCCGATCCCGCCGCGCCGCCCTCGCCGCTGGATTATGACCTGGTGGTGATCGACGGGCTGGCTCCGGCGCAGTTCCCGCCGGACTATGCCGGCGATCTGCTGGCGGCCGCCGACGGCACCGGGCTCTTCCTCGTCAACGGCGGGCTGCGGGGCGGGGTGGAGCAGGAACAGGTGATCTCGGACTGGAACGCCACCGTGCTGAACCCGATCCTGCCGGTGGACAGCGACCCGCGCCTTTTCGTGCAGGAGCCCCCGCCGCGCGATATCGTCATCATGGTGGATGTCTCGGGCTCTATGGGCGGGCCGCGGCTGGGCTCGGCGCAGACGGCGATCCATGCGATCCTGCGCCAGTTGCGGCCGCGCGACACGATCGCGATCCTGCCCTTCGCCTCCGATGCGCTGACGCCCTTTCCCCAGTCCGCGGCCACCCCGGCCACGCTGGAGGCCGCGCGCCGTTTCACCGCGGGGCTGCGGGCGCGGGGACCGCGCCCGACACGACCATCCGCGCCTCGGCGCGCTTCGTCTCGAACTACTGCGCCTTCTTCTTCATCTCGGACGCGGATTTCATGCCGCCCGGCACCGCGCCGCAGTGCCACACCACCGCGATCTCGGTGTCCGACAAGCCGTTCCCCGCGGGCGTCTCGCACTGGGGCGAGGAGATCGTGGTCGGCGAGGGGCGCGATGCCGGCAACATCCGGCTGCGGTATTTCGAGCCCGAGCCGCGCAACGAATACTGGCGCGAGGGGGCGTTCCGGCCGCTGGTTGCCGACGGGGCCGGCGAACTGGACGCGGGGATCGCGGTGGAGGGGCTGGCCATCGCCTATCCGCGGGTCGACGCGCGGGTGGAGCTGATCCATGCCGCGCCGCCGCCCGATCCGCTGTTCGCCTGGCGGCGCGACGGGCGGCGTTCGGGGATCGTCGCCGGCGTGTTCCTGGGCCCGATGGAGGCGCGCTGGGGGCAGGAGGGGCTGGCCGCCACCGAGGCGATGCTGACCCGCCTCCTGGGCTGGCCGGACCAGGAACGCTACCTGATCCGCCTGGGCGATGGGCCGCAGGGTTATCGCCTGGCGGTGACGCCGGCGGCGGGCGGCGGGGCCGGGCAACTGGCGGCCAGCCTGCAATGGGCCGACGGCTCGGCCACCGGGGTGCCGCTGCACCACGATCCGCGGCGCGGCGCGCATCTGGGGGATTTCCGCCCGCCGGCGGGCTCGGCGGGGCAGCGGGCGCTCCTGGTGTTGCAGGAGGGGGCGGAGGTCCAGCGCATCCCGGTCGTCTTTCCCGCTCCGCCCGCCACCGCGGCGCGGGGGGCCGAGGCACTGGGCTTCGGCATCGACGCTGGGCTGGCCGGACTGATCCTCGATAAGGCCGCGGGCAGGTCGCTTGATCGCCAGCAGATTCCGCCCTACAGTTCGCGGACAATCGAGCGGGACGATCCACTGCATTCCCTTCTGCTGGCTTTGGCTTTTGCGGTGCTGGCTCTTGCGGTCTGGTCGCGCGAGCTGAAGTCGAAGTGAGGTCGTCCATGTCGCCGCGGGTCTCGGGATCCAACGGGAGAGCACCCGGATCGGCGGCGGATGCGCGGGCGCTGCGGGCCGGGTTGCCGGCGGTGCTGGCGGCGCTACGCGCGGCGGCGCGCACCAATCTCGTCGCCCTGCTGGCGGACCGACCGCCCGTGCCGCTGGACCGGGCTGCGCTTGCCGGTCTCTTCGCGGGTGGACCCGGCGCGGTCGCAGGGCCGAAACCCGGTCTGGCCGAGGTGGGGCAGGCGGTCGCGGCGCGCGTGCTGGCCGATCCGGCCAGCCTGCCGGGGCTCTTCGATCCCGATGCCGGGTTCGGAGCCGAGGTGCTGCTGCCGCTCGTGCTGGGGCAGGCGTTTTCGGACGGCGCCCTGCGCCACGACCTGGCCGAGATCTGCCGCCTCTTCCTGTGCGAGCGGGTGCTCTTTCACCCCGGCCCGCCGCCGCAGGCGCTGTTCACCCCGGGCGGGGTCGCGCTGCTCGTCGCCTCGCAGACCCGGCACGGGTTGGCGCTGGGGGCGGACTTCGCGCGGCTGCGGGCGGCTGCCGCGGACCTGCGCGGGCCGGACCGGCCGCTCTCGGCCTGGGACGAATGGCTGCTGCGGCGGATGGACGCCGCCGCCGACTGGCTGGTGCCCCAGGGGCTGGAGACCTTGCCCTGGGTGGTCTGGCGCGGCGAGGCCGGCGTTGCCGCCGATCCCGCGCTGCCCGCCTGCTGGGCCTCCCTTCTCGACCTGACCCCCTGATCCCTGCCGCCGCGCGAGCCCCCATGTTCAACAGCGAAGCCGTCAACCTTATCTACAGCCAGAACCGCCCCCTGCTGGACGAGGTGCTGCGGCTGGAAAGGGAGCTCGTCGCCCGCTTCTACGGCATGGAGGCGGCGGTGCGCTGCATGATGCTGGCGGCGATGACCGGCGAGGCCATGGTGATGCTGCGGCCCGCCCGGCACAGCCAAGTCGCGGCTGATCCGCGCCTTCTGCAGCCTGATCGGGGTGCTGGACCGCGACCCGCGCGAACTGCCCGGCAGCGCGGGCGAGGCAGGGGGAAAGAAGAACGAACGCTATTTCGAATACCTGCTGACCCAGTTCACCGAACCCTCCGAGCTTTTCGGCTATTTCGACCTGGCCAGGCTGATGGGGCCGCAGCCCCGGCTGGAACGCAACGTCACCGGCCAGATGCAGCGGGCCGAGGTGGTGTTCCTGGACGAGGTGTTCAACGCCTCTTCCGCCATCCTCAACGCGCTCCTCACCTTCATGAACGAGCGCAAGTTCCACGACCGCGGCACCGTGCACGACACCCCGCTGCGGATGCTGTTCGCCGCCACCAACCACCCGCCGCGGGAAGAGGGGCTGGGCGCGGTCTACGACCGTTTCCTGCTGCGCTGCCGGATGGCGAACGTGGCGGCGGGGCATGGTCCGCTGTCCGAGCTGCTGAAGGCGGCCTGGACCGAGACCCACAGCCACGGGCAGGTGAAGCGCGGGGCCTTCCGCGACCTGCCGGCGGCGCTGGACAGATACCGCGACGGGATCGAGACGCTGACCACCGAGGGCGGGCTGAAGATCGACGAGGCGAGCCCGGTGGTCGCGCGGCTGGCCGACATCGTGGCGAGGGTCAGGCTCAGGGAACTCTCCGAAATGTCGAACCGCCGTCTGGTCAAGTTCTCGGCCATCGTGCTGGCGCAGGCGCTGTTGCGCGCGGCGGCGGTCGGGGCGGGGTCGGCGGCGATCGCGCCGGCCGACCTGGGGGTGCTGCTGGACTACGGGCTCGACCAGGACGACCCGGGCACGGTGGCCAAGCTGCGGCAGGAGCTTGCCCTGGCATGAGCGCGCCGGAGGTCATCCTCGGCCCGGCCGGCCGGACGGAAAGCCCCGCAGCCGCGCATCTGCGCGCCTCGTTCGCGCAGCGGCACGTCGCGCTGCCGGCGGGCATGGCCGACGGCCTCGCGCGGTTCCTCGCCGCGCGCCAGCCGCTCCTGGATCCTTTCTGGGGCCGGGCCTTCACCTGCATGGCGCGGGCGCTGGACGTTTCGGGCGCAGTGGTCAGCCAGTCGCTGGTGAAGGGCGTGCTGGACCGCTTTCTGGTCGTGGTCGCCGAGCCGGTGTTGCGCAGGGCGGCGCAGGCTGCCGGGATGCTGCCGCTGGCGGCCGCTGCCGCGCCGGCCGTCGATGCGCGGTGGGATGGGGCCGAGGCGGCGATCCGGCGCCAGGCCGAGGCCGCGCTGGCCGATCCGCAGGTCATGGGGCGGCCGTTCTGGGTCCATGCCGCGCTGGACATCCATCTGGCGGCGCTGCGGGCGGCACGGCAGCGGACGCGCCACGGCGCCCCCCCGGCGCCCGGCCCGGAGACCGATCCGGCACTGGCCGCGCTGGTCTTCCTGCATCCGCCGCGCTTCGACGAGGCGCAACTGCGCGAACGGCATCGCCGCAGGGCGCGGCAGGTCTCGGCCCATCGCCGGGCGGGGGTGCGCCCCAAGGAGGGCGGGGTCGCCGGCATCCGCCAGTCGCACAGTTTCGAGGACCTGCCCGACAGCCTGTTCAGCGAACTGATCCAGCCCCGCGCACTCCTGGCCAACAAGCTCCTGCACGAGGGGCTGCTGGTGCGCCACCGGCCGCCGCGCCGCAATCCGCGCCGCGACCTGCTGGCGGTCACGGCGCTGCTGGCCGATCCCGGCGACGGCATGGGGCTGCTGGCCAAGGCGGCCTGGGCGGACGCCGCGATCCGGCTGCGGGTCGCGCTGCACCAGATGGGGCTGGGCAATTCGGATCTGGTCTGGGCGCCGGCGGCCGGCGCGGCCGCGCATCTGGATTGCGCGATCGACCAGGGGTGGAGCGGCTGCCGCCGCTGGCCATAGCGGGCAAGGTGCGGTCCGACATGCTGCTGCGCTCGGGGCTGTTTCCCGAGTTCGCCGCGCTGTCGCACGAGACCGCCGCCGAGCCCGCGCTGGGCCAGAGCCTGCGGCGGGGGTTGCAGCCGCTGGCCGCGGCGCGCCGCCGGGACGCAACGCTGCTGCCCGCCGACTATGGCCGGCGCTTCGTGCTGGTCTGCCAGCCCTGGCGCAGCGCACAGGAGCCGGACTGGACGCTGCTGAGATCCGATCTGGCGGCCAGGCTGGGCCGCGGGATGGGCGCCACCCGTCTGGCCAGCCTGACCTGGCGGGCCGGGCGCTCCGGCAACCCGCCCGAGCTTTTGGCGCTGGCCGAGGGGCGCGAGCCGCTGGTCCTGGCCCCGCCCGGCCCGCAGGCCGAGGACCGCGACGAGGCGCTGGCCGGGTTCCTGGGCGGGCTGGTCCACTGGATGGTGGAGGTGACGCTGGAGGCGCTCGATGCCCAAGCGTGACGTGTGGGTGCTGCCGGGCCTCAGGCCGCAGGCGGTCGGGCCCTTCCTGGCCGCGCTGGCCCCGCATTTCGCGCTGGCCGCCGGGCTGGACCTGCGGCTGCGGCCCCATGCCCGCGGCGGTCTCGTCGTGCTGCTGCCCCGGCCCGAGGGCGCGCCCGCCGCCGAACTCGATGCGCTGCGCGGGCGGCTGGCCGAGGCGTTCGAAGCGGCGGGCCGGCGCGCCGCCGAGATCGAGAACCTGCCGTTGCAAAGCCTCGACATCGCGGCGGAGCCCGGGCTGCGCGACGGGATCCTCGGCCATGTCTGGAGCCTTGCCGGCATCCCGGATACCGGACCGGACCCCGACGGCACCGCCCTGCGCGCCGCGGTGGAGGAGCAGGTGGCGGATGCCGACCTGCCCCGGAGCTTCGCCGCCCTGGTCCGCCGGGGGCGCAACGCGCGGTTCTTGGCCGCCGAGGGCGGGGCGGTGCTGCTCGATCTGGAGGACGATCCTGTGCGGGGGTCGGGGGTCGGGGGGCTGCGCGCCGCCGGCCTGCCCGCCGGCGTTACGCTCCTGAGGCGTCATGCGCTGGCCGCGATGTCGGTCTGGCTGCCCGAGGACCGCGGCTTTGCCGAGGGCGACCGGGTGGCGGTCTCGGGGTTGCTGAACGGCCTTGCCGATGCCGGTCTGCTGGGCCGCGGAGGCGAGATGCACTTCCTGCCCGGCGTGGCGGGCGCGGGCCGTGTCCTGTGGCTGCCGGGGCCGGAGGCGGGCGATCCGCAGGCCGCGCTGATCTTGGCCGAGGCGCTGGCCCTGGCGCTGGACGGCCCCGGCCTGCCCGACGACACCGGCCCCGCGCTGCGCTTCACGCTGGTCGCGCTGCGCCCCGCCGCCGAGGCGCAGCGCGACCTCAACGCGCGGCTGAACGACCGGCACTTTCCGCTGGGCTACCGCATCAGCCTCGCCCCGATCCGCGACCTATCGCGCAGCGAGGAGGATGTCGAACGCCTGCGCGCCGAGATCGAGGAGCGCGAGGCGCAGATCGCGCTCATCCAGGCCCTGGGCCGGCCGCAGCTGCGGCTCTTGCGGTTCACCGACGCGCAACTGCCGGCGCTGGTGGACGGGCTGCGCCGGATGCCGCGCGCCCTGCGGGAAAACGCCGGCCTGCGCTATGCCGCCACCCATGCCGCCCACCGGGCCGAGCCTGCGCATTATGTGCTTTACGACCCCGAAGAGGTGCAGTTCGACGGGATGCTGCCGGAATACTACTGGCGCGCGGCGACCGACGACCGCCCGATCGCCTTCTGGCTGGACCCCCATGCCGAGGAGGCGCGCGACGGCGACCCGGGCGAGCCCCTGGTCTTCGTGCCGCAGGGCGAGCGGATCCTGCCCTATATCGACAGTTTCGGCGGCTCGCTGGCCGGCACCCTGCGGCTGGTGCTGGGCGGGCTTTTCGCTGAGGGCGCCGCGGTGTTCGATGCGCCGGACGCGAGTCCGGCCTTCGTCTTCAGCCCGCTGTCGGGCGGCGGGGACGAGATCGCGGTCGAACTGGTCGATCTGGAGCAGTTCCAGCCGCTGCGGGTCAGCCTGCGCTGGATCAACGAACATATCCTGGCGGGATCCCCCCGCATCGCCGACCCCGAGGAACGCCGCGAACTGGCCGAGACGCTCCATGCCGGCCAGCTGGCCCGCGACATGCGCAAGGCGATGCGCGAGGAGGTCGAGGCGCTGAAGCAGGACTGGCGGCAGGGCGAGGCCGAACTTCTGCACTGTCTGGACCAGCTGGGCGAGGCGCTGTCGCGCGAGGTCGCGGCGATCCAGTCCCAGCTCGTCACCGCGCGGCGGTTCGTCGAAGTGTCGAAGGCCCGGATGGCCGAGGTGACGCAGGCGCTGAACGGGCTGGGCGCGGCGGTGGGCGGCGTGGACGGCGCGCTGCGCGACATGGCCGCCGAGATCCCCGCGCTGGCGGCCGAGCGCATCGCCTTCTTCGACCGCTATCAGGCGGAATACGAGGCCAGCACCCGGCTGGTCGAGGACACCGGCCGCGAGGTGGCCCGGCTCAGGGACCGGATGCAGGAACTGGCGCAGGAGCTTCGTTCGGGATGAGGCGGTCGGCTCCCGCCTTCGAGCGGCATCTGCGCGAGGCCGAGGCGGCGCTCGACGGGTTGCCCGCGACCCTGGCCGAGGCGCAGGCCGTCGCGGCGCTGGCCGAGGCCGGGCTGGGCCGGATCGCCGCGCTGCGGGCCGGGGCGGCGGCGGGCCTTGCCCGGCAGGACCCGGTGGGCGAGCTGCAGCGGGCGCAGAAGGGCCTGGCGCGGATCGCTGCCCGGGTGAAGGGGCGGCTGCGGCACCGGATCCTGTGGCTGCGCCTGCGCCGGCTCTGGCGCGTCCTGTGGCCCTGGCTCCTGAGTCTGCTGCTGGGCGCGCTGCTGCTCGCGGGCGCCGTCTGGCTGGCGGCCAACCGCGACCGGGTGGTGGAGTTCGTGCGGACCCTCGCTCCGGCCGGAAGCGGCGGCGAGGGCGCGCCCGCCGAGGCCGCCGGACAGGGCGTTTCGGGGCCCGGTGCTTCCGATGGCGGGGAAGGAACGGGCGCCGAAGCCGGTTCGGGCAACGGGCCGGCCCCGGCGGCAGACGACGGGGTGGCGCCGTCCCCCTCCTCGGGCGGGGCGGCGCCATGAGCCGCAGCGGCCGTTCCAGCCTGATCGACATGGGCGCGCGCCCGCCTCTGCGGATCCGCCCCTGGTGGCAGCGGCGGGCCGTTGTGGCAGCGGTTCTCGCGGGGCTGGGGCTGCTGGGCTGGGCGGTTGGCCGCGAGGTATTCCCGCCTGCCGGCGCGGGGCGGCTGCTCTATGCCCTGCACGATCTGCTGTGGGTGCCGTTCTGGTCGTGGCTCTGGGTGCGCAACGGGTTCTGGTCGCTGATGTGGTGGCTGCCCCTGGCGGTGCTGGCGGCCCTTGTCGCGGTCGAGTTCCTGGGCCTCGGCCAGCCGCTGCGCCGGTTGCAGGTGGCCGCGCTGCGGTGGGCGCTGGAGCGACGCTGGGGCGGCGGTGTGGTCGCGATGCAGCAGGCGCTGGGCGGGGGGCGCAACCGCGACGACCTGCTGGTGCAGGTGCTGCGCGCGGAACTGGCGCAGGCAGAAGCCGCCGTGAAGGCCGCGGTCGAAAGCGGCCTGACCGAAGACACCGGCCGACTGGGGCGTGTCGCCGTGCGGCTGGCCCGGCTGCGCGCTGCGGATGACGGGACGCAGATCCGCTGCGCCGAGGCGCTGGCGCTGATCGAGCTGCACGCCGGCGCCAGGGCGGCGGCGCCCTGGCGCGCCCTGTTGCGGCGGATCTGGTCCGATCCGGTGGCCGATGCGATCGAGGCTTCGGCCCTGCTGCCGGCCGACCGGGCCGAACCCGTGCTGGCGGACCTGCTGGCGGGGGCGATGCCGGCGCGCGGGCTGGCGCTGACCACGCTGGGGATGGCGCGGGCCGAGGCGCTGGCGCGGCCCGGTCCGGTGCGCGCCTGGCTGACGGAATGGGCGCGGCTG
>JBBCJM010000055.1:0-9236 GCA_037190175.1 Paracoccaceae bacterium | reverse complement strand
AAAGAAAGACAGTTTGATTCAAATTGTCCCCCTCCGGCGTTCTTTGGTGTCTTAAATATCCTGCGGGGTCCGGGGGTGCAAAACCCCCGGGGGCCGGCCCCAGGCGCAACCTCCCGCGCGACAGCGCCCGCCGCGGCGGTTGCCCCGGGCGCGGGGGGTCCAAGGGGGGCTCTGCCCCCCTTGCCCCCTCACCCCCGCGGCGGCCATTCCGGCAGGAAGCTGCCCTGCATCGTCAGGATCCTTGCGTGGATGGCGGCGGCGGCGGGCGTGAGCGCCGCGTGCAGGGGGTGGACCAGGAACCACTGGCGGATCAGCGGCAGCCCCGGCGCGTCCAGCGTCACCAGCCGCCCGGCGCGCAACTCCTCGGTCACCGTGTGCAGCGACAGGAAGGCGAGGCCCAGCCCGGCCATCACCGCCTGCTTGATCGTCTCGTTCGAGCCCATCACCGTCAGGTCGAACTCGCGCCCGCCGGCCTGCCCGTCCAGATAGCGGGTCATCAGGATCCGGGTGCCGGAACCCTCTTCCCTGGTGATCATCGGCTGGCGGGCCAGGTCCTCGGCCGCGACCTTTCGTCCCACCAGCGGGTGGTCGGGGGGCGCCACCAGCCCGTGCGGATGCGGGCCGACCGCGGTCGCCGCGACCTCGGGCTGGCGGGGCGGGCGGCCCATGATCGCCATGTCGATGGCCAGCCGCTCGAGGTCGGCGATCACCCCCTCGCGGTTGGCCTCGCGCAGCGCGACCTCGATCCCGGGGCAGAGCCCTTTCAGCTGCGCGACCAGCCGCGGGGCGAAGTATTTCGCGGTCGAGACCACCCCCAGCGTGACCCGCCCCGCATGGCCCGCGCTCAACGCAGCAAGCTGCGTGGCGCAGGCGGAGAGCGTGATCTCGATCCGCCGCGCGGCCTCCAGCACCACCCCCGCCGCCGGGGTGGGCCGCGAGCCCGCGGCGGCCGCGGCGCGCTGCAGGAGCGGCACCTGTAGCGCCGCCTCCAGGTTGCGGATCTGGGCGTGGACCGCGGGGGGCGACAGCCCCAGCCGCCCGGCCGCCGCAGCGATGGAGCCGGTCTCGGCCACCGCCGCCAGCGCCCGCAGCTGGCGCAGGGTCACCGCATCCAGCCGCGACATTCGATTTTCCTGAAGATGACTTCCATCTTTTTAAATTTCCACGAAAGAGCGGATCGCGCAAGGTCCGCCCCGACGCAGACCTGCATCCTGGGGAGGAGCACTTGCGCATCGTCAGCCCGGCCGCGGCGGAATCGCTGATTCCGGCGCCATACCAGGATGTTGCCGACCGGATCGCCCGCGTGGTGGCCGAGCTGTCCCACCGCATCGCCCGCGGCGGGCTGGACGAGGCGCTGCATCTCGACACCGATGCCGCCCATCCCGACGGCGACGCGCAGAAGGCGCTGGACGTGATCGCGGACCGGGCGTTCCGGCGGGCGCTGGCGGGCTCGCCGGTGCGCTTCCTCGCCTCGGAGGAGCAGGAGGGCGTCATCGAGATCAACCCCGAGGGTACCCTGGCGCTGGCCATCGACCCGCTGGACGGATCCTCCAACATCGGCGCCAACGTCTCCATCGGCTCGATCTTCGCGCTCTACCCGGCGGCCGGGACGGCCGAGGCCAGCTTCCTGCGCCCGGGGCGCGACCTCATCGGCGCCGGCTATGCGATCTACGGGCCGCAATGCTGCCTGATGCTGTCCTTCGGCGCTGGCGTGCAGAAATACCTGCTGGACCCCGACACCCGCCGCTTCCACCTGCTGGCGCCGCAGGTGGAGATCGCGCGCAAGTCCTGGGAATTCGCCATCAACGCCTCGAACTACCGCCACTGGCCGCGGCCGATCCGGGCCTGGGTGGACGACTGCTTCGCCGGGGCCGAGGGGCCGCGCGAGAAGAACTTCAACATGCGCTGGGTGGCCTCGCTGGTGGCCGAGACGCATCGCATCCTCGGCCGCGGCGGCGTGTTCCTGTACCCCGGCGACCGCCGCAAGGGGTACGAGCGCGGCCGGCTGCGCTATCTCTACGAAGGCGCGCCCATCGCCTTCCTGATCGAACAGGCGGGGGGTGCGGCCACCGACGGGATCGACCGCATCCTGGACCACACGCCCGCCAGCCTGCACGAACGCACGCCGCTGGTCTTCGGCTCGGCCGACAACGTGGCCCGCGTCTCGGCCTATCACGACCTGCCCGAGGCCGAGACCGCCGCGCTCTTCGGCACCCGCGGCCTGTTCAGGAGCTAGAGGCATGAGCCCCCGTCACCCCATCATCTCGGTCACCGGATCCTCCGGCGCGGGGACGACCACGGTCAAGCACACCTTCGACCAGATCTTCCGCCGCGAGGGGATCACCGCGGTCTCCATCGAGGGCGACGCCTTCCACCGTTTCGACCGCGAGGCGATGAAGGCGGAACTGGCCCGCCGCACCGCCGCCGGCGACCTGACCTTCTCGCATTTCTCATACGAGGCCAACGAACTGGAGGAACTGGAGCGGGTGTTCCGCGAATACGGCGAGACGGGCCGCGGCCGCACCCGCCACTACGTCCACGACGACAAGGAGGCGGAGCGTTACGCCGCCGCCCCCGGCACCTTCACCGACTGGGCGCCGTTCGACGAGGGGTCGGACCTGCTGTTCTACGAAGGGCTGCACGGCGCGGTGGTGAACGACCGGGTCGCCATCGCCGCCCAGGCCGACCTGAAGATCGGGGTGGTGCCGGTCATCAACCTGGAATGGATCCAGAAGATCCACCGCGACCGCGCCGCCCGCGGCTATTCGACGGAAGCCGTCACCGACACCATCCTGCGCCGGATGCACGCCTATGTGCACTGCATCTGCCCGCAGTTCACCGAGACCGACATCAACTTCCAGCGGGTGCCGGTGGTGGATACCTCGGACCCCTTCATCGCCCGCTGGATCCCCACCGCCGACGAGAGCCTGGTGGTGATCCGTTTCAAGACCCCGCGCGGGATCGACTTCCCTTACCTCATCTCGATGATCGCCGGCTCGTGGATGAGCCGGGCCAATTCCATCGTGATCCCGGGCAACAAGCTGGATCTGGCGATGCAGCTGATCCTGACGCCGCTGATCCTGCGGCTGATCGACCGCAAGAAGCGCGCATGAGGAGGCCGCGATGAACGTCCATTCCGTGACCGCCGACGAAAGGCTGATGGCCAATGCGATCCGGGCGCTGGCGATGGACGCGGTGCAGGCGGCGAACTCGGGCCATCCGGGGATGCCGATGGGCATGGCCGACGTGGCGGCGGTGCTGTTCAACCGCTTCGTCAAGCTGGATCCGGCCGCGCATGACTGGCCCGACCGCGACCGTTTCGTGCTGTCGGCGGGGCATGGCTCGATGCTGCTCTATGCGCTGAACCACCTGCTGGGCTACCCGGACATGGGGATCGGGGAACTGAAGGCGTTCCGCCAATGGGGCAGCCGCACCGCGGGGCATCCCGAATACGGCCACGCGCAGGGGGTGGAGGTGACCACCGGCCCCCTGGGGCAGGGGATCGCCACCGCGGTGGGGATGGCCTTGGCCGAGCGGATGCAGGCCGCGCGGTTCCCCGGGCTGGTGGACCATTACACCTGGGTCATCGCCGGCGACGGCTGCCTGATGGAGGGGATCAGCCAGGAGGCCATCGACCTGGCCGGGCACCTGCGGCTGGCGAAGCTGATCGTGCTGTGGGACGACAACCGGATCACCATCGACGGCGACACCGCGCTTTCCACCAGCATCGACCAGCCGGCCCGGTTCCGCGCCTCGGGCTGGAAGGTGCTGGGTTGCGACGGGCATGCGCCGGAGGAGATCGCCGACGCCATCGCCGAGGCGCGGGGCTCCGACCGCCCGGTGCTGATCGGCTGCCGCACGCAGATCGGCCATGGCGCGCCGAACAAGCAGGGCGGGCACGACGTGCACGGGGCGCCGCTGGGCGAGGCCGAGATCGCCGCCGCCCGCGCGTATCTGGGCTGGGATCATGCCCCCTTCGAGATCCCGGCCGAGGTCTACGCCGCCTTCGCCCGCATCGCCGCCCGCGGGGCCGAGGCGCGGCGGGACTGGGCGGCGCGGCTGGACGCCTCGCCCCACCGCGCGGATTTCCTCGCCGCCTTGGCGTGCGATCCCGCGCCGCTGGCTGTCCCGATGGCGGAATGGAAGGCGCGGCTCTTGTCGGAACGCCCGAAGATCGCCACGCGGAAGGCCAACGAACTGGCGCTGGCGGTGGTGAACGAGGCGCTGCCCTTCACCGTGGGCGGCTCGGCCGACCTGACCGGCTCGAACCTGACCCGGACCAAGGGGATGCAGGCGGTGACCCCGGGCGACTATGCAGGCCGCTACATCCACTTCGGCATCCGCGAGCACGGGATGGCGGCGGCGATGAACGGGATGGCGCTGCATGGGGGGCTGCGTCCCTATGGCGGCACCTTCCTGGCCTTCGCCGACTATTGCCGCCCCGCGATCCGGCTGGCGGCGCTGATGGGGGTGCCCAGCGTCTTCGTGATGACCCATGACTCGATCGGGCTGGGCGAGGACGGGCCGACGCACCAGCCGGTCGAGCATCTGGCGTCCTTGCGCGCCATCCCCAACCTGACCGTGCTGCGCCCCTGCGACGCGGTGGAGACGGCCGAGGCCTGGGAGATCGCGATGGCCACCCGCGACCGCCCGGTGCTGCTGGCGCTGTCGCGGCAGAACCTGCCGATGCTGCGGCAGGATGCCGGGCAGAACATGACCGCCCGCGGCGGCTACCTGATCCGCTGGGCCGAGCGCCGGCAGGTCACCCTGATCGCCACCGGCTCGGAGGTCGAGATCGCCATGGCCGCGGCCGACCTGCTGGCGGCCGAGGAGATCGAGGCGGCGGTGGTCTCGCTGCCCTCCTTCGAGCTTTTCGCCGCCCAGCCCGAGGACTGGCGCCGCGCCGTGCTGGGCGAGGCGCCGCGGGTGGGGATCGAGGCGGCGCTGCGGATGGGCTGGGACGCGGTGCTGCGGCCCGAGGACCGTTTCGTCGGGATGACGGGCTTCGGCGCCTCGGCCCCGGCTGGGGAGTTGTACCGCCGCTTCGGGATCACGGCCGAGGCGGTGGTGCGGGCGGCGAAGGGCGCCTGAAATCAGCACGTTGGACGGACGGACAGGCCGGGGGCGCCGCCCCCGATCCGCGGAGTATTGACCAAGGGGGGGAACGGGCATGGCCCTGATCACGTTACGGCAGCTTCTGGATCACGCCGCGGAGCGTGGCTACGGGGTGCCGGCCTTCAACATCAACAACATGGAGCAGGGGCTGGCCATCCTGCAGGCCGCCCGCGCCTGCGACGCGCCGGTGATCCTGCAGGTCTCGCGCGGGGCGCGATCCTATGCCGGCGACCTGATGCTGCGGCGGATGGTCGAGGCGCTGGCGGAAACGCATCCAGAGATCCCGATCTGCCTGCACCAGGACCACGGCAACGACGAGGCCACCTGCCTGACCGCGATCCGCCACGGCTTCACCAGCGTGATGATGGACGGCTCGCTGATGGCCGACATGAAGACCCCGGCGCCTTACGACTACAACCTGGCGATCACCGAACGGGTGGCGCGGATGGCGCATTGGGTGGGTGCCTCGGTCGAGGGCGAGCTGGGGGTGCTGGGCTCGCTGGAGACCGGCGAGGGCGAGGCGGAGGACGGGCATGGCGCCGAGGGCAGGCTGGACCACAGCCAGCTGCTGACCGACCCGGCGCAGGCGGCGGATTTCGTGGCCCGCACGGGGGTGGACGCGCTGGCCATCGCCTGCGGCACCTCGCACGGGGCGTATAAATTCTCGCGCAAGCCCGACGGCGAGATCCTCGCCATGTCGGTGCTCGAGGAGATCCACCGCCGGCTGCCCGACACGCATCTGGTGATGCACGGCTCCTCCTCCGTGCCGCAGGAATTGCAGGACATCATCAACGCCCATGGCGGCGAGATGCCCCAGACCTTCGGCGTGCCGGTGGAGGAGATCGTGCGCGGCATCCGCATGGGCGTGCGCAAGGTCAACATCGACACCGACTGCCGCATGGCGATGAGCGCCGAGTTCCGCCGCACCGCGGTGAAGAACCCCCGCGAATTCGACCCGCGCAAGTTCCTGAAGCCGGCGATGGACGCGATGGCGCGGCTCTGCCGCGAGCGGTTCGAGGCCTTCGGCACCGCGGGGAATGCCAGCAGGATCAGGGTCCTGCCGCTGGACGAGATGGCCCGACGCTACGCCTCGGGGGCGCTCGCCCCCTCCACCTCCACCGCCAGGGCGGCTTGAAAGGAGACAGCCATGACCGAGATGAAGGAGATCCGCGGCAAGGAACGCTACAGGGCCGGGGTGCTGAAATACGCCCAGATGGGCTATTGGGACGGCGACTACATCCCCCAGGACACCGACATCCTGGCGCTGTTCCGGGTGACGCCGCAGGACGGGGTGGACCCGATCGAGGCCGCGGCCGCGGTGGCGGGCGAAAGCTCCACAGCCACCTGGACCGTGGTCTGGACCGACCGGCTGACCGCCTGCGACCAGTACCGCGCCAAGGCCTATCGGGTGGAGCCGGTGCCGGGCCGGCCGGGCGAATGGTTCGCCTATATCGCCTATGACCTGATCCTGTTCGAGGAAGGCTCCATCGCCAACCTGACCGCCTCGATCATCGGCAACGTCTTCGGCTTCAAGCCCCTGAAGGCGCTGCGGCTGGAGGACATGCGGCTGCCGGTGGCCTATGTGAAGACCTTCAAGGGCCCGCCCACCGGCATCGTGGTCGAGCGCGAAAGGCTGGACAAGTTCGGCCGCCCGCTGCTGGGCGCCACGACGAAGCCCAAGCTGGGCCTTTCCGGCAAGAACTACGGCCGGGTGGTCTACGAGGGGCTGAAGGGCGGGCTCGACTTCATGAAGGACGACGAGAACATCAACTCGCAGCCCTTCATGCATTGGCGCGACCGCTTCCTCTACTGCATGGAGGCGGTGAACCGGGCGCAGGCCGAGACCGGCGAGGTCAAGGGCCACTACCTGAACGTCACCGCCGGCACGATGGAGGAGATGTACCGCCGGGCGGAATTCGCCAAGAGCCTGGGCTCCTGCATCGTGATGATAGACCTGATCATCGGCTATACTGCGATCCAGTCGATCAGCGAATGGTGCCGGCAGAACGACATGATCCTGCACCTGCACCGCGCGGGCCACGGCACCTATACCCGGCAGAAGAACCACGGGATTTCGTTCCGGGTGATCGCCAAGTGGATGCGGCTGGCGGGGGTGGACCACATCCACGCCGGCACCGCGGTGGGCAAGCTGGAAGGCGACCCGATGACGGTGCAGGGTTTCTACAACGTCTGCCGCGAGCTGCGGAACGAGGTGGACCTGCCGCGCGGGATCTTCTTCGCGCAGGACTGGGCCAACCTGCGCAAGGTGATGCCGGTCGCCTCGGGCGGGATCCATGCCGGGCAGATGCACCAGCTTCTCGACCTCTTCGACGACGACGTGGTGTTGCAGTTCGGCGGCGGCACCATCGGCCATCCGATGGGGATCCAGGCCGGCGCCACCGCCAACCGGGTGGCGCTGGAGGCGATGGTGCTGGCCCGCAACGAGGGCCGCGACATCAGGACCGACGGGCCCGAGATCCTGCGGGCCGCGGCGAAGTGGTGCAAGCCGCTGGAGGCCGCGCTGGATACCTGGGGCAACATCACCTTCGACTATACCTCGACCGACACCTCGGACTTCGTGCCGAGCCCGGCCGTCAGCTGAGGAGCCATATCATGCGTATCACCCAAGGCTGCTTTTCCTTCCTGCCCGACCTCTCCGACGACCAGATCACCGCCCAGGTGGACTACTGCCTGCGCCGCGGCTGGGCGGTGGGGGTGGAATGGACCGACGATCCCCATCCCCGGAACACCTATTGGGAGATGTGGGGCAACCCGATGTTCGACCTGAAGGACGCCAAGGGCGTGATGATGGAGCTGGAGGATTGCCGCAAGGCCCACCCCGACAGCTACATCCGCCTGAACGCCTTCGACAGCACCCGGGGGCTGGAGACGGTGACGATGAGCTTCATCGTCAACCGCCCGCAGGTCGAGCCGCGGATCCGGCTGATGCGCAGCGAGGTGGACGGGCGGTCCATCCGCTATACCCACGAGACGGCGCGCTAGAGGCAAAGCGCCGGGGGGTTTTCCACCCCCCGGACCCCCCGAGGATATTTTTCCAGAGAGGATGAGGCATGGATGGGGAGGTTCCCCTGACCGTGGACCTGCGCGCCGAATACGAGGCTTCGGGCGTGCGCGAGGTTCTGGACGGACTGGATGCCGAGCTGGTCGGGCTGGCCCCGGTCAAGGCGCGGATCCGCGAGACGGCGGCGCTGCTGCTGGTCGAGCGGGCGCGGCGGCGGATGGGGCTGGCGCATGAGGCGCCCACCTTGCACATGAGCTTCACCGGCAACCCGGGCACCGGCAAGACCACGGTGGCGCAGAAGATGGCGGGGCTGCTGCATCGCCTCGGCTATGTGCGCAAGGGGCATCTGGTCAGCGTCACCCGCGACGATCTGGTGGGCCAGTACATCGGCCATACCGCGCCCAAGACCCGGGAAGTGCTGAAGAAGGCGATGGGGGGCGTGCTCTTCATCGACGAGGCTTACTATCTGTATCGCCCCGACAACGAACGCGACTACGGGCAGGAGGCGATCGAGATCCTGCTTCAGGTCATGGAGAACATGCGCGACGATCTGGTGGTGATCCTGGCCGGCTATGCCGACCGGATGGACCGTTTCTTCCAGTCGAACCCCGGGTTCCGCTCGCGCATCGCGCATCACATCGACTTCCCCGACTATACCGACGCCGAGCTGGGCCGGATCGCCGGGACCATGCTGGGGGCGCAGGGCTACCGGCTGTCCGAGGAGGCGGGGCAGGTGATGGCGCGCTATGTCGAGCTGCGCCGGGCGCAGCCGCATTTCGCCAATGCGCGGTCCATCCGCAACGCGCTGGACCGGGCGCGGCTGCGGCAGGCGAACCGGCTGTTCTCGGCCGCCGGGGTGGTGGATGCCGCGCAGCTTTCCACCATCGAGGCCGAGGATATCGCGGCGAGCCGGGTGTTCACCGGCGGCTTGCCGGGGGCCGGCAATGCGTGAGGTGAAGATCGCCCCCTCGATCCTCTCCGCCGACTTCGCCGATTTCGGGGCCGAGATCCGGGCGGTGGAGGCGCAGGGGGCGGACTGGGTGCATGTGGACGTGATGGACGGGCATTTCGTGCCGAACCTGACCTTCGGCCCGCCGGC
>JBBCJM010000054.1:0-20359 GCA_037190175.1 Paracoccaceae bacterium | reverse complement strand
TGTGGGCCGGGCAGAAGGCCGGCCGCGCCGCGGTGGGCGCCGCGGTGCTGTTCGACGACTACCGCAACGAGCTGGGCCATACCTCGATCTGCACCCCCGGCACGCTGGCCGGGCTGTGGGAGGTGCATCGCCAGTTCTGCACCATGCCCTGGGCGGACCTCCTGCAACCCGCCATCGACCTGGCCCGCAAGGGCACCCGCATCCCGCCCTTCGTCCGCCGGTTCTGGACCGAGGACCGGCAGGAGGGCGTGCCCAGCGGCCGGCAGCGGCTGTCCACCACCCCCGACGTGGCCGCGCTGTTCCTGGACGCCGGGGGCGAGATCGTGCCGAACGGCCACCTGCTGGTGCTGAACGACTATGCCGACACGCTGGAGCAGATCGCCCGCGAGGGGGCGGATGCCTTCTACAGGGGCGACATCGCCCGCCGCATCGCCGCGGACATGGAGAAGAACGGCGGTTTCGTCACCTATGACGACCTCGCCGGCTACAAGGTGCGCCGCTTCGACCCCATCGTGCGGCGCTACCGCGGGCACGAGGTGATCGCCGCGCCGCCGCCGGTGGGCGGGCTGGTGCTGCTCGAAATCCTCAACATCCTGTCCGGCTACGACCTGGGCGCCCTGCCCCACAACGGCGCCGAGCACCTGCACCTGGTGGCCAGCGCCCTGATCTTCGCCCATGCCGACCGGCGCCGGTTCCTGGGCGACCCCGACTTCGTGCAGGTGCCGGTCGAGCGGCTGCTGTCGGACGAGACCGCCGCGCGCTATCGCGGGATCATCGCCGCCGGCAAGGTGACCCACAACGAGGACTGGGACATCGACCACCACCACACCACCCATGTCTCGACCTATGACGAGACGGGCAACTGCGTGGCGATCACCCATTCGCTGGGCAGCGGCTCGGGCGTGATCACCCCCGGCCTCGGCTTCATCTACAACAACAGCATGAAGCACTTCGACCCCGAGCCGGGGCGCGCCAACTCGATCCGGCCGGGCAAGGCGCGGATCCGCGGCTCCTCGCCCACCGTGGTGATGTACCGCGGCCGGCCGCGCATCGTGGTCGGCGCCCCGGGCGGCAGCGTGATCATCAGTTCGGTCCTGCAGACGATCCTGAACATCGTCGACTTCGGGATGACGGCATCGGAGGCGGTGTCGGCGGCGCGGATCCATTGCGAGGGCGGCCCGATCTTCGCCGAGGCGCGGGTGCTGACCCCGGTGATCGAGGCGCTGGAGGGCATGGGCCATACCGTGGACTTCCTGGTGGACAGCTTCGGCCAGCTGATGTCGGCCGCCCATGCGATCCACATCCCGCCCGAGGGCGGCCGCATCCAGTCCGGCGCCGACCACCGCCGCGGCGGCGGGGTGGCGTTCCACGACGGCGCGGGGGTGTCGAGTTGGGGCTGGATCCCCTGACGACCCCGCTCTGGCCCGGCTGGTGCGGCGGGGCGATGGCGTCAGGCGGTCGCGGCGGCGTCCAGCATCCGGTCGGCGCTGGCGTCGAACAGGGTGCGGGCATAGTCGGTCTGCATCCGCGCCGCCGCCAGATCGGCATGTGCCAGTTCCTCGACCGCGCGGCCGTGCTGCATCACTAGCACCCGGTCGCACATGTGGTCGATCACCGCGAGGTCGTGGCTGACCATCAGGAAGGTCAGCCCGCGCTCCTCGCGCAGGCGGTTCAGCAGGTTCAGCGTCTCGGCCTGCACGCTGGCATCCAGCGCCGAGGTCGGCTCGTCCAGCAGCAGGATCTTCGGCTCCAGCATCAGGGCGCGGGCGATGGCGACGCGCTGACGCTGGCCGCCCGAAAGCTGGTGCGGATAGCGGAAGCGGAAGCGCGGGTCCAGCGCCACGTCGCGCAGGGCCTGTTCGATGCGGCTGCCGTTGTCGCGGATGCCGTGGATCGCCAGCGGCTCGGACAGCACCCGGTCGATGGTGTGGCGGGGATGCAGGCTGGAATAGGGATCCTGGAACACCATCTGCACCTGCTGCGAGAACGCGCGCCCGCGCGGGGTCGGCAGCGGCTTGCCGTCGATGCGGATCGTACCGCCGCTGATCGGCGCCAGCCCGCAGATCGCCCGCAGGATCGTGGACTTGCCCGAGCCGCTCTCGCCCACGAGGCCATAGCTTTCGCGTTCCTCGACCTGCAGCGACACGCCTTCGACGGCGCGCACCACGCGGTCGCCCAGGTCGAAATGCACCGACAGGTGGTCGATCTCGATCAATGCCATCCTATGCCTCCGCCCATGCGCCGGTCCGGTCCAGCGAAGGCAGCGGCTGGCGCGGCCCCCCGATGCGCGGCAGGCAGTTCAGGAGCCCCTGCGTATAGGGGTGCCTGGCCTGCATCAGGTTGCGGGCCTCGACCTCCTCGACGATGCGGCCCTTGTACATGACCAGCACCCGGTCGCAGAACTGCGCCACCAACCGCAGGTCGTGGCTGATGAAGATCAGCCCCATGCCGCGGTCCTTCACCAGCCGGTCGAGGATCTTCAGCACCTCGGCCTGCACGGTCACGTCCAGCGCCGAGGTCGGCTCGTCCGCGATCAGCAGGTCGGGGTCGGGGATCAGCATCATGGCGATCATCACCCGCTGGCCCATGCCGCCCGAAAGCTCGTGCGGCCAGGCCTGCATCACGCGCTCGGGGTCGCGGATCTGCACGGCCTCCAGCGCGGCGATGGCCTTGGCGCGGGCCTCGGCCTCGCCGATGCGCTCGCGCAGGCGCAGGCCCTCGGTCAGTTGCCGGCCCACCCGCATCACCGGGTTCAGCGAATACTTCGGATCCTGCATGACCATCGCCATGCGCGGGCCGCGTAAGGAGCGCATCCGCCGCTCCGAGGCGCGGGTCAGGTCGATGCCGTCGAAACTCATCTCGTCGGCCTCGACCCGGCCGGGCTTCCTGACCAGCCGCAGGATCGAGCGGCCGGTCATGCTCTTGCCCGAGCCGGACTCGCCGACGATGCCCAGCCGCTCGCGCCCGAGGCTGAAGGACACGCCGCGCACGGCCTCGACCGGGCCGGCCTCGGTGTCGAAGGTCACGCGCAGGTTGCGCACGGAAAGCAGGGTCATCGTCCGGCACTCCGCGGGTCCAGCACGTCGCGCAGACCGTCGCCCAGCAGGTTGAAGCCCAGCGAGACGATGAAGATGGCAAGGCCCGGCATGGTCGCCACCCACCATTGTTCGAACAGGAACTTGCGCCCGGCGGAGATCATCATGCCCCATTCCGGCATCGGAGGCTGGGCGCCCAGGCCGAGGAAGCCGAGGCCGGCGGCGGTCAGGATCACCCCGGCCATGTCCAGCGTCACCCGGATGACCACCGAGGACAGGCACATCGGCATGACATGCCCGGTCACGATGCGGATCGGCCCCGCCCCCTGCAGCCGGATCGCGGCGATATAGTCGGAGTTGCGGACCGTCAGCGTCTCGGCCCGGGCCAGACGCGCATAGGGCGGCCAGGAGGTCAGCGCGATGGCCAGCACCGCGTTCTCCACCCCCGGCCCCAGCACGGCGACCAGCGCCAGCGCGAGGATCAGCTTGGGGAAGGCGAGGAAGATGTCGGTGCCGCGCATCAGCACCTGGTCGATCACGCCGCCGGCATAGCCGGCCACGGTGCCGATCAGGAGCCCGAAGACCGGCGCCGTCACCGCGACCAGCGCCACGATATACAGCGTCACCCGCGCGCCGTGCACGATGCGCGAGAAGATGTCGCGCCCGAACTCGTCCGTGCCCAGCAGGTGGCCGTCGGTCAGCGGCGGCTGCAACCGCCCGGTCAGGTTCTGCGTGATCGGGTCATGGGTGGCGATCCAGGGCGCGAAGGCCGCCGCCGCCAGCAGCACCAGCACGATGATGAGGCCGATCATCGCCGGCGGATTGCGGCGGAACCGCAGCCAGGCCAGCCAGGTCTGGCCCAGCCGGGCCTGCGACCGCGATTTCGGCAGGGGGTCGTGCAGCCATTGGCGCAATGTCGTCATGGCCATCCCCCTCACTTCGCCCGCGGATCGACGAGCCGGTACAGCACGTCGGAGAACATGTTGATCCCCACGAAGACCAGACCCACGACCACCGTGCCGCCCAGCACCGCCGGCATGTCGGCCGAGAAGAGCGCGTTGGTGATGTAAAGCCCGAGCCCGGGCCAGGCGAACACGGTCTCGGTCAGCACCGACCCCTCCAGCAGGCCGGCATAGCTGAGCGCGATGACGGTGATCAGCGGCACCATGACGTTCTTCAGCGCATGGACCCAGACCACCCGCCATTCCGGCATCCCCTTGACGCGGGCGGTGGTGACGTATTCCTGGCTGAGTTCGTTCAGCATGAAGCTGCGCGTCATGCGGCTGATATAGGCCATGGAATAATAGCCCAGCACCCCGGCGGGCAGCACGATGTGGGACAGCGCGTTGCGGAACATCTCCCATTGCCCGGCCAGCGCGGTGTCGATCAGGATCATGCCGGTGCGGCGGCGCACCTCGAACTCGAACATCATCTCGTGGACGGCATCCAGCCGCCCCGGCCCGCCGACCCAGCCGAGATTGCCGTAGAACAGCAGAAGCCCCATCAGGCCCAGCCAGAAGATCGGCATCGAATAGCCCGCAAGGCCGACGATGCGCACGATCTGGTCCAGCCAGCTTCCGGGCCGCGTCGCCGCCAGCACCCCGGCGGGCACCCCCGCCAAGATGCCGAAGATGGTGGCGATGGTCGCCAGTTCCAGCGTGGCGGGAAAGACCCGGGCTATGTCCTCGATCACCGGGCGGCGGGTCAGCAGCGAGGTGCCGAGGTCGCCCTGCACGGCATTGGCGACATAGATGGCGAACTGCTCCCACAGCGGCCGGTCGAGGCCCAGGGATTCGCGCGCGGCGGCGATCTGCGCCGCCGAGGCGCGCTCGCCCACGATGGCCAGCACCGGGTCGATGGGCACGACACGGGCGATGATGAAGGTGACGAACAACAGGCCGAGGAACGTGATCAGCAACGACAGGACGATGCCCGATGCGGTGCGGATCCGTCGCTCCAGCCGCGAACGACGGCGCGGGAGGGTCGGTTCACTGACGCTCATGGAAAACTCGCATCCGCCCCCCGGATCCGGGTCCGGGGGGCGGAAAGGCGATCACTTCTCGGTATACCAGTAGGTCGCCGAGTCGATGGTGCCGCCGGTATGGAAGTTGATCACGTTGGAGCGCATCGCCGTCTGGGCGATTTCCTGGAACATCATCACGAAGGCCGAGTCGTCGCGGTGCTTGGCCTGCATGTCCAGATACATCTGGGCGCGCTTGTCGGCGTCGCGCTCGACCACGGCGTCATCGACCAGCTTGGTCAGTTCGCCCGGATCCCAGGCGGTCCGCCAGGCCAGGATGCCGCTGAGGCCGGAATCGTCGGCATTGTTCGGGTTCCAGGCGAAGGTCGAGGCGTTGGTATGCGGGTCGGGATAGTCCGGCCCCCAGCTTTGCAGCGTCAGCTGGTGGTTGCGGGCGCGATAGTCGCCCAGAACCTCGGCCCCGGCGCCGGGCTTCAGCGTCACGCGGATGCCGGCCAGCCCGAGGCTGTTCTGGATCGCCTGGGCCATCTCCATCCGCAGCGGATCGTTGCGCACGGTCATGACGATGTCGAAACCGTCGGGATAGCCGGCCTTTGCCAGCAGTTCCTTGGCCTTCTCGACATCCAAGTGATAGGGTTCCTCCTGCAGCGCGCCCATGTAGTCCTGCGGCAGGAAGGCCTGGCGGACCATCATCTGGCCCTTCATCACCGTTTCGGTGATGCCCTGATAGTCGATCAGCCAGCGCATCGCGTCCATCACGTCCGGGTTGGACAGGATGTCGTGCTTCTGGTTGGCTGCGAGGTAGTAGATATAGCCCTTGGGCGCGACGTCGATCGTGATGTCGGGATTGCCCTCCAGACCGGCGACATCGGTGGGCGTCAGGTTGCGGGCGATGTCGATGTCGCCCTTTTCCAGCAGCAGACGCTGGGCCGACCCCTCGGGCACATGGCGCATGAACACGCGCTTGAGCTTCGCGTCGCCGCGCCAGTAGCCTTCGCGCGCCTCCAGCAGATAGCTGTCCTGCGGCTTGTAGCTGCGCAGGATATAGGCCCCGGTGCCGGCCGAGTTCTGGCCGAGCCAGGCATTGCCCATGTCGCCGCCGACCTCGTGCTGCATCACGGTTTCCTTGTCGACGATCGAGGCCAGGCCCGAGGTCAGGCTGTTGAACAGCATCGTCGGGGCGAAGGGCTTGTCCAGCGTCAGGATGACCTGATTGCCCTCGGCGCGGATGCGCTCCTCGACATTGTCGGGGTTGAAGCCGAACTGCGCCAGCACGAAGGCCGGGGTCTTGTTCAGCTTGATGACGCGCTGCAGCGACCATGCCGCGTCCTCGGCCCGGACCGGATTGCCGGAGGAGAAGGTGATCCCCTCCTTCATGGTGAAGGTGAAGGTCAGCCCGTCCTCGGACACCTCCCACGATTCGGCGAGGCCGGGGATCAGCTCGCCCGGCCGCAGCGGGTCCAGCTCCACCAGGGCGTCATAGGTGTTGTTGACCACCGCCACGCCGGAAAACTCGAAGGCTTCGGCCGGGTCCAGCGAAACGATGTCGTCGATCGCGTCGGCGATCACCAGCGTGTCGGCGGGCGTCGCCGCATGGAGCGCCATGGGCGCGGCACCCAGCATCAGGACCGCGGCGAGGGTCAGGCCGGCGCGGCGCAGGGGAACGGATAGGGTCATGGAAAACTCCCGTGTTGGCTTCTTTGCGGCGTCATGGGGAAAGCGGGCCGATTTTCGGCGTCGCGCCGTCCATCATGGAAGGGGGTCGCTTCGGCGGGGACTTGTCAAGCGGTTCGTTCTTTTCCAGGGTCGCGCCGGTCACCTGCGAGGTTCTTCATGACGACGCCCCCGGTCCCGGTCTTCGACGGCCATAACGACCTGATCCTGCACCTGTTCCGGGCCGGCGACCATGCGGGGGATGCCTTCGTCACCGGGCGCGACGGGGCGCTGGACCTGGCGAAATGCCGGGCCGGCGGCTTTGCCGGCGGGATGTTCGCGATCTATGTGCCCGATCCGGCCGATACCGACGGCCAGCTGCGATGCGCGCCGGTCGAGGCCGGCCATGCCCGTGCCGCGACCCTGCAGATGGCGGCGATCCTCTTGCGCCTGACCCGCGCCCGTCCCGACGCGATCCGGCTTTGCACCGATGTGGCCGGGATCGCCGCCGCCCGCGCCGCCGGGGCCATCGCCGCGGTGATGCATCTCGAGGGAGCGGAGGGCATCGGCCCCGACCTCGCCGAGCTGGAGGTGCTGCACGCCGCCGGGCTGCGCAGTCTGGGCCCGGTCTGGTCGCGGCCCAACATCTTCGGGCACGGGGTGCCGTTCCTGTATCCCTCCGGCCCCGATACCGGCCCGGGCCTGACCGAGGCCGGCAAGCGGCTGGTGGCGGGATGCGAGCGGCTGCGGATCCTGGTCGATCTCAGCCATCTGAACGAGGCCGGGTTCTGGGACGTGGCGCGGCAGACCTCGCAACCGCTGGTGGCGACGCATTCCAATGTCCATGCGCTCTGCGCGCAGAGCCGCAACCTGACCGAGCCGCAGCTTTCCGCCATCGCGGAGTCCGGGGGGCTGGTGGGGCTGAACTTTTCCTGCGCCTTCCTGCGCGGGGACGGGGCCAGGGATGCCGACATGCCGCTTTCGGTGATGACCCGGCATCTGGCGCATCTGGTCGAGAGGCTGGGCGAAGCCGGCGTCGCCATCGGCTCGGATTTCGACGGGGCCCTGGTGCCCGCGCCGATCCGCGACGCCGCGGGACTGCAAGCCCTGGTCGGCGCCATGCGCGAGGCGGGGTTCGGCGAGGACCTCATCCAGCGCATCTGCTGGCGCAACTGGCAGGACCTGCTGGCCCGCGTGATCGGCTGACCCCTGCACAAGGGGCGCCCCGAGCCCGTGGCAACGCATATGGCGGGCATGGCCTTGGTATGTAAAATACTCAGAAAAATCACGATATATGGCGAATGAGGTGGCTCCGCGACCCGTTCGCGGGTTACGCCGAGGCCGCCAGGCGGAGCGGCCTGAGCGAGCGGCGCTGTGGCCACTATGTCCAGCGGTGCGGGAACCTGACCTGGGCACCCTGGTGCGGATCGCGAAGTCCCTGGGCACCACGCCGGATGTGCTGCTGGGCGTCGCCGAACCATCCGTCCGCGATCCCCGCCAGACAACGCTCGACCGCGTTGCAACGACCCCGGGGAACCTGCCGGACGACGTCGTCGACCTGCTCGCGATCCAGATCGCGGCGCTCGGGACTGCCACCGCCAAGCGGCGCTGAAGGGGAATGCGGCTTCGACTTTGCGTTTGCAGCCGAACCGGACCTTCCAGGCAAGGCGACGGGACTGGCTGGATGCCTGGCCTCGCATCATCACGAAACCGTGGTGCCGGTTTATCGCGCGCGATGGCTGCGCCGGTTGGTCCGCACTCCAAGGCGCGCTATGATCGGGCGAACTCCGAGTGGCGCCGTTGCATCGGCCTACCCCTGCGCAGGAGAACCCCATGAGTGCCGCACAGTTCGACCGCCGTACCCTGCTCGTTGCCGGCGGGGCGCTGGCGCTGACCGGCGTTGCCGGCCTTCTTGTCCCCGCCCGGGCGCAGGGCCTTGCACCGACCCGTTCGATGCGGGGCGGCGCGAACAACTACCTGCCCGGGGCGCCGGTCGTGGAGCGGATCGGTGGCGGGGGTTTCTGGATGTCCGGCACGGTTCGCCGCGCGGGCGATGGCGCCCCACTGGCCGGCCAGCGCATCCAGATCTGGGCCCACACGACCGAGGGACACGAGCGCGATCCGCACAGCCACGGGGCCACGCTGACGGACAGGAACGGAGTGTTCCGCCTGGAAATGCCGCAGATCGTCCCCGCCTTCGGCCAGCCGCATGGCCATCTCGCCTACGACGGCGACGAGTTCGAGGCCGTCTTCCTCCGGCCGGTCATGTCGAGCGCGCGGGACACCAGCCTGGAGGCGCATTTCGTCCTGCAACCGGCGTGACCCTGGCGCCCGGAAGATGAGCCCGGCCCGCAGGACCTTGATCTGGGCGGCGGTGGGGGCCGCGCTTGTCGTGCCGGTCGTCGGGGCCGCGTCGAGCCCGCTTCTGGCCTGGCGCGGCCCGATCTACATCCTGGCCTGCTTCGCCGGAGTGGTCGGGCTTTACCTCATGCTGGTCCAGCCCCTGCTGGCGGGCGGATACTTGCCCGGGCTGCCCGTGCTCCGCGGGAGACGGGTCCATCGCGCGGTCGGGGTCGTGCTGGTCCTGGCGGTGGCGATCCACGTCGCCGGCCTGTGGATCACCAGCCCGCCGGACGTGATCGACGCGCTTCTCTTCCGGTCGCCCACGCCGTTCTCCGCCTGGGGCGTCATCGCCATGTGGGCACTTTTCGCCACCGCGGTGCTGGCCGCACTCCGGCGGCGGCTGCGCCTGCCGCCCCGCACCTGGCGCATCGCCCACACCTCCCTGGCAGGGGTGATCGTGGCGGGCAGCGCGGTTCATGCCCTGCTGATCGAGGGCACGATGGAGACGGCGTCCAAGATGGCGCTTTGCATGCTGGTCCTTGCAGCGACCCTTGCCGTCGTGGCGGACGTCTGGGGGTGGCGCAGGCGGGTCGGACCACGCTGAGGCACGACCCGCCGAGATGCATTGCGTTCAGCAGCGCACTTACAATTGGCGAGGTCGAAGCGCTGTCGCTGCCGAGCGCCGGGCTTGCGTGCTCGAAAACCCCGGGGCGGCCGCGCCTTCACGATTGGCGAGATCGAGGCGCTGTCGCTGCCGGGTGCCGAGATGGTGGCGCCGGACGACGGCGCGGATGAACCGCTTCGAACGCGGGGCGATCCTCTGGGGCTTCGGGTCCGGCGCGGTCGCCGTCCGGGGCGGCTTCCACCGCGCCTGGCTGCCGCAGGCCGTCGAACTGGGCTATCCGCTGACCGATCCGATGCCGGCCCCGGGCGGGCAGGAGGTGGTGCCGTGCGAATGCGGGGCGCTGGTCACGACAGGCAGATGGCTGCAAACATACATCCGGAAACGCTCTCGCGCTTCCGGATGCTGGTATTCGGTCCGGCCGGTGCAGGACCCGGCCGGACCCGTGAATCAGGTCAGGTCCAGCTCAGATCCTCGCGCAGGATCGGAGTGGTGCGGACCCGCTTGCCGGTGGCAAAGTAGATCGCGTTGGCGACCGCCGGCGGGGTGGGCGGAGCCGCGGGCTCGCCCATGCCGCCCCACCAGCCGTTCTCCGAGTTGGCGAACACCGTTTCGACCAGCGGCGCGTCGGGCAGACGCATCAGCTTGTAGGTGTCGAAGTTGACGTTCGTGAAACGGCCGTTCTGCAGGTTCAGACCGCCATAGAGGGCATGGCTCAGCTCCCAGACCACGGAACTGAAGTTCTGCTCGTGGGCGCCGCGCGGGTTCAGCACGTAGCCGCAGTTGGTGACGACCTGGATCTTGTCGATGAACAGGTTGCCGCGCCGCGACACCTCGACCGTCGCCACCACCGCCACGATCGAACCGTGATCCTCGGCGATGGCAAGACCCATGCCCTGGCCCCTGGGCATGTCGGTGGTCCAGCCGCTGACCTCCTTGACCTTGGCAAGCACGCGCTGCCAGGGCTCGTTGCCCTCGGTCATCTTGATCCGCCATTCCAGCGGATCCCAGCCACCGGCCAGCGCCATCTCGTCGACGAACTGCTCGATCGTGAAGACGTTGTTGTTGGCACCCGGAGCCCGGTTCGGACCCACCGGAATATTCGACGGCACCGCGTGGCGCTCGTAGCGGAAGTTCGGCACCTGATAGGGGACGTTGGCAATGTTGCGGTCGGCATAGCCGGGGTTCACCGACTCACCCACCGCGCGGGCCAGCATCGCCGTCGGCAGCCCGTCGTCACCGATCTCGGCCTGGAACCGCGCCCAGATCGGCGGACGGCTGCGGGCTTGCAGGATGTCGTCCTCGCGCGCCCAGATCACCTTCACCGGACGGCCGAGCTGCTTGGAGATTTCCACCGCCTGGCGCGCCACGTCGGTCGCGTTGCCGTTGCCGAACGCGCCGCCCTGATAGGTGGCGTGGCAATAGACATCCTTCGGATCGCGGCCTGCCTGGTCGGCGGCCAGAAGCAGCGTCGCCGCCACGTTCTGGGTGAAGCTCCAGATGTCCACCCGGTCCGGCTTCACGTCGGCGACGGCCGCGGGCGGGCTCATCGTGACGTGGCACTCGTAGGGGCGGTGGTAGTCACCAGTCACCAGCTTGGTCGCGGAAGCGAGGATCGGGCGCGGATCGCCGCGCACTTCCTCCACCTGCTGCGCGTCCTGGCCGAGCAGGTCCTGCGCCAGCGCCTCCATCTTGGCAGTGCTGTTGTCGGCTCCGGGGCCGAGGTCCCACTCGATGGGCATCAGCGCCAGCGCGGTCTTGGCCCGATAGTAGCTGTCGGCCACCACCGCGACGCCGCTCCGCAGGGCGGCGTTGGCAAGCGCCGTCGCGGTCTGCGGCAGTTCGACCGCGGCGATGATGCCGGGGCGGTCCTTGATCACGTCGAAGTTGTAGCTTTTCAGGATACCGCCCGGAACCGGCGAGCACTTCACGGCCGCATAGACCATGCCCTCGACCTGGACGTCGATCGGATAGACGGCGCTGCCATCCACCTTGGTCGGCACCTCCAGCCGCTTCACCGGAGTGCCGGCCAGCCACCAGTCGCCATAGGCCTTGATCGCCGGCTCTTCGGTCAGCGTCACGCCGGCAGCCGCGGTGGCGAACTCGCCATAGGTGCCGGTCTTGTCGCCCGAGGTCAGGACGCCCTGCTTGGCCACGACCGCCGCGCGGTCGACACCCCAGGCCTGCGCCGCTGCTTCCTTCAGCCGTTCGCGCGCCGAAGCGCCGGCCTGCATGATGTGCGGATGGCGGTTGCGGACCAGGTTCGAACCACCGGTCGACATATCGACGTAGGCCTCGCCCTGGGTGACATGGCGGTTGGCCGAGGCCATCACCACCCTGATGTTTTCCCAGGGCGTGTCGAGTTCTTCGGCGATCATCATCGCCACCGAAGTCATGCCGCCCTGCCCCATCTCGGTATGCGGGCAACGGATGGTCACGACACCGTCGGTGCCGATGGTCAGCCAGGCGTTGATTTCGGTATTGGTGCCCTCGTCAAGCCAGGCCTTGCCCTCGGCCGTCGCGGCGTTTGCCTTCGGCAGGCCGGGAATGCTGAAGCCCAGCATCATGCCGCCGCCTGCAGCGAGCGCGGTGCGGATGAACGACCGGCGTGAAATCTCCAGTTTGGTCATCTGCCCCTCCCTCAGGTCCGGCTCAGTTCAGCAGCGGTGTGGATCGCATCGCGGATCGCCTGATAGGTACCGCAGCGGCACAGGTTGCCGGCCATGGCCGAGCTGATTTCGCTGTCGGTGGGATTCGGGGTGCGGGAGAGCAGGGCGGCGGCCGACATGATCTGGCCCGACTGGCAGTAGCCGCACTGCGGGACGGTATGCTCGATCCAGGCCTTCTGGACCGGGTGGCTGCGGTCGGGCGACAGACCCTCGATCGTGGTGACCTGGCGTCCGGTGGCAGCGGCGGCGTTCATCTGGCAGGACTTCTGCGCCACGCCGTCAACATGGACGGTGCAGGCGCCGCATTCGGCGACGCCGCAACCGTATTTCGTGCCGGTCAGGCCGATGGTATCGCGCAAAACCCACAGCAGCGGGGTCTCGGGCTCGACATCGACCTCATAGTCGGTACCGTTGACAGTTAAAGTAAAGCTCATCGACTTGCTCCTCCCGCTAGCTTGAAAGCTTGCTCCAGCCGAGTTTTCGGACCTGTCTCATGGTCCGGACCAGTTGAATCCTGGCGCCAGTTGAAGATTGCATCAATCTGCGGCGGGGAAGCCGCTGAGACAAGGAAAATCTTTCCAACCAACTGACCGCAAAGGCGAGTTTCCGCGCTGATGTGAGCGCTATCGGTTTCGGGAGCCTGAAGACAAGTAGTTGTTTCCAAATATAAAAAGTAGAGTTATCGGATTAATCGGACTCCGTGCCGGAGAAATGCGATCTCGCAGATGCAGCAACGTCTGTTTTCCGCCCGAAGCAGCTGCAATATCGCTCCGACTCGGGGGGCACTCCGAACCCAGATATAGCCGTGCGGGAATAACGATGCCTACAGCGGCGCTCTCGGTTATTTCCATAGAAATATAACGAGAGGTCGTTAGGCGGAAATCAGGCGAAAGCAGGGCTCCATTCGATATGGCAATGACTCTCATTTGATATGGCAATGGCCCGCATTCGATATGGCAATGGCTTTAATTTGATATAGCAATGGCTGTCGCTTGATATGACCGTGGCGGCATGCTGCCTGGATCAGGTGACCACGATGTCGGCGCTCGCCGTGTAGGTCAGGTTCCGCGAATCGTACCACTGGAAGTCGAGCCGGCCGCTCTCCTCGGCCCGCAGGTAGAACTGGAAGTAGGGGTTGGTCGAGATCGCAGGATAGGGCCTGGTGCGGAAGAACTCGATCCCGTCGAAGCTGCAGCCGAAGCGCGAGATGATGCGCTGACGGATCCATTCCCGCGTGCTGTCCAGGCGCAGCCCGGTCTCCTGCGGATGCGAGATGATCGCCCGGACGGGCACGATCTCGCCCCGCGTGGCGGTCGCCGGAACGCTCACCCGCGGCTGCGGCTGGAACGCATAGATCTCGTCTTGGGTTCCGCTGCCGATCTGGGCACAGGCGCCGAAACTGACCAGGACCTCGCGGTCGGCCCGCAGGAACCGGCCGTCGCTCATCTGCACCACGGCGGTGACCTTCTGCGAGATTTCCAGGCGGATTCTCGTGCTGAACTCAGCTTTTCCGGCCTGCGGCCTGAACCACGCCGACAGCACATGCGGGGTCGGATTGCGGTGCGCCAGGATGTGGACGACCAGCGGATAGTCGTCCTCGGTCATCGCCGAGTTGATGGTAACGGTCAGCGGCACCGAGCCGCCGGCATCGGCATGCTGAGGCAGGTCCAGATGCACGCCCTCGTACCGAAACTCGACATAGCCAAAGAAGTTGCGGATCGCGTCCTCGGCGTCGCGCCACAGCCCGTCCAGCCCCTCGAGGTCGGTAACCTTCTGGGCCAGTGCCGGCAGCGGCGCCGCGCCCAGCAGCGCGGCTGCACCGCAGATCAGCCGCCGGCGCGAAAGCTCCCAACCTTGGGTCACTCCCGTCTCCTCCCCGCTTGCGCGACCCACGCATCCGCCCCCGAGACTAGCCACCGACCGCGCGTTGACCAGCGTCTTTCTCGGGATTGTGATCCGGCGGCGACGCCGCTGCCTTGGCACACCCGGCGGGCCGGCCCCGTCAAGCGGGTTTCCAGCCGGACCCGCGAGGCCTAGGCTTTGCCGGCGCAGGGCGATTCCCGGCCCCGCTCTTGCCAATCGCGGGACCGGCGGCGGTCGGCGCCTCTGACCTGTCGGCCGCGCCTGCAGCGCACCCGCCGGGTTGGCCGTGTGGCCACCGGCAACCTGCCGGCAGCTGTCCAAGGGGGGAGCCCGATGACATCAACACTACGCAAATCGTTCGCGGCGGTCCTGTGCCTTGCCGCCGGTACAGTGGCGGCTCCTGCCGCCGACATCCCCGGTGCGGTCCTGACCGCATCCTGTTTCACCTGCCATGGCGCTGCAGGCAAAAGCCCGGGCGAGATCCCCGGGATCGCCGGCCTCGACGCGACGGACCTGGCTGCCACGCTGGCGCGCTATCGCGCGGGCGACCCGGACGCGACCATCATGTCGCGTATCGCCAAGGGCTATACCGAGGCAGAAATTGCCGCGGTCGTCGCCTACCTGTCCGCCCAATAGTGACCCCCAGCCATCGGAGCAGGACCATGTCCAGATCCACCCGCAGGCAATTCCTGCAAATGTTCGGCGCCGCATCGGCGGCAGGGCTGGGCGTGCGGCCCACCTTCGCTCAGGCCAACGGTCGCATCGTCATCGTCGGGGCCGGTTTCGGTGGTGCCACGACGGCCCGCTACCTGCGCCAGGTCGCACCCGGGCTGGAAGTGACGCTGATCGAGCCGCTGTCCGAGATCGTCACCTGTCCGTTCAGCAACGACGTGATCGCCGGCGGCACCGAGATCGGGGCCATCACCCACGGCCTTGGGCCGCTGACCGCCGCCGGCGTCACCCTTGTGCAGGACCGCGCCGCCGCCATCGACCCCGATGCCCGGCTCGTGCGCCTGGCCGGGGGGGCCGACGTGCCCTATGACCGGCTGGTGCTGTCGCCGGGGATCGACTTCAAGCCCGGCGCCATCGAGGGTTATGACGACGACGTCGCACAGTTGATGCCGCACGCCTGGAAGGCCGGGCCGCAGACGCTGCTGCTGCGCGACCAGTTGCGCGCCATGCCCGACGGCGGAGTGGTGGTGATGACGATTCCCGCCAACTCGTTCCGGTGCCCGCCCGGCCCCTACGAACGCGCCAGCCTGATCGCGCACTATCTCAAAACCGAGAAGCCGCGCTCCAAGATCATCCTCTTGGACGGAAAGGACAACTTTTCGAAACAGCCGTTGTTCGAGGAGGCGTGGGCGGCGCTCTATCCCGGGCTGATCGAGTGGATTCCCTTCGCGCAGGGCGGCAGCCTGCTGCGCGTCGACGCAGCGAGCAGGACGGTCGAGACCGAGTTCCACACCCAGTCTGGCGACGTGGTGAACGTGATTCCGCCGCAGCGCGCCGCCGCGATCGCCTATGACACCGGGCTGACGGGCGAAGGCGACTGGTGCACGGTGAACCAGTCGACGTTCGAATCGACGATCGCTCCGAACATCCACATCCTGGGCGACGCGGCGATCGCCGGCGCCATGCCGAAATCGGGCTTCTCGGCCGGGAGCCAGGGCAAGTTTCTCGCCTACGCGCTTGCCGCGCTGCAAGCGGGCGACGAACCGCCGGCGCCGGCGCTGATCAACACCTGCTACAGTCTGGTCGCACCGGACTACGGCATCTCGGTGGCCGACGTGTTCCGCATCGGCCCCGAGGGGACGCTGGCGGCGGTGCAGGGCGCCGGCGGGGTCAGCCCGCGGGAGGCAAGCGCCGAGGTCCACAAGCGCGAGGCTGCCTATGCCCGTGGCTGGTATGCCAGCATCACCTCGGAAATCTGGGGCTGACCGGGGATGTCGGGAGCTCTGCGCGCCATGCTGAGCGCGGTGCTGCTGGTTCTGCCGGCGACGCCACCGCGGGCGCAGCAGGTGGTCGGCGCCGAAATCCCGGCTCCCCTGACCGACTCTCCCGGCAATCCCGGGCGGGGGCGCGAACTGGTGCGCGATGCGGGAAACGTCACCTGCCTGATCTGCCACCGGATGCCGTTTCCCGACGAGCCGGATCAGGGGCTTCTCGGCCCCGATCTGGCCGGCGTCGGCAGCCGCCTGACCCCGGGCGAGTTGCGGCTGCGACTGGTGGACCCGAAGCTCTTGAACGCAGACACGATCATGCCTTCTTACTACCGGACCCAAGGGCTGACACGGGTGGGCCGTGCCTATGCGGGCCGGCCGATCTACTCCGCCCAGCAGATCGAGGACGTGGTGGCCTTTCTTTCGGCGCTGAAGGAGGCCCCGCCATGATCCGCCCCGCCACCCTCGCGGCGACCCTGGCGCTTGCCACCGCAGTGCTGGCGCAGGGCGTGAGCTTTGTGACCGAGATCGAAGGGCGGATGTCGGGCACCCTGTTCCTCGGCCCGGAGTCGCGGGCGTTGCAGGAGGACGACTTCCAGAATCCCGGCATGTTCGCCGTGACACGCGGTGCCGAGTTGTGGAACCGGCCAGACGGAACCGAAGGCAAGTCCTGTGCCGATTGCCACGGCGCGGCCGAGACGGCGATGGCGGGAGTGGCAGCCCGGTATCCGCGCTTCGATGCCGAGCGCGGCGGGCTGGAGAACCTCGAGATGCGGATCAATGCCGAGCGGGAGGCCCGGATGGGCGCCGCGCCCTTCCCTTACGAGTCGGAGGAGTTGCTGCTGTTGACCGCATTCGTTTCTGCCCAGTCGCGGGGCATGCCGATGGACGTCGCCATCGACGGCCCGGCAGCGCCGTGGTTCGAACGGGGACGCGAGTTCTTCTTCACCCGGCGCGGGCAGCTGGACCTGTCCTGCGCCCAGTGCCACGACGACCTGGTGGGCCAGAAACTGCGCGGCGATACCATCAGCCAGGGGCAGGTGAACGGGTTTCCGTTCTACCGGCTGAGCTGGCGCGCGATGGGATCACGGCACCGGATGTTCGAGTGGTGCAACACCTCGGTCCGGGCCGAGCCCTATGCGCTGGGCTCGGACGAATATCTGGCGCTGGAACTCTATGTCGCCTGGCGCGGGCGCGGCCTGTCGGTCGAAACGCCCGCGGTCCGGCGCTGAACGTCACATCCGGGGCAGCGTGCGGCGGCAGGCCTCGATCACCACCAGGCTGCGCTGGTTGCAGGCGGCGCTCGTGACGCCGCTCATCTGCGCCTCGTCGGCGGCCTGGCTCCAATTGCTGGCTTCGGACAGGTTTTTCTCCACGCCGTTGCCATTGGTGTAGAGGCTGGCGAGGCGGAACATTGCCGGCGCATGCTTCTGCCCGGCCGCGAGGTGATACCATTTGGCCGCCTCGGCATAGTCCTGCGGCACCAGCGAGCCCTCTTCCAGAAGGTTGCCGAGCTTGAACTGCGCCAGCACGTCGCCGGCCTCTGCCGCCTGCCGGTACCAGTCGAGCGCCGCCTGCATGTCCTGCGGCAGCCCCTCGCCCGACTGCGCCATCAGGCCGAGATTGAAGGCCGCCCCGGCGTTTCCCTGCTCCGCCGACATCAGGTAGAGCCTCGCCGCCTCGTCGCGGTCCTGCGCCACGCCTTGGCCCTGGTCGTAAAGCACGGCAAGATTGAACTGCGCCACCGGGTCCCCGGCTGCCGCCAACTCCTGCCAGCCCGCCGCCGCTGCCGCGAAATCGCCGTCGCGATAGGCCGCCGCCGCATCCTCGAGCGAAGCCGCCAGCGCCGGTACCGCCAGCAGCGCCAGCGCCGCCCCGGCCAGTAGGTGTCTCAGCATCGTCGGTCTCCCCCTTGCTCCCCCTTGGAGGCCCCGCGAGGTTAGCGCCGGGAATCCGCCTGCGCAAATGCAACTCCCCGTGTGCGACATGGCCCCCCAGCGCCTCGCGCAGCAGGGGAGAGGCCTGGCCATGGGCAGGGTGGTGCGCGGCGCAAATGCGGCTATCATTCCGCCCCGGCGAAAGGATGGACGATGCGCAGAACCGCGGCGGCCCTATGGACAGCACTTGCCCTGTCGACCGCCCCGGCGGCGGCCCAGTCCTGCCGGATCGCGCTGACCATGGCGATCGACGTGTCCTCCTCGGTCGATGCCCGGGAATATGCGCTGCAGATCGAGGGGCTGGCCCGGGCTCTGGAGGATCCCGAGGTGCGCAGCGTGGTGTTCCTGGTTCCGGGCGTCCATGTCGCGCTGCAGGTGTTCGAATGGTCGGGCGAGAGCGACCAGACCATCATCCAGGACTGGGTGCTGGTGCGCAGCGACTCGGATCTCGACGCGATGGCCATGGCGCTGCGCGCGCACCAGCGCCGCGGCGGCGACGGGCAGACCGCGCTGGGCGCGGCGCTGAGCTTTGCCCACGACCAACTTGCACGCGCGCCCGAATGCGCGGAGCGCAAGATCGACGTGTCGGGCGACGGGCAGACCAATGTCGGCATCCTGCCGCAGGAATTGTACTGGGAGAAGAACTTCCAGGGCATCACGGTGAACGCGCTGGCCATCGAGCACCGCGTCACCGGCCTGATGATCTATTTCCGCGACTACATGATCCGCGGCCCCGGCGCCTTTGTGATCCGGGTGGCCTCATTCGACGACTACGGCGAGGCGATTCGGCTGAAGCTGGTGCGCGAGCTGAGCGCGGTGCAGGTCGCCGACGGCGCCCCCCCGTGCCCGGGCTGCGGCTGGCGGTAGACAGCGACTCGCGCGACCCTTACGGTTTCGCGGATCGGCGCAAAGCGAAAGGCGGGAGGGGCCATGCACCGACGCACGTTCCTGTGGGGCGCGTCCGCGGCGTCGGCCGGGGCGCTGGCTTGGCCGGTGTCTGCCCAGCCGGTCCCGGCCGAGGCGCTGGAAATGCCGCCATTGCTCGACGCCACCGCTACCGGGCGGCTGGACCTGATCGCCCAGCACGGGGCGACCCGGTTCGGCCCCGGCGCGGCCGAGACCATGACCGCCGGGTTCAACCAGGGCTACCTGGGCCCGACGATCCGGATGCGGAACGGCCCGCTGGCGGTCGAGGTGAAGAACGCCCTGAACGAGGTCGTGAACGTGCATTGGCACGGTATGCTGGTTCCGGGCGTCCATGACGGCCCGCATTCCCCGATCGCTCCGGGCGAAAGCTGGACGCCCCAGATGGAGGTGTCGCAGAGCCCGGCGACCCTGTGGTACCACTCCCACGTCCACGGCCGCACCGCCCCGCATGTCTACTGGGGGCTGGCCGGGGCGCTGCAGATCACCGACGGGCGCGACGACCAGCGTGGCCTGCCGGCCACCTATGGCGTCGACGACCTGATGCTGGCGATTCAGGACCGGCGTTTCGACGCCGATGGCCGGATGACCTATGCGCCGATGATGACCGACGTGCTGAACGGCTTTCACGGCGACCGCATCCTGATCAACGGCCAGTCCGGGAGGGTGGCGGTCGTGCCGCCCGGGATCGTGCGGCTGCGGCTCTTGAATGCCTCGAACGCACGTATCTACACGCTGTCCTTCTCCGACCGGCGGCCGATGCGGCTGGTCGCAACCGACAGCGGATTTGTCGGCCGGCCAGAGGACATGAACTTCCTGCGGCTCGCGCCCGGAGAGCGGGCCGAGGTGCTGGTGGATTTCTCCGACGGCCAGCCGACGGTCCTGCAGAACACCCGCGGGGTGACCATGGTGGTGTTGCGCTTCGCCCCCGACAGCCGCCTGCCGGTGCGGATCACCGCCCAGCCCGAGGCGCTGGACGAGGATTCCGTGCTGCCCGCCTCGGGGCCGGTGCGGACCCGGCGCATCGGGCTGAACATGGGCGGCGATTCGACCGGGATCGTGCAGAATGCGGCCATGGGCGGGCACGGCGCACATGGCGGGCACGGCGGGCACGGCGGGATGACCGGCGCCGGGGTGAACGACTTCGGCATCAACGGCCGGCCCTTCGACATGGGCCGGATCGACTGGAGCGCCACGCTCGGCACGCGCGAGAGGTGGATCATCGGCGGCGGCGGCACGGTCGCGCATCCGTTCCATGTGCATGGCTGCCGGTTCCGGGTTCTGGGCGAGGGCGGTGGCGCCGCCCCGTCACCGCAGAACCGCGGCTGGAAGGACGTGGTGCTGGTGGCCGGCGAGACCGAGATCGAGATGGATTTCCTGCACGGGGCAGAT
>JBBCJM010000053.1:0-34683 GCA_037190175.1 Paracoccaceae bacterium | reverse complement strand
GGGCAGAGGTCACCAGGGCCAGCGAAAAAGCCTTCATCTTCATGAGTCTGTCCTTTGCCTGAACCCCACTCCTGCCGGGGCCTGTGCGCAGGACCATGCCAAAGCGCGGCCGCTTTGCCTAGCCCGCACACCGTGACAAATGCCGTCACCTGCGGGCGGCTAAAGCAGCCCCTCGGCCCGGAACAGCGCCTTCAGGTCGGCCTCGGGCCGGGCGCCGTAATGCGAGATCACCTCGGCCGCCGCCACGCAGCCCATCCGGCCGGCCACCGCCAGCGGCGCCCCGGTGGCGTAACCGTAGAGGAACCCGGCCGCGAACTGGTCGCCGGCGCCGGTCGCGTCCACCGGGGTGATGCGGTTGACCGGGACCGTCACCGTCTCCTCCCCCCTGACCAGCACCACATCCTCGCCCGAGCGGGTGCAGACCACCGTGCTGCAATCGGCCGCCGCCGCCTCCAGCGCCGCCGAGAGATCGGTCCGGTAGAGCGATTCCCATTCGTGGACGTTGCCGATCACATAGTCCATCTCGCGCACCAGCCGGCGGAAGTCGTCGCGGTGCCGGTCGACGCAGAACGGGTCGGACAGCGCGATCCCCGCCCGGCCGCCGCCGGCCCGGCAGAGCCGCGCCGCCCGCTCGAAGGCCGCCTTGCCCGGCGGCTTGTCGTACAGGTAACCCTCCAGGAACAGCACCTGACAGCCGCCCGCCACCCCGTCGGCCACGTCGTCCGGCCCGAGTTCCGAGGAGATGCCGAGATAGGTGTTCATCGACCGCTCCCCGTCCGCCGAGACGAAGATCATCGAGCGCGAGGTGGGCAGGTCGCCCCCCTCCACCGGCGGGTTCACGAAGTCGGTGCCGCTGTCGGCCATCGCCCGGGCATAGAACCGGCCCAAGGCATCGTCATGCACCCGGCCGATGAAGGCAGTGGTCAGCCCCAGGTTGCCCAGCCCCGCCAGCGTGTTGGCCACCGAGCCGCCCGGGACCTGCCGCCGCTCCTGCATCGCGGCGTAGAGCAACTCGCCCCGCGGCCGCTCCACCAGCTGCATGATGCCCTTGGTGATCCCCATCAGGTCCAGGAAGCTGTCGTCCACCGGCGAGAGCACATCCACGATGGCATTGCCGATGCCCACGACCTGATAGTTCATGCGGTCTTCTCCTCGTAGCCGCACAGGTCGGCGATCAGGCAGTCCGCACAGCGCGGACGGCGCGCGAGGCAGATATACCGGCCGTGCAGGATCAGCCAGTGGTGGCTGTGGCCCAGGTACTGCGCCGGCACGTTGTCCTCGATGGCGCGTTCCACCGCCATCTCGTCGCGCCCCGGGGCGATGCCGGTGCGGTTGGCCACGCGGAACACATGGGTGTCCACCGCCTGCGCCGGCAGGCCGAACCACATCTGCAACACCACGTTGGCGGTCTTGCGCCCCACCCCGGGCAGCGACATCAGCGCCGCGCGGCTGGAAGGCACCTCGCCCCCGAAGTTCTCGATCAACAGCCGCGACAGGCGGATCACGTTCTTCGCCTTGTTGCGGTAGAGGCCGATGGTGCGGATATGCTCGATCAGCCCCTCCTCGCCCAGCGCGAGCATCTTTTCCGGCGTGTCGGCGATGGCGAAGAGCGCGCGGGTGGCCTTGTTCACCCCCACGTCCGTCGCCTGCGCCGAGAGCGCCACGGCCACCAGCAGGGTGAAGGCATTGGTATGCTCCAGCTCCCCCTTCGGCAGCGGCTCGCGCGCGTGGAAGCGGCGGAAGATCTCGGAAACCGTGGCATAGGGAAGCTGGGCGGGCATGGCTCTGCTTCCTGCCAGCCCGCAGGAGGGCGGGCAAGGGGGGTCAGTCCGCGATCACGTCCTGCCGCTGCCGGCCCAGCCCCTCGATCCCCAGTTCCACCACGTCGCCGGCGCGCAGGAAGCGGGGCGGCTTCCGGCCCATCCCCACCCCGGGCGGGGTGCCGGTGGAGATCACGTCGCCGGGATGCAGCGTCATGAACTGCGACAGATAGCTGACCAGGAAGGCCACGCCGTAGACCATGGTCGCGGTCGAGCCGTCCTGCATCCGCTCGCCGTTCACGCTCAGCCACATCGGCAGGGCCTGCGGGTCGGCCACCTCGTCGCGGGTCACCAGCCAGGGGCCGATCTGGCCGAAGTTGTCGCAGCTCTTCCCCTTGGTCCACTGGCCGGAGCGTTCGGACTGGAAGGCGCGTTCGGAGACGTCGTTGGCCACGGCATAGCCCGCGACATGGGCGAGCGCCTCGGCCTCGGTGACGTATTTCGCCTTGGTGCCGATAACGACGGCCAGTTCGACCTCCCAGTCGGTCTTTTCCGACCCCCGCGGGATGATGATCGGGTCGTTCGGCCCGCAGATCGCGCTGTTGGCCTTCAGGAAGATGATCGGCTCGGGCGGGACCTTGGCGCCGGTCTCGGCGGCGTGGTCGGAATAGTTCAGCCCGATGCAGATGAACTTGCCGATCCCGCCCACGCAGGGGCCCAGCCGCGTCCCCTCCGCCACCACGGGCAGGCCACCCGCGTCCAGGCCCCGCAGGCCCGCCAGCCCCTCGTCCGACAGCACCGCGGCCCCGATGTCGGGCACCACGCCGCTCAGGTCGCGGATGGTGCCGTCGCGATGCAGCAGGCCGGGTTTCTCGGCCCCCGCGGGCCCGTGGCGCAGAAGTTTCATGGACTCTCCCCTCAGACGTTCGACCAGCCGCCGTCGATGACATGGGCGACCCCGGTGGTATAGGCGGATTCGTCCGAGGCGAGATAGACCACAAGTGCGGCGATCTCTTCCGCCCGGCCGATGCGGCCGATGGGCTGGCGGGCGACGAAGGCCTTGCGCGCGGCCTGATAGTCGCCGGTCGCGCGCAGGCGGTCCTCCAGCGAGGGGCTGTCCACCGTGCCGGGGCAGATGGCGTTGGCGCGGATGCCCCGCGTGACGAAGTCGGCCGCGATGGCCTTGGTCAGCCCGATCACCCCGGCCTTGGTGGTGCCGTAGACGAAGCGGCCCGGCGCGGCGATGGTGGAGGACACCACCGAGGCCATGTTGATGATCGACCCGCCCCCGCGCTCCAGCATCCCGGGCAGGAAGGCGCGGCACATCCGGTACATCGCGGTCAGGTTCAGGTCCAGGCTGAAGGCCCACTGATCCTCGTCGCAGTCGAGGATGCTGCCCGAAGCCACGAAGCCCGCGCAGTTGAAGAGCACGTCGATAGCCCCGGCCGCCTGCACCGTCCCGGCGATGGCCGCGGGGTCGCGCACGTCCAGCATCCGGGTCTCGATGCCCGCCCCCAGGGTGGCCAGCGTGGCGGGGTTCAGGTCGGTGGCCAGCACCTCCGCCCCTTCGGCAGCCATGGCCAGCGCCGAGGCCCGCCCGATCCCCTGCCCCGCCGCCGTCACCAGCACCCGCTTGCCCTGCAACCGCCCCGTCATCGCTCACCCCCAAATTCCTTGCAGCAAGGAATTTGCAAAAGTCTTGCTTCAAGACTTTTGCCCCTGCCCGCTCACATCACCGCCCCGATCTGCCAGGGCACGAACTCCGCGCCGCCGAAGCCCAGCCCTTCGGATTTCGTGGGCTCGCCCGAGGCGTGGCGGATCATGGCCTCGAAGATCTCGCGGCCCTTTTCCTCCAGGCTGACGCCTTCCAGCACGTCGCCCGCGTTCAGGTCCATGTCGTCGCCCATCCGGCGGTAGAGGTCGGAACTGGTGGCGATCTTGACGCAGGGCACCGGCTTGTAGCCCGAGACCGAGCCGCGCCCGGTGGTGAACACGATCAGGTTGGCGCCCGAAGCCACCTGCCCCGTGACCGAACAGGGATCGTAGCCGGGGCTGTCCATGAAGACGAAGCCCTTGGTGTCGATGGGCTCGGCGAAGAGATACACCCCGGACAGCGGCGCGATGCCGCCCTTGGCCACGGCGCCCAACGACTTTTCCAGGATGGTGGTCAGCCCGCCCCGCTTGTTCCCCGGCGAGGGGTTGTTGTTCATCTCGCCGCCGTTGCGGGCGGTGTAGTCCTCCCACCAGCGCAGGCGGTCCAGCAGTTTCTCGCCCACCTCGGGGCTGACCGCGCGGCGGGTCAGCAGGTGTTCGGCCCCGTGGATCTCGGGCGTTTCCGACAGGATCGTGGTGCCGCCATGGGCGACCAGCAGGTCCGAGGCCAGGCCCAGCGCCGGGTTGGCGGTGATCCCGGAATAGCCGTCCGAGCCGCCGCATTGCATTCCGATCACCAGTTCCGTGACCGGCACCGGCTCGCGCCGACAGCGGTCCGCGGCATCGGCCATCTCGCGCAGGGCCTCCACCCCGCGCTCCACCGTGCGGCGGGTGCCGCCCTCGGCCTGGATGGTCATGTGGCGGAAGTTGTCGTCGACCCGCATCCGTCCGCGGCCGACCAGATCGGGGATCTGCATCACCTCGCAGCCCAGCCCCACCAGCAGGATGCCGGCGAAATTGGGGTGGCGGGCATAGCCCCGCAGCGTGCGCATCAGCGTGCGGTAGCCCTCGCCGTCGCCCGCCATGCCGCAGCCGGTGGCATGGGCGATGGGCACGATGCCGTCGACGTTTTCCAGCCCGCGGAACCAGTCGGCCTTCTCCGCCGCCTCGGCGATGAAACGGGCGACCGAGCCCGAGCAGTTGACCGAGGTCAGCACCCCCAGATAGTTGCGCGTCCCGGCGCGGCCGTCCGGGCGGCGGTAGCCCATGAAACTGCGGGGTTCGGTCGGCTTTGGCAGGGGCCGCAGGTCGGCGCCGAAGTCGTGCGCCTCGCGGTGCTCGGCCATCCCCAGGTTCTGCACATGCACATGCCCGCCGGGGGGAATGTCGGCGCTGGCCTGCCCGATCACCTGCCCATAGCGGCGCACCCGCTCGCCCGCCGCAATTGCCCGCAGCGCGATCTTATGGCCGCGGGGGATGGCGGCCGGCAGGGAAACCCCCTCCACCCGCGCGCCCGCCGGCAGATCGGCCAGCGCGATGGCCACGTCGTCGTCGGGGTGCAGGAGGATGTGGGTCTTCATCGCGCCTTGGTCCTAGATGCAGGATTTGGGCAAGCACTGCCGGATTTCAGCGGATCCGACCCTGTGGATTGATCGCAAATATCCAAGCCAATCCTCCCGCTTTCCGGCCCGTTCCAAGGCCGCTCCCGACAGGAAACGCTATCCCCCGCCCCCCGCCCCTGCAAACCGTTTTTCGCCCGCCCCTCTGCACGAAATCTGCACGACTGCTGCGGGCCGCCTGCGCAAGCGGAAGGCCAGTCTGCGGGCCCGAGACCCAACCCGGAGACGGCCCATGACCCTGAACGGCGTGCCCCCCTCGATCCTGCGCGATGCCTGGTGGCTGGATGCCGCCCCGCCCCCTGCAAGCGGCAGCCCCGACCCGGCCCCCGTGCACGCGGCGCTGGCCGGCCCACCCGGCCGGGCGCTGGGGCTGGCGCTGCTGGTGGCGCTGGCCGACCTGCTGTTCTGGGACCATGCGAAGGGCCTGTCGCTGGCGCTCTTTGCCGGCGCGGTGTTCGCGGCGGCCACCGTCGACATCCGCCCGCGCGCCCGCCTGATCCGCCCCGCGCTGCTGCTGATCCTCGCCGCGCTGCCGGTGGTGGAGTATCTGCAACCGCTGTCCGTGGCCTTCCTCGCCGTCGGGCTGGCCGGCGCGCTGGTCTGGGCGCGGGCGGAGGGCGGGGTCGAACCGCTGGCCGCCGCCGCCCTGCGCCTGGCCCGACGGGTGCCCTTCGGCGGCGTCGCGGCGCTGGCGAGAACGCGGGTGAGCCTGCCCGCCACCCCCCGCGGCTTCCTGCGCGCCTGGGGCCTGCCGCTGGGCGGCACGCTGGTCTTCGCCGCGCTGCTGATCGACGCCAACCCGGTGCTGGCCCGGCTGGTGCGGCTGGACTTCGACCCCTTCCGGCTGGTCGAGCGCGCGCTGTTCTGGGCCGGCCTCGCGCTGATGCTCTGGCCGCTGATCGACCGCACCCCGCCCGACACGCGCGCCCTGCCGCTGCCCAAGGTCGCCCTGCCGGGGCTGAACGCGGCCTCGGCCCTGCGGGCGCTGGTCATGTTCAACCTGGTGATCGGGGTGCAGACGGTGCTCGACCTCACGATCCTCGCCGGCGGCGCCAGCCTGCCCGAGGGGATGAGCCATGCCGAATACGCCCATCGCGGCGCCTATCCCCTGCTGGCCACCGCGCTGCTGGCCGGGGCCTTCGCGCTGGCCGCACGGCCGTTCCTGCCCGAGCACCGGCTGCTGAAACCCCTCATGCTGGTCTGGATCGGGCAGAACGTGGCGCTCTGCCTTTCGGCGCTGCTGCGGCTCGACCTCTACGTGGGCGTCTACGGGCTGACCTACCTGCGGGTGCACGCCCTGATCTGGATGGCGCTGGTGGCCGCAGGGCTGGCGTTGACCGGCTGGCAGGTGGCCCGCGGGCTGCCCAATCGCTGGCTGATGACCCGCTCGGCCGCGCTGGGGCTGGGCACGCTCTACCTCTGCGCCTTCGTCAACTTCGCCGGGATCATCGCCGCGCACAACCTGGCCGAAATCCCGCGCGACCCGGATTACCTCTGCGACCTGCCGCGCACCGCCGCCGCCGCCATCCGCCGGGCCGAGGCCGAGGGTGGTTTCCAGATCGGCCCGCCCAGCTATTGCACCGCCCGCCGCCCGCCCCGGATCGAAGGCTGGCGGGATTGGGGCTTCCGCAACTGGCGGGTGGCCCGCTATGTCTCGGGGATCGCTGTGGTAGTGCCGCCCCATGAAGATCCTGATCGTCGATGACGACCCCCGCCTGCGCGAACTGCTGGGGCTGGCGCTGGAGCGGGCCGGCTTCGCGGTGATCGCCGCCGGGGACGGCCAGCGGGCGCTGACCCATGCCGAGCGGGAGAGCCCGGACCTGATCGTGCTGGACATCGGCCTGCCGGAACTGGACGGGTTCGAGGTCTGCCGCCGGCTGCGCGCCCGCTCGCAGGTGCCGATCCTGTTCCTGACCGCAAGGGACGACGAGATCGACCGCATCCTGGGGCTGGAGCTGGGGGCCGACGACTATGTGGCCAAGCCCTTCAGCCCGCGCGAACTGGTGGCGCGGGTCCGGGCGATCCTGAAGCGCACCGCGGGGGCGCCGGCGCCGGTGCTGCGGCATGGGAGCTTGTCGCTGGACCGCGGCGCGCATCTCTGCCGGGCCGGCGAGGCGGAGGTGGCGCTGACCGCCACCGAATTCGCCCTGCTGGCCTGCCTGATGGAGCAGCCGGGCCGGTTGCGTTCGCGCGCCGAACTGGCCCGCGCGCTCTGGGGGCCGCACAGCGCGGTCTCGGACCGCACGCTGGACAGCCACCTGCGCAACCTGCGCCGCAAGCTGGCCGAGGCAGGCTGCACGCAGGCGATCGAGACCGTCCACGGCGTGGGAATGCGGCTGGGGCCCGGGGCATGAGCCGGCGCTGGCGGCCCTCGCTGTGGCTGGTGCTGGGGGGCGCGCTGGGCGGCACGCTGGCGCTGTCCTTCGCCGGGCTGGTGGCCTTGCGCTACCTGGGGCCCGCGGTGGGCTTCCGCCATGCCGCGCTGGGGCTGGCACTGGTCATCGCCGGGCTGACCGGGGTGCTGGGGTGGCTGCTGCTGCGCCTGCTGCTGCGCCCCATCGCGGCGCTGGAAAGCTATGCCGCCGAGGTGCGGGCCGGCCATCCCGCCGCACCCCCCGCGCATTTCGGCACGCGGGAGCTGCACCGCACCGCCCGCTCGGTGATCGACATGGCCGAGACCCTGCGCGACCGCGAGGCGACGATCCGCAGCTATACCGACCATGTGACGCATGAGCTGCGCACCCCCGTGACCGCGTTGCGCGCCGCGGTGGAACTCTTGGAGGACGGCGGCACCCTCTCCCCCGCCGACCGCCACCTGCTGGGCCAGATCGACGGGGCGCGGGCGCAGATCGAGGCGCAGCTCGACGCGCTGCGCCGCGCCGCCCAGGCCCGCGAGGCGCGGCATGTGGGCAGCACCACGCTTTCCGACCTGGCCCCCCTGCTGGCCGCGCATCCGCTGCGGCTGGAGATCCGCGGCGGCAGGGTGCCGATCCCGCTGGGGGCCGAGGGGCTGCTGCAGGTGCTGGGGCAATTGCTGCGCAACGCGGCCGAACACGGGGCCACCGCGATCACCCTGACCGCCGAACGGGGCGAGGGCTGCACCCTGACCGTCTCCGACGACGGGCCGGGGATCTCGGCGGGCAACGCGGGGCGGATCTTCGAACCCTTCTTCACCACCCGGCGCGAGGAGGGCGGCACCGGCATGGGCCTGGCCATCGCGCGGGCCATCCTGACCGCCCATCGCGCCGGGATCGCGCTGGTCCCCTCGGCCCGCGGCGCCACCTTCCGGCTGGACTTCCCCGCCGCGGAGGGTTGAGTGGCAGGGGCAACACCAGGGAGACGCAGATGACGCCCGAGAAACTCGCCCTGCGGATGGGGCTCGACATCCCCGATTTCGACGCCATGGGCTATTACGGCGCCGGTTACGGCACGATGAAGCCCTTCCACCGGGTGGGCAGCCTGCTGTTCCTCTCGGGCCACGTGGCGCAGGTGGGCACCGAGATCACCCACAGGGGCCGGCTGGGGGCGGACGTGACCACCGAGCAGGGCTATGCCGCCGCCCGCCAGACCGGGATCAACGTGCTGGGCGGGATCCGGCAGGCGGTGGGCTCGCTGGACCGGGTGAAGTCCATCGTGCGCACGCTGAACTTCGTGGTCTGCACGCCGGAATATCAGGAGGTGCACCGGGTCTCCTCCGGCCTCTCCGACCTGTTCGTGGAGGTGTTCGGGCGGGAGCGGGGCCTGGGCGGGCGCGCCACCATCGGGGTGATGGCGCTGGCCAACGGCGTCTGCTTCGAGACCTGGGCCACGGTGGAGGTGGAGGACTGACGGGCCGCTCTTCAAGCCTGCCGGCTTTCATCGCCGACCCCCAAAGGCATCTTCACCCTGGCCCAAATACTCCGGGGTCCGGGGCAGCGCCCCGGGGGCCTGCCAGGGGAACCAACCTTCCGGGTGCAACCCCCGCAAGCGAAGAAGCCCGCGAGGGCTGATGAGCGCCCCCGCGGGCCAGTTCGAGGGCGGGCCGCAGCCCGCCCCCGCGTCCCGCTTCAGAACGGGCTGTCGGGGAAGTAGAAGGCTTCGGCGTTATCCGGCGTGATCAGGGTCGAGCCGATGATGAAGCGGCCCGACATCGGCGCGTTCGAGACGAAGCGCAGCGCCGTCATCTCGATGGCGGAAGAGATCTGCGCCGGCGGATAGGTCACGTTCACCGGCAGCTGCGGGTCGCCCTGCATGATCCGCTGGATGATCTCCTTCATCCCCGCGCCGCCCACGATCCACATCTGGTCGCTGCGCCCGGCGGCGGCGATGGCCTCCATCACCCCCAGCGCCATGTCGTCGTCCGCCGCCCAGACCGCGTCGATCTGCGGGTATTTCGACAGGTAGTCCTGCATCACGGTGAAGGCGTCGTCGCGGTTCCAGTTGCCGTGCTGCTTGTCGAGGATCTCGATCCCCGAGCCTTCCAGCGCCGCCTCGAAGGCCGCCACCCGCTCGTTGTCCAGCGTGGTGGGGATGCCGCGCAGCACCACCACCTTGGCGCCGGAGGGCAGGTTCTGGCGGAAATACTCGCCCGCCACGCGGCCGAAGGCCTCGTTGTCGCCGGCCACGTAGAGGTCCTCGATATTGGGCTGCGACAACCCGCGGTCCACCACGGTCACCCACTTGCCCGCGTCCTTCACCGCCTTGACCGGCCCGGTCAGCGGCTCGGATTCGAAGGGCAGCACCACCAGCGCGTCGATGTTGCGGGTGGCCAGCATGTCCTCGATGTCGTTGACCTGCTTGCCGGGCTCGCCCGCGGTCGCCAGCACGAAGTCGAGCTGCGGATAGGTGGCCTCCAGCCGCGCGATGGTGTCCTGCGCGTGCCAGTTCAGCCCGCCCATGAAGCCATGCGTGGCCGAGGGGATCGACACGCCGATGACATAGGTGCGGTCCTGCGCGAGCGCCGCGCCCGAGGTGGCGGCGATGGCCAGAGCGGCGGTCGCGCCCAGGAAATGTCTGCGTCTCATGGTCTTTCCTCCCTATGGGCCGCCCTCGCGGCGGCGTTGCCGTCACCGCCCTTCGGCGGATCCCTTGTTCCGTTGCAGCACCACGGCCAGCACGATGATCACCCCCTGGATCGCCCCGTTCAGATAGGGCGACACCAGGTCGGCCAGGTTCAGGATGTTGTCGATCAGGCTCAGGATCAGCACGCCCACCACCGTGCCCCAGACCCGGCCGAAGCCGCCCTTCAGCGCGGTGCCGCCGATGATGACGGCCGCGATCGCCTCCAGCTCCCACAGGAGCCCCGTGGAGCCCGAGGCCGAGCCCAGGCGGGGCACGTAGAGGATGGTCGCCATCCCCACCAGCACGCCCAGCAGCACATAGGTCATCAGCTGCACCCGCTCGACCCGCACGGCGGAATAGCGCGCCACCTTGTCGTTCGAGCCGATGGCCTCGCAATAGCGGCCGAAGCGGGTGTGGCGCATGGCGATCTCGCCCAGCACCGCCACCAGGGCGAAGGTCAGGATCGGCCAGGTGACGCCCCAGATCCCGCCGTAATAGACTGGGCGATAGAACTGCCGGGCGGCGAAATCCAGGGACAGCGTGCCGCCGTCGGCCAGCCAGGTGACCAGGCTGCGGAAGATCCCCATCGTGCCCAGGGTGACGATGAAGGGCTCGATCCGCGCCCTTGTGACCAGAAGCCCGTTGGCCAGCCCCGCCATCAGCCCCACGGCCAGCGCCACGCCCATGCCGGCCAGCACCAGCGGCACCCCCACCCCCAGCGTGGGCAGCATGGCGTTCATCGCCATGATCATCATCCCGGCGACGAAGGCCGCCATGGAGCCGACCGAGAGGTCCAGGCCCCCGGAGGTGATGACGAAGGTCATCCCCACCGCGATCATCCCGATGAAGGCCGAGCGGGCCAGCACGTTGGTGATGTTGCCGGCCGAGTAGAAATTCGGGTTCAGCCAGGCGCCGAGCAGGATCAGCAGGATCAGCCCCGCCAGCGGCCCCAGCGCGGAGAACGAGACGTTACGCATCCTCGGGGGCCTTCCTGTCGGTCCTGGTTCCATTGGTGCCCATCACCAGCCGCACCACGTCGGTCTCGGTGATCGCCTCGCCCTCCAGCACGCCGGCCACCCGGCCCTGCCGCATCACCATCACCCGGTCGGAGAGCCCGAGGATCTCGGGCATGTCCGAGGAGATCACGATCACGCTGAGGCCCAGCCGGGCCAGCCGGTCGATGAAATGGTAGATCTGGCTCTTGGTGCCGATGTCGATGCCGCGGGTGGGCTCGTCGATGATGATGACCTGCGGGTCGGGCAGCATGGTCTTGGCCAGCAGCACCTTCTGCTGGTTGCCGCCCGAGAGGTTGCCCACCGTCATGTCGCGCCGCGGGGCGCGGATGTCGAAGTCGGCGATGGCGCGGGTCAGCGCCGCCTCCTCCTTCGCCCGCGACAGCAGGGGGGTGCCGAAGCGGTTGAGGGTGGAGAGCGTCAGGTTCTCGCGCAGGGTCTTGGCCAGCAGGAGGCCACGTTCCTTGCGGTCCTCGGTCAGGTAGGCGATGCCGTGGGCGGCGGCATCGCTGAGCGAGCGGATCGCGATCTCCTGCCCGTTGCGGCGCAGCCGCCCGCGGTGCGGGCGCAGGCCCGCCAGCCCCTCGGCCAGTTCCGTGCGGCCGGAGCCCACGAGGCCGGAAATGCCCAGCACCTCGCCCCGCCGCAGCGACAGCGACACGCCCTGGACCAGCGGCGGCACGTCGAAATCCTCGACCTCCAGCACCACGGGGCCGAGCTCGTGGCGCCGGGGCGGGAAGATGTCGGCCAGCGCCCGGCCCACCATGGCGGTGGCCATGCCGTCCTCGGTCAGCTCGCCCCGCAGCGCCTGGCGCACCACCGCCCCGTCGCGCAGCACGGTGATGCGGTCGGCCAGCCGGCTCACCTCGTCCAGCCGGTGCGAGGTGTAGAGCAGCGCCACCCCCTGCGCCCGCAGCCGCTCGATCTGGCGGAACAGCACCTCGACCTCGCGCGTGGTCAGCACGGCCGAGGGTTCGTCCATGATCAGCACGCGGGCATTGCGGCTCAGCGCCTTGGCGATCTCCACCATCTGGCGGTCGGAGACCGGCAGGTCGCGGATCCGGGCATCGGGGCTGACGCGGCATTCCAGCTGGTCGAGCAGCGCGCGCGACGCCTCGCGCATGGCGCGGTGGTCCAGCAGCAGGCGCCCCTTTTCCCGCCCCAGCCAGATGTTCTGCGCCACGGTCAGGTCGGAGGCCAGGTTGAATTCCTGGTGGATCACCACGATCCCCTGCGCCTCGGCCTCCGGCCCGCTGCGGAAGGTGACGGGATGGCCGTCCAGCAATACCTGCCCCGAGGTGGGGTCCAGGAAGCCGCCCAGGATCTTCATCACCGTGGACTTGCCCGCGCCGTTCTCGCCGATCAGGGCATGGACCTCGCCGGGGAGGAGCGCGAAGTCCACCCCGTGCAGGACCTCGATGGGCCCGAAGCTCTTCCGCACGTCCTTCAGGGCGAGGACCGGGGTGGTCATGGGCTGACCCAGGCCCCGTTGCGGCGCGAAGACCGCACGCAGGCGTCCACGAAGCGCATGCCCGACAGGCCGTCCTGCAGGGTGGGGAACTGGACCTCGGCGGGCGGGGGCTCCCCGGCGTCGAAGGCGCGGATGGCGCGGGCGGCCTCGGTGTAGAGCGTGGCGAAGGCTTCCAGATAGCCCTCGGGGTGGCCGCCGGGGATGCGGGAGACGCGCTGCGCCTCGGGCAGGGCGCCGGCGGCGTTGCGGGTCAGGAGTTGCTTGGGCTCCCCGAGCCGGGTGAACCACAATTGGTTGGGGTTCTCCTGCCCCCATTCCAGCCCGCCCTTGTCGCCATAGATGCGCAGCCGCAGCCCGTTCTCGTTGCCCGGCGCGACCTGCGATGCCCAGAGCATCCCCTTGGCCCCGCCGGGATAGCGCAAGAGCACATGGGCGTTGTCGTCCAGCCGCCGGCCGGGGACGAAGCTGGACAGATCCGCCGCCAGCGCCTCGGGTTCCATGCCCGATACGAAGGCGGCGAGGTTGTAGGCATGGGTGCCGATGTCGCCCAGCGCCCCCCCTGCCCCCGACCGCGCCGGATCGGTGCGCCATTCGGCCTGTTTCGAGCCCGTGGCCTCCGCCGCCTCGGTCAGCCAGTCCTGCACGTATTCCACCTGCACCAGCCGGATCGTGCCCAGATCGCCGCGCGCCACCATGGCGCGGGCCTGCCGCACCAGCGGATAGCCGGTATAGTTGTGGGTCAGGATGAACAGCGCCTTCGCCTCGGCCGCCACCCTGGCCAGCCGGTTGGCCTCGGCCATGGTGGCGTTCAGCGGCTTGTCGCAGATGACGTGGATGCCGCGTTTCAGGAACTCGATGGCGGGGCCGGCGTGCATGTGGTTGGGGGTGACGATGGCCACCGCCCGGATGCCGTCCTTCCGCCGCGCCTCGCGGCTGGCCATCTGGCGGAAGTCGTCATAGCTGCGGGGCAGGCCCAGTTCGGCGGCCGAGGCACGGGATTTCTCGGGGGTGGAGGACAGCGCCCCGGCGACCAGCGCGAACTGCCCGTCCAGCCGCGCCGCGATGCGGTGGACCGCGCCGATGAAGGCGCCCTGCCCGCCGCCGATCATACCCAGGCGTATCGGTTCCATTCAGCCCTCCAGCCCCAGCATCCGCCGGTTCGCCGCCCGGTCCGCCCCGGACCCCGCAAAGTCGTCGAACGCCTTTTCCGTCACCCGGATGAGATGCGCCCGCACGAACTCGGCGCCTTCCCGCGCCCCGTCCTCGGGGTGTTTCAGGCAGCATTCCCACTCCACCACCGCCCAGCCGGCGAAGCCGTATTGCGTGAGCTTGGAGAACACGCCGCCGAAATCCACCTGCCCGTCGCCGGGCGAGCGGAACCGGCCGGCGCGGTCCACCCAGGGCTGGAACCCGCCATAGACCCCCTGCCGCCCGGTGGGGTTCAGCTCGGCGTCCTTGACGTGGAACATGCGGATGCGGTCGTGGTAGATGTCTATGTTCTGAAGGTAATCAAGATGTTGCAGAACGTAGTGGCTGGGGTCGTAGAGCATGTTGGCGCGGGGGTGCCCCCCGACCCGCTCCAGGAACATCTCGAAGCTGATCCCGTCGTGCAGATCCTCGCCCGGATGGATCTCGTAGCAGAGGTCCACCCCCATCTCCTCGGCATGGTCGAGGATCGGGCGCCAGCGGCGGGCCAGTTCGTCGAACGCCTCCTCCACCAGCCCCGCCGGCCGCTGCGGCCAGGGGTAGACATAGGGCCAGGCCAGCGCGCCGGAGAAGGTGGCGTGCGCGTTGAGCCCCAGGTTGCGGCTGGCGGTCAGCGCTTTTCGCACCTGATCCACCGCCCACTCCTGCCGCGCCTTGGGGTTGCCCCGCACCGCGGGCGCCGCGAAGCCGTCGAAGGCGGTGTCATAGGCCGGATGCACCGCCACCAGCTGGCCCTGCAGGTGGGTGGAAAGTTCCGTCACCTCCACCCCGGCCTCGGCCGCCACGCCCTTCAGCTCGTCGCAATAGGTGGTGGAGGTCGCCGCGAGGTCGAGGTCGAAGAGCCGCGCGTCCCAACTGGGAACCTGCACGCCCAGATAGCCGCGATCCGCCGCCCAGCGGGTGATCGAGTCCCACGAATCGAACGGTGCCGCATCGCCAGCGAACTGCGCCAGGAACAATCCCGGCCCCTTGATCGTGCGCAACTGCTCCTCCCCAGGTCCAGCGGCTGTAATCGGTTGCAATCACGATAGGCGCGTCGTGTAATCGGTTGCAAGATGATTCCTGCGCCGGAAATCCCGATTGTTCGGCGCTGCCGTGCGGCGTAGACCAAGGGCCATGAAGCACGAACGGCCAAAGATCAGCGACGTGGCCCGGATCGCCGGGGTCTCGACCGCCACGGTCAGCCGGGCGCTGTCGAACCCCGGCGTGGTGTCGGAGGAGACGCGGGCGGCGGTCGCCGCGGCGATCCGCGCCACCGGCTACCGGCTGAACCACGCCGCGCGCAACCTGCGCCACCGGCGCACGGGGGGGATCGTGGCGCTGGTGCCGAACCTCGCCAACCCGTTCTTTTCGCAGATCCTCTCGGGCATCGCCGCTGTGCTGGGGCCGGCAGGCTACAACCTCCTGATCGCCGACACCAGCACCGCGGGGGCCGAGACGCTGCTGGAATACGCCGAGCCCTCGCGGGCCGACGGGCTGATCGTGCTGGACGGGGCGCTGCCGGCCGAGGGCCTGGGCCGGGTGCCGGTGGTGGAGGCCTGCGAATGGGTGCCGGGGCTGGAGGCACCGCGGGTCAAGATCGACAACCGCGCCGCGGCCGGGCTGGCGGTGGAGCATCTGGCGGCCCTGGGCCACCGCCGCATCGGCCATGTCGCCGGCCCGCGCGGCAACGTGCTGACCGAGGCGCGGCTGTCGGGCACCGAGGAGGCGCTGGCCGCCCGCGGCCTGCCCTTCCCCGAGACCGCGCTCTACCCCGGCGACTTCTCGCTCGACTCGGGGCGGGCGGCGGCCGAGCGGTGGCTGGCGCAGGCCCCGGGGCAGCGGCCGACCGCGGTGTTCCTGGCCTCCGACGCCATGGCCTGCGGCTTCATCGGCGAGGTGCAGCGGCAGGGGCTTTCGGTGCCGGGCGACGTCTCGGTGGTGGGGTTCGACGACATCGAGCTGATCGCCCATATCTCGCCGCCGCTGACCACCATCCGCCAGCCCCGCGCCGCCATCGGCCGGATCGCGGCCGAGCGGCTGCTGGCCCGGCTGCGCGGCGATACGGACGAGGACGGGGCCGACACCATCCTGCCGGTGGAACTGGTGGTGCGCGCCAGCACGCGGGCGGTCTAGGGCCGCTCTTCCGCCCCGCCGGGCGTCATCGCTGACATACCGATGACGCCCGCAAGGGCGGAAGAGGGCTCCCCTCCGCCGCCTGCCGCACCACCTGCGACACGTCGGTCAGATGTTCGGACAGCGGACTGGTGCGCCGCCAGACCATGCCGATGGTGCGGCAGGGCTGCGGCTCGCGGAAGCGGGCGACCGAGACCGGCGCCGCCCGGGTCTCCACCGGCACCGCCATCTCGGGGATCAGCGTCACCCCGATCCCCGCCCCGACCATCTGCACCAGGGTGGCCAGCGACGAGCCGTCCAGCAGTTCCCGCGGCCGGGCCGAGGGCAGCTTGCAGAAGGAGAGCGCCTGTTCGCGGAAGCAATGCCCCTCTTCCAGCAGCAGAAGCCGCATCTCGCGCAGGTTCTCGGGGTTCGGCACCGGCTTGCCCGCATCCTCGCCCGGCCGCACCAGCACGAAGGCCTCGGTGAAGAGCGGCACCTCGACCAGCGCGGGTTCCGACACCGGCAGCGCCACGATGGCGGCATCCAGCCGCCCCTCGGCCAGTTCGCGCAGCAGGCGGGGCGTGACCGTCTCGCGCAGGTTCAGGTCCAGCGCCGGATAGTGCCGGGACAAGAGCCCGATCACCCTCGGCAGCAGATAGGGCGCCACCGTGGGGATCACCCCCAGCCGCAGCCGCCCCGACAGCCGGTCGCGGGCGGCGCGGGTCAGATCCTCCAGCTCCTCCACCCGGCGCAGGATCTCGCGCACCCGCGGGGCCAGTTCCTCGCCGAAGCCGGTCAGCCGCACCTGCCGGGGCAGCCGCTCGAACAGGGCCGCGCCCAGCACCTCCTCCAGCTCGCGAATCTGCATCGACAGCGCCGGCTGGGTGACCGCGCAATGATCCGCCGCAAGGCCGAAGTGGCCCAGACGTGCCAAGGCCTCGAAATAGCGCAGCTGTTTCAGGGTCAGGTTGATCATCAGAAGAACTTATACCTTCTATCAGAAGTATCAAGTTGCCTGATACGACCGGCCCGTTTAAGAACGATTCCAGATTGCGGCGGGAGGGAACCGGCCGGCCGCAACCAGATGCAGCCCATGGAGGCCACGATGGACGGGAACAACCTGGGGGCGGGCGGCAAGTGCCCGGTGATGCACGGCGGCCAGACGGCCACCGGCAAGTCGGTGATGGACTGGTGGCCGAACGCGCTGAACCTCGACATCCTGCACCAGCAGGACAGCAAGACCGACCCGATGCCCGAGGGCTTCGACTACCGCAAGGAGGTCCGCAGCCTGGATTTCGAGGCGGTGAAGTCCGACCTCAAGGCGCTGATGACCGACAGCCAGGACTGGTGGCCGGCCGACTGGGGCACCTATGCCGGGCTGATGGTGCGGATGGCCTGGCACGTGGCCGGCACCTATCGCGCGGCCGACGGCCGGGGCGGCGGCAATACCGGCAACCAGCGGTTCGCGCCGCTGAACTCCTGGCCCGACAACGGCAACCTCGACAAGGCCCGCCGCCTGCTGTGGCCGATCAAGAAGAAATACGGCAACAGGCTCAGCTGGGCCGACCTGATGCTGCTGGCCGGGACCATGGCCTATGAATCGGTGGGGCTGAAGACCTTCGGCTTCGCCTTCGGCCGCCCCGACATCTGGCACCCCGAGAAGGACATCTACTGGGGCGCGGAAAAGGAATGGCTGGCGGCCTCGGACAACCGCTATGACGACGTGGGCAACCCCGCCACGCTGGAAAACCCGCTGGCCGCGGTGCAGATGGGGCTGATCTACGTGAACCCCGAGGGGGTGAACGGCCAGCCCGACCCGATCAAGACCGCCGCCCAGGTGCGCGAGACCTTCGCCCGCATGGGGATGAACGACGAGGAGACCGTGGCGCTGACCGCGGGCGGCCATACCATCGGCAAGGCCCATGGCAACGGCGACGCGGGCCTGCTGGGCGCCGCCCCGGAAGGCGCGGGGGTCGAGGCGCAGGGCCTCGGCTGGCTCAACACCACCAGCCGCGGGATCGGGCGCAACACGGTGACCTCGGGCGTCGAGGGCGCCTGGACCGCCAATCCGACCCGCTGGGACAACGGCTATTTCGACCTGCTGTTCAAGTACGACTGGTGGCTGCAGAAATCCCCCGCCGGCGCCTGGATCTGGCATCCCGTGGGCATCGCCGAGGAGGACATGCCGCCGGATGTCGAGGATCCCGCGATCCGCTGCATGCCGATGATGACCGACGCCGACATGGCGATGCGCTTCGACCCGGCCTACCGCAAGATCGCCGAGCGGTTCCGCGACGACCAGGAGTATTTCTCGCGCACCTTCGCCCGGGCCTGGTTCAAGCTTCTGCACCGCGACATGGGGCCGAAGAGCCGCTACATCGGCCCGGACGCGCCGCAGGAAGAGCTGATCTGGCAGGATCCGGTCCCCGCGGGCAGCACCGGCTGGGACATCGCCGCGGTCAAGGCGAAGATCGCCGCCAGCGGGCTCTCGGTCGCCGACCTGGCGGCCACCGCCTGGGACAGCGCGCGGACCTTCCGCCAGTCGGACTTCCGCGGCGGGGCCAACGGCGCGCGGATCCGGCTGGCGCCGCAGAAGGACTGGGCGGGCAACGAGCCCGAGCGGCTGGCCCGCATGCTGGCGGTGCTGGAGCCCATCGCGGCGGCGGCCGGCGCCTCGCTGGCCGACGTGATCGTGCTGGCGGGCAACCTGGGGGTCGAGCAGGCGGCCAGGGCCGCGGGGGTCGAGATCGAGGTACCCTTCGCCCCGGGCCGCGGCGATGCGACGGCGGAACAGACCGATGCCGCCGCCCAGGCGGTGCTGGAGCCGCTGGCCGACGGGTTCCGCAACTGGCTGAAGCAGGACTATGCGGTCTCGCCGGAAGAGCTGCTGCTGGACCGCGCCCAGCTCATGGGGCTGACCGCGCCCGAGATGACCTGCCTGATCGGCGGGATGCGGGCGATCGGCACCAACCACGGCGGCACGAAGCACGGGGTCTTCACCGCCCGCGAGGGGGCGCTCACCACCGACTTCTTCGTCAACCTGACCGACATGGCCAATACCTGGAACCCGGTGGGCGGAAACCTCTACGAGATCCGCGACCGGCGCACCGGGGCGGTCCGCTGGACGGCGACGCGGGTGGATCTGGTGTTCGGCTCGAACTCGATCCTGCGCGCCTATGCCGAGGTCTATGCCCAGGACGACAACCGCGAGAAGTTCGTGAAGGACTTCGTGGCGGCCTGGACCAAGGTGATGAACGCCGACCGCTACGACCTCGGCTGACCCCTGCGGGCACCGGGGCCTCCCGCCCCCCTCGGCCTGGCGGCCTGCGGGCGTTGGGCCGGGCAAGGGGGGCTGCCGCCCCCCTTGGACCCCCCGCCGCCTGTCCTGCCGGCGTGATGCTGGTGGCGGGCCCCGGGGGCTTCGCGCCCCCGGACCCCCGCGGGATATTTGGCGACAGAAGAAGGACGGTTTGATTCAGACAGTCCTGTCCTTTCGGGCGGGATCCGGGGGTAGCCGGGCCCCGGCGCTCTCCGCCGGCACCCCGTCAGGCGTCGATCACCCGGCCCACGGCCTGCACCACCGCGGCCATGTTCACGGGTTTCTCGCAGCGCACCACGTCGCGGAAGCGCGGCGGGATGGCCGAGGCGTCGTAGCCGGTGGTGAAGAGGAAGGGCACCCCGCGGGCGACCAGCCGGTCGGCCACCGGGAACACCGTCTCGCCGCGCAGGTTGACGTCCAGCACCGCGCCGTCGATCCGGGGCAGCGCCTCCACCAGGTCCAGCGCCTCGCCCACGGTGCCCACCATGCCGACCACCACGGCCCCGGCCTCGGCCAGTTCGGCGCGCAGGTCGGAGGCCAGGATGAACTCGTCCTCCACGATCAGGATGTGGCAGCCCGAGAGCGTGCGTTCGGCCATGCGTGTCAACTCCTTGCGCCGGCGGTTTCGGAGACGGGGATCGAGATGGCGCAGCGCACGCCCTCGGGCCCCAGGTCATAGCGCGTCCGCGCGCCCAGCTGGTAGGGCAGCGCCTGTTCGATCAGGTTGCGCCCGTGGCCGGGCCGCCGCGCCGCGCCCTGGGGCATCACGACCCCGCTCTCGCGCCAGTCGATGTGCAGCCAGGGCCGGCCGTCGCCCGCCGCGGGCGCGCAGGACCAGCGGATGTCGAGCCGCCCGCCCCGCTGGGCCAGCGCGCCGTATTTCATCGCGTTGGTGGCAAGCTCGTGCAGCGCCAGCGCCAGGATCTGCACGGTGGAGGAACGCAGCCGCACGCCGGAGGGCCCCTCGGCCGTCACCCCCGCGGCATCGTGGTTCATCGCCGACAGCTCGGCGCGGATCAGTTCGTCGAAGGTCACCCGGTCGTGGTCGCCCAGCCGCGACAAGAGGCCCTGCACCCGGGCCAGCGCCGCCAGGCGGTTGCGGAACCGCTCGCCGAAATCGGCCAGGTCGCGGCTGGACCGCGCGGTCCTGTCGGCGATCGAGTTCACCACGGCCATCAGGTTGCGGGTGCGGTGCTGCAACTCGCCCACCAGCACCTTCTGCCGCTCCTGCAGCAGCCGCAGGTCGTGGATGTCGGTCGAGGTGCCAAGCCATTCGATGATGATGCCGCCCTTGTCGCGCACCGGGGTGGCGCGGGTCTGGAACCAGCGGTAGTCGCCGCTGGCGGCATGGTGCAGCCGGCCCTCCATCTCCAGCCGGCCCGAGTGCACCGCCTGGTCCCAGAACCGCATCGCGGCCTCGCGGTCGTCGGGATGCAGCGCGCCAAGCCAGCCGAGCCCGGCGCTCTGCCCGCGTTCCAGCCCGGTAAAGGCGGTCCATTGCGGGCTGCACCAGGTCCACCGGCCGCCGGCCGTCGCGCGCCAGACCAGCTGCGGGATGCCCTCCATCAGCGTCTGCAGCCGCAGCTCGGTCTCGTGGAACCCGGTCAGGTCGTGGCCGATGCCGCCGATCAGCGTCACCTCGCCCCCTGCCCCGGTGATGGGGAAGTCGGTATTGCGCAGCCAGCGGATCGCCCCGTCGCGCGGCCGGCGGATGCGGTAGTCGAAGGTCACGTGCTCGCCGCCCCGCACCCGGCGGATCGCCCGCTCGGCCCGGGGGCGGTCCTCGGGCAGGATCAGGTCCAGCCAGCTGCGGAAGTTGTCGCCGGCCAGCGCCTCCTGGCGGGGAAGGCCGTAGATCGTCTCGAAGGCCGGGGTCAGGTACTGCCATTGCAGCGTGCCGGCGTCGCGGATCCACAGCACGTCCTGCGACGCCTCGCCGAAGCGGCGGAACCGCTCCTCGCTCTCGCGCAGCGCGGTCTCGGCGCGCTTTCGCTCCAGGATGTCGGCGAACAGGATCGCGACGCGGCGATCCCCGGGCGCGTCGATGCGGAAGGCATAGACGTCGTACCACCGCCCCAGCGCCTCGGCGCGATGCTCGAACCGTTCGGGCTGGCCGGTCAGGGCGATGCGGCCGTAGGTGTCGAACCAGAACTGTTCGTGGTCGGGCGCCAGATCGCGCATCCGCCGCCCGACCGCGCTGGCCAGCCCGGTCTGGGCCTCGAAGGCGGGGTTGGCCTCGAGAAAGCGATAGTCCGCCGGCCGGCCGGCGGCATCGAAGATCACCTCGATCACGCAGAACCCCTGGTCGATCGAGTCGAACAGCCTGCGGTACTTCTGCTCGCTGACCTTCAGCGCCTCCTCGGCGCGGGCGCGCTCCACCGCTGCCCAGATGCGTTCGGCCGCCGCCTCGCACAGCGCGACCTCGGCATCGGTCCAGACCCGCGGGCGGTCCTGATGCACGTTGAGGTTCGCCACGAAGCGGCCGTTGACCACCAGCGGCACGCCGAGCCCGGCCTGCGCCCCGACGGCATGAAGCCCGCCCATATCGTCATGGCGCACCACCCGGCCGGCGCGCAGCCCGTCCAGGAACGGGCCGCCGAAATCGGCCAGCCGCAGTTCGGCCGGATGCACCGCGGCGCCCTGCGCCGACCAGCCCTGCCGGATGCGGGCCAGCCCCGCCGCATCGTCGATCTCGGCATAGACGATGCCCGAGGCGCCCAGCCGCTCGCCCAGCATCGCCGAGGCCGCGGCGATCATCGCCGCCGGCCCGTCCTCGGCGCGCATCCGGTCGCCGAGGCACAGCAGGAACGCCTGCCGCTCGGCGCTGTCGTGCAGCGCGGCCTCGGTGGAGGCAAGCCGCTGGTGCAGGCCGTGGGCCCCGGTCTCGGCCGGGTCGAGCAGCCGGCGCAGCAGCTCCGGGTGCTGCCGCAGCCGGGCGGGGATCTCGGCGGCGGGGGCGGGATGCGTCTCGGCCCAGAAATGCGCGGTGCGCACGAAGGCCAGCAGCGCCATCAGACGGTCGAAGGCCGGCTCTCCCGCCGCGTGCCGCACCGCCTCGCGCGCCGCGGACGACCGGCCGGGGGACAGGAAGACCGCGGCCAGCGCGTCGAAAAGGTCGGCCTCGGCCGGGGTGCCGGGGGCGGGCAGCCCCCCGCCGGCGGGGGAAGCCGTCAGCCGGGCGAGGCTGCGGTCCAGCCCCGCCGCATCGGGCAGCGGGCGGGAAACCAGCGCCAGCGCCTCCTCCGCCGTCTGGAGCGGCTCGGCCCTGCCCTCGCCGATCAGCAGCCCCACATGGCGGATGATGCAGCTCCGCACCGGCGAGAAACGCGAGAGGTGGACGAACAGCCGTTCCTTCAGCACCGCCGGCAGCGGGCTGTCGAGATAGGCCGAACCGGCAAGCGCCCAGAAGCCCCCGTCCAGCCCCGGGGCGGGCTGGAACAGGCTGGCAAGCACGCCGAACCGCCCCGCGGCCTCCCGGGTGGCTGCATCTTGGCCGGCGTCGGGGCCGGGGTCCCCCTCGTTCATCCCACCGCTCCGCTGGCCCGGCGGCCGCGGCCGGACGGAGCATAACCCGCAGGGGGCGCGAAAGTTCCCGGTCATCGCGCGTATGGGTTCAGTGCCCGCCCATCCGCCGGCCGATCTCGGCGCGGCCGGTGGCCTCCACCGGGGTCGCGGGGCCCAGCCGGCCCTCGGACATCACCGCCACCCGGTCGGCCAGTTCCAGGATCTCGTCCAGATCCTCGGAGACCAGCAGCACGGCGGCCCCCCGGTTGCGGCTGTCCATGATCTGGGCGCGGATCTCGGCCACCGAGGCGAAGTCGAGCCCGAAGCAGGGGTTGGCCACGATCAGCACTTCCACCTCGCCCGAAAGCTCCCGCGCCAGCACCGCCCGCTGCACGTTGCCGCCCGACAGCGTCTCCACCGGCGCGTCGGGCGAGGAGGTCCGCACGTTGTAGCGCGCGATCAGCGCCTCGGCCTGCCGGCGCAGGCGGCGGGGGGAGATCAGGCCCCCCGGCCCGGCCAGCGGCGGCTTGTCGAAGCTGCGGAAGGCTAGGTTCTCGGCCACGCTCATCCGCGGCACGGTGGCGTTGCGCAGGGGCTCCTCGGGCAGGCCGAAGACCTTGAAACGGTCGAAGTCGCGCCGGCGGGGGCGGAAGGGCTGGCCGTCCACGCTGATCCGGCCCGTTGCCATCGGCCGCTGCCCCGCCAGCACCTCGACCAGCGCGGACTGCCCGTTGCCCGAAACGCCGGCGATCCCCACGATCTCGCCGGCGTGCACGGTCAGGGACAGGTCCTCGACCAGCCGCCGGCCGCCCTCGTCCTGCGCGCTCAGCCCCTCGACCACCAGCTTCGGCGGGGTGGGGCCCTTGGCGGCGCGCGGCGCCCGGGCGCGCAGTTCCGTCTCGCCGATCATCATCCGGCTCATCTCGGCCACGCTGGCCTCCTGCGCGTCGCCGGTGCCGGTGACCCGGCCGCGGCGCAGCACGGTGAAGCTGTCGCAGAACGCCTTCACCTCGCGGAACTTGTGGGAGATCATCAGCACGGTGACCTCGCCCCGGCGCGCCATGTCGCCCAGAAGGCCCAGCACCTCGTCGGCCTCGGCGGGCGTCATCACCGAGGTGGGCTCGTCCAGGATCAGCAGCGACTGTTCGAGGTAGAGCAGCTTCAGGATTTCCAGCTTCTGCTTCTCGCCCGCCGACAGCTCCGCCACCTGCGCGTCCAGCCGCACCCGGAACGGCATCCGGTCCATGAATTCGGTCAGCTTGCGGGTTTCCGCCCGCCAGTCGATCACCGCGGGGGCATCGGCGCGGGCGATCACCAGGTTCTCGGCCGCGGTCAGGCAGGGGACGAGCGTGAAATGCTGGTAGACCATGCCGATGCCGTGGCCCTGCGCATGGCGGGGCGAGGGCACCGCAACCTCGCGGCCGTTCAGCCAGATCGCCCCCTGGTCGGCGCGGTAGAAGCCCATGATGCATTTCACCAGCGTGGACTTGCCGGCGCCATTTTCCCCAAGCAAGGCATGGAACGACCCCGGGCGGACGCGGATCGACACGTCGTCCAGCGCCCGTAGCGCCCCGAAGCTTTTCCCCACCCCCCGCGTTTCCAGCCCGATCATCCCCGCCTCACTTCACGATGGAAAGCTCGCGCGGCGCCTCCAGCGCCGCGGATCTCGAGCGGGCGGAGGCGATCATGATCGCCAGCGTCAGGATGTAGGGGGCGGCGTTGAAGAAATGATAGCCCCAGCCGATCCCCACCGATTGCAGCGCCGGCCCCAGCGCCCCCGCGGCCCCGAAGAACAGCGCCGCGCCCACGCAGCGCAGCGGGTGCCAGCGGGCGAAGATCACCAGCGCCACCGCCATCAGCCCCTGCCCGGAGGAGAGCCCCTCGTTCCAGCTTCCGGGGTAGGAGAGGGACAGGAACGCCCCGCCGATCCCGGCCAGGAAGCCCCCCACCGCGGTGGCCAGCAGCCGCACCCGGTCGATGTCCACCCCCATGGCGCGAGCGGAGGGCGCGCTGTCGCCGGTCATCCGCACGATCAGCCCCCAGCGGGTGTTGCGCAGCATCCACCACAGGGCGACGGCCAAGACCAGCCCGGCGAAGAACAGCGGGTTCACCTGCAAGGCCTGCTGCACCTGCGGATTACCGGACCAGCCGCCCAAAGGGATCGACTCCAGACGCGGGGCCGAGGGCTGGATGAACGGCTTGCCGAAGAAGAACGCCAGCCCGGTGCCGAAGCCCATGAAGGCGATACCCACCGCGATGTCGTTCACCTTGGGGAGCTTGCAGATCCAGCCATGCGCCGCCCCCAGCACCAGCCCCGCGCCGCCCGCCGCCAGCACCCCTGCCCAGGGGCTGCCGGTGCCGTAGGAGGTGGCATAGGCTACCATCGCCCCCAGCACCAGGTTGCCCTCCAACCCGAGGTTGATCCGCCCCGACTTCTCGGTCAGGCATTCGCCCAAAGCCACGAAGATGAAGGGGGTAGAGACGCGGATCGCGCCCCCCAGCAGGGCGTAGAACACGGTCAGAAGCTCGGCCTCGGTCATGTCCGCTCCGCGCGCTGGCCGTAGTTCAGGAAGGGCAGCCGGCCGTACAGCGTCTCGCTGACCAGCAGCACCACGAAGATGATCCCCTGCAACACCAGCATGGTGGAATCCGGCATCCCCATCCGCCGCTGCACCAGCCCGCCCGAGGCCGCGAGCGCGCCGAACAGGATCGCCACCGGCACCACCGCCAGCGGGTTCTGCCGGGCCAGGAAGGCCACCAGGATCCCGGTGAAGCCATAGCGCGCGGTCAGCGAGGCATTGGCCTGCCCGTGGATCGCGGCGACCTCATAGAACCCCGCCAGCCCCGCGCAGGCCCCGGCGATGGCGCAGCAGGCGAAGGTCAGCCAGCCCACCGGCAGCCCCTGCGCCTGCGCCGCCCGCAGGTTGCCCCCGGTCATCCGCGCCGCGAAGCCGAAGGTGGTGCGCGCCATCAGCACCCAGAGCGCGACCGCCAGCACCAGCCCCGCCACCAGCCCCCAATGCACCGTGGTGCCGGGGATCTCGCCGATGCGATAGTCGGCGCCCAAGGGCATGGTGGAGGGCTTGTTGGCCGAGCCCGGATCGCGCAAGGGCCCTTCCACCATGAAGTTCATCACCGCGATGGCGATATAGGTCATCAGCAGCGAGGCGATGGTCTCGTTCACGCCCCGCGCATGGCGCAGCCAGCCCACCGCCCCGACCCAGAGCCCGCCCACCAGCACCGCCGCCAGCGCCATCACCGGCAGCACCAGCGCCGGGGGCCAGGCGGCCAGCGCCATGGGGATGGCGATGGCGGCTGCCGACAGGCCCCCCAGCACCAGCGCGCCCTCGGCCCCGATCAGGGTCAGGCCGATGCGGGCGGGGATGGCGAAGGCGAGGCCCGTCAGGATCAGGGGCGCGGCGCGTTGCAGCGCGTTCTGGATCGAGAAGGCCGAGGAGAAGCCCCCGGTCCAGACCAGCCCGAAGAAGGTCACCGGATTGCGCCCCAAGGCCAGCAGGAAGGCCGAGAAGATCAGGCCCGAGACCGCCAGCGCCATCAGCGGGATCAGCAGCGCCTCCAGCACCCGGGTGCTGCGCGCATCGAGCCCCCTGCGGGCGGCGGCGTGCGGGGAGGGGATGACGGTCATGGGCATCCTCGGGTGGAAGGGGGGGCCGGCGAAGGCCCCCGCCGGCCGTCAGGTAGTCGAGCCGATCACGCCCTCCAGCAGGTAGTCCATGCTTTCCAGTTCCGGGGCATAGTTGTCCAGCGTGCCGGCGATCACCTGGTTGCCGCGATTGTCGCTGAGCGGCCCCTTGTAGATCGGCTCGCCCGCCTGCAGCGCCGCGATGGCCGCCTCGGCCGCCGCACGCGCGCCGGGCGTGGCGCCGGCGCCAAAAGCGGTGTTGCGCAGCATGTCGTTGTGATAGCCGCCGGCGACGAGGTTCGGCGGCGCCTCGCCCTTGGCCAGGGCGTCGGCGTACATCCGATAGACCGTCTCCCACTTGCTTTCCGCGCCGGTGATGAAGCCGTTGGGGGCCAGCGGCGAGAGGTCGGCGTTGTGGCCGCAGGTCTTCACCCCCCGCCCCTCGGCGGTCTCGATCACCACTTTCGGGCCATCGACGTGGCAGGAGATCACCTCGACCCCCGCGTCGATCAGCGCATTGGTCGCCTCGGCCTCGCGCACCGACATCGACCATTCGCCGGTGAAGATCACCTGCACCGTGGCATTGGGGTTCACCGAGCGCGCGCCCAGGAGGAAGGAGTTGATGTTCGACAGCACGGTCTGCACGGGCTTCGCCGCCACGAAGCCCAGCTTGCCCGAGGGCACCGACAGCCCCGCCGCCACCCCGTTCACGTAATGCGCCTGGTTGAGGTAGGCGAAATAGCTGCCGGCGTTCTGCGGGTCGGTCGCGGGGTTCCACAGCGGCGCGCAATGGCGGAACTGCACGCCCGGGTGCTTCTTCGCCGCCTCCACCACGAAGGGGCTGTAATAGCCGAAGGAGGTGGCGAGGATCAGGTTCGCGCCGTCGAGGTTGATCATCGATTCCATCGACTGGGCGACGGCGTTGGTCTCGGGCACGTTCTCTTCCTCGACCACGCTCACGCCCGGCACGCCGCGCAGGATCTCGACCGCCGCGGCGTGGGACTGGTTCCATCCGTAGTCGTCGCGCGGCCCGACATAGAGCGCGCCGATCACCACCGGGGTCTGGGCGTGCAGGCGCAGCGGCAGGGCCGAGGCCGCCAGCGCCATGGCGCCGGATTGCAGCAGGCGGCGGCGGGAAAGCGGGGAAAGGGTCATCTGGGGCTCCATCTGTTGGGGGGAAAGCCGCCATGGGCTGGCGGTCGTCTCATTGCCTTTCTAGTGCCGGCCGTCCCGGGCGGGCGACCGCTTCGCATCTCCTCCCACGCGCGCCGCTTCAGCCCCTCCCGGCCTTGGCGGCGAGTATCCGGGCCTTGAGGTCCCTGAGGAACCAGATGTCCTCAAGCTGGTCGGGTTGCAGCAGATCCCAGCGCACCCCGCCGGGCTGGCGGCGGCCGGGGCTGGTCTCGATGGCTTCCTTTTCCGTCACGATCCAGTTCAGGAGCGAATCGTGCTCCATGATCGGCAGGCGGTCGTCGTCGACGATCATCGAGGAATGCACGGTGGTGACGATGGGCGTCTCCTCGGTGATCTTGCCCAGGTCGCGGAAGAGGCCGAGCTCCAGGTCGGCGAAGCCGCCGCCCTTGCCGGTGCGCCCGCCCTGGCGGGTCACCGCCACGCAGCCGCAGACGGCGAGGTCGATCTTGGCCATGTCCTCGAACCCCAGCTTCTCCCCCACCTGCACCGCGCCCTGCGAGGTGGCGGCCAGCTCGAACTGCACCCCCTCGCGTTCCAGTTTCGCGGGGTCCAGCAGCACCCAGGGCAGCTCGCCCGAGCCGAACTCGGGCACCGGCATGTAGAGCAGCTTGCCGTCGTAGAGCGCCCGCAGCCGCACCGGGATCTGCGGCGGGTCGGGGTTGCATTTCACGACCTTCGCCCGCTTCCAGATGTCGAGCTCACCCAGCCGGCGGGCGGCCTCCTCGGCGCCCACCCAGTTGGAGATCCGGCTCCACACCGGGCCGATGTTCAGCCCGCTGTCCTCCAGCCGCGACCAGATCTCGTGCCGCAGCCGGTCCTTGTCGGCGTTGCGCCCCGACCAGCGGCCGGCCCGTTCCTCGGCGGTGGCGGCGAGGGTGGATTGGAGCGTCGAATGCGACATGGGGACGACCTGCCTTGAAGGGACGAGCCGAAGGCTGGCACGCGGGCCCCCTGCCCCGCCAGTTGGCCGGGCGTTAAGGACTCCATATCGGTTTCGTTATACCGGGGGCGGCAGGGCCCGCGCCACCGCGGTGATCTGCCCCCGCAGCCAGACGTTGCGAGGGTCGGACTGCGCCCTTTCATGCCAGAGCAGAAAGAACTTCAGCCGCCCGAACTCCGCCGGCGCCGGGATGCTGCGCAGCGGCATAAGCGAAGCGAAATACCGGGCGAACCGGGCGGAACTGGTGAACACCAGGTCGGAGCCCATCAGGATATGCGGGATCAGGTTGAACTCGGCCACCATGGTGCGGATGTCGCGGCGCAGGCCCAGCTCGGCCAGTTGCAGGTCGATGGGCCCCGGCTCGGCGCGCGAGCGGGCCACGGGGGCGATGTGGCGGGCGGCCAGATAGGCCTCCATCGTCGGGCGGCCGCCGCCGGCCCAGGGGTGCTGGGGGCCGACCAGGCAGACGATCTCCTCGGTCATCAGATGCGCGGTCTTCAGATGCGCGGGCGCGCCGGGCCAGTTGCAGATCACCGCGTCCAGCTCGTCCTGCTCCAGCGCCGCGGCATAGTCGTAAGCGGCGTCGATCCCCCGCACCACCACCCGCGCGGCCGGCGCACCGCGGCCCAGCCGCTCGACCAGGGGCGGCAGGAAGATCGCCTCCATGCAGTCGGCCGAGGCGATGCGGAAGGCCCCGGTCTCGGTCGCCGGGTCGAAGACCTGCGGCGCGCCCACGATCCGGTCGATCCCGTCCAGCACCGCGCGCACATGCGGCAGCAGCGCCCGGCCGCGCTCGGTCGGCACCAGCTTGGCCCCCGAGCGCACCAGGATCGGGTCGCCCACCACCGCCCGCAGCTTGCGCAGGGTCAGGCTGACATGCGGCTGCGACTGGTCCAGCACCCGGGCGGCGCGGGTGACGGAGCATTCCTCCAGCAGCACCCGCAACACCCTGAGCTGCCGCGTGTCGATCTGTTTCAGCAAGGGCCCGGCCTTTCCATGACAGCCCATTCTGGCACCCGCCGGCCCGCTTGCCTATCGCAGCGAACGGCGGAAGCGCCAGAGCGAGACGGCGAAGAACGCGGCGCCGATGGCGATGAGCGCCAGCAGCCGCGGCCAGACCGACTCCAGCCCCGCGCCGCGGAACAGCACCGCCTGGGCCAGCGAGACGAAATGGGTGTCCGGCGCGGCGGACATCACGATGCTCAGCACCGGCGGCATGTTCTCCACCGGGGTCAGCCCGCCCGCGAGGATCTGCAGGGGGAACAGCACCAGCATCAGCAGGAGCCCGAACTGCGGCATGGAGCCCGCGACGGTGGCCAGCAGGATCCCCAGCGAGGTGCTGGCGAAGACCTGCAACCCCACCCCCAGCATCAGCAGCCACAGCGACCCCGCCACCGGCACCGCCAGCCAGGCCTGCACCACCGCGGTCATCGCGAAGAGCACCGCCCCCAGCACCACCACCGCCATGGGCCAGATCTTGGCCAGCATGATCTCGGTTGGCGTGACCGGCATGACCAGCAGGTGCTCGATGGTGCCCCGCTCGCGCTCGCGGATCAGCGCGGCGCCGGCCAGGATCACCGACAGCAGCGAGACGTTGTTCACCACCTCCATCAGCGCGCCGAACCAGCCGGGGTTCAACTCGGGGTTGAACCGGGCGCGCAGCACCAGATCGACCGGCGCCTGTTCCGCCGCCCGATACCGCTGCGCGAACTCGGCCACCTCGCCCGAGACGATGGCCTGCACGTAGCCCGCGCCGGTGAAGGCCTGCGTCATCCGGGTGGCGTCGACGTTCAGCTGCATCGCCGGGCCGGCGCCCGCCAGCAGGTCGCGCTGGAAATGCGGCGGGATCACCAGCGCGAAGGTATCGATCCCCGCGTCCATCCGGCGGTTCATCTCCGACAGGGTGATCATCTGCGGCGGCGCGAACCAGGGCAGATAGAAGGCCGAGGCGATGCGGGCGGAGAGCGGCGAGGCGTCCTCGTCCACGATCGACAGCGGCGCCTTGTTGATGGTGAGGGGGATGGCGGTCGCCGCGGCGTAGATCTGGATCGAGAAGGCCGCGGCGATCAGCGCCAGCAGTGCGGGCGTGCGCCAGAGCCCCCAGAGCTCCTTGATCCCCAGCCGCCAGATGGTCCCGATCCGCATCTCAGCGCGCCTGCTTGCGCAGGAAGACCACGCTCAGGGCCAGTAGCACCGGGCCGGTGGCCAGCAGGGCGAGGAAGGGGCCCGCCAGATCCTCCATCCCCAGCGCCTTGGAAAAGGTGCCCCGCGCGATGGTGATGAAATGGCTGGCCGGGTTCAGCGCCCCGATCACCGCGGCCGAGCCCTCCATCGAGGCCACGGGGTCGATCATCCCGGAATACTGCACGGCCAGCAGCATCGAGACGATGGTGGTCAGGAAGATCGCCGCGATCTGGCTGTTCATGAAGCTGGAGATGAGGAGGCCCATCCCGGTGGCGGCGACGGCGTACAAGAGGCCGCCCAGCACCCAGGCCCCGAGGCTGCCGGTGAAGGGCACCCCCTGCACCAGCACCGCAAAGGCGGTCAGCGTCACGAAGTTCAGCATGGCGAGGCCCACGTAGGGCAGCTGCTTGCCCAGCAGGAATTCCAGCCGCGTGACCGGCGTGACGTAGAGGTTGACGATGGAGCCCAGATCCTTCTCCCGCACGATGGAAAGGGTGGAGAGCATGGTGGGTATGAACAGCAGCACCAGCCCGATCACCGCCGGCACCATGGCGATCAGGCTTTCCACGTTGGGGTTGTAGCGGAACCGCGTCTCCAGCGTGAAGTCGGACGCCAGCGCCCGGTCGCCATAGGCCAGCCGCGCCTGGCTCGTCAGCCAGTGCAGGTGCAGCCCGCCCACATAGCCCTGCGCGGTCTCGGCGCGCGAGGGCATGGCGCCGTCGATCCAGCCGCCGATCTCCACCCGCCGCCCGGCCGAGATGTCGCGCGCGAAGCCGGGCGGGATCTCGATGGCCAGGCTCAGCTCCCCGTCGCGCATCCGGCGGTCGAGGTCGGCGCGGTCGGCGATGGGCGGGCGTTCGGTGAAGTAGCGCGAGCCGGCGATATCCAGCGTATAGTCGCGGCTGAGCGTGGTCTGGTCGTGGTCCAGCACCGCGAAGGGCAGATCCTCCACATCCATGCTGATCCCGTAGCCCAGCACGAAGAGCAACAGCAGGCTGCCCAGGAAGGCGAAGGAGGCGCGGATGGGGTCGCGCCGCAGCTCCAGCGCCTCGCGCCGCGCATAGCTGCCGATCCGGCGGGGGTCGATCCAGCGGCGGGGCGGCCGGTCGTGGTGGCCGGCGATGGCGTGCACGGTCTCGGGCCGGGCCTGCCGCAGCGGCTCGCCGATGGCGTCCTGCAGGTGGCCCACGAAAGCCTCCTCCAGATCCTTCGCGCCCCGGTCCTGCACGATGGCCGCCGGGGTGTCGGAAACCAGCACTTTCCCCGCGTGCATCAGCGAGATGCGGTCGCAGCGTTCGGCCTCGTTCATGAAATGGGTGGAGATGAAGATCGTCACCCCGTCCTGCCGCGACAGGTCCACGAAGCTCTGCCACAAGGCATCCCGCGCGATGGGATCGACGCCCGAGGTCGGCTCGTCCAGGATCAGGATCTCGGGCGCGTGGATCATGGCGACGGCCAGCGACAGCCTTTGCGTGACGCCCAGCGGCAGCGCATCGGGCAGCTTGTCCAGCACCTCGGTCAGGTCGAAGCGGCGGGCCATCTCGTCGATCCGGCCCGGGATCTCGCCCGCCGGCAACTGGAACAGCCGCGCGTGCAGGTCGAGGTTCTGGCGCACCGTCAGCTCGGTATAGAGCGAGAAGCTCTGCGACATGTAGCCGACCCTGCGGCGGGTATCGAGGTCGCGGGGGTCCACCTCCTGCCCGAAGAGCCGCGCGGTGCCCTCGCTGGCCGGCAGAAGCCCGGTCAGCATCTTCATCGTCGTGGTCTTGCCGCAGCCGTTGGAGCCCAGGAAGCCGAAGATCTCGCCCCGCGGGATGCGGAAGCTCACGTCATCCACCGCAGTGAAGTCGCCGAAGCGGATGGTGAGCCCCTCGGCCTCGATGGCCGGCTCGTCCTCGGCCGGGGGACGCGGGGGGATTTCCACCGCGCGGTGCAGGCGGCGCTTTTCCTCGGGCATGAGCGCGATAAAGGCGTCGTCCAGCGAGGCGGTGCCGGTGCGCTCCTGCAACTCGGCCGGCGTTCCGGTGGCCAGCACCCGCCCGCCGTCCATCGCCACCAGCCAGTCGAAGCCCGCGGCCTCGTCCATATAGGCGGTGGCGACGATGACCCCCATCCCCGGCCGTTCGGCCCGGATGCCGTCGATCAGGTCCCAGAACTGCCGGCGGGCCAGGGGATCGACCCCGGTGGTGGGCTCGTCCAGGATCAAGAGGTCGGGGTCGTGGATCAGCGCGCAGCAGAGCCCCAGCTTCTGCTTCATCCCGCCCGAGAGCTTGCCCGCCGGGCGGTCGGGGAAGGGGTCGAGCCCGGTGGCCCGCAGCAATTCGTCGATGCGCCGGTGCCGCTCCTCCCGCGCATGGCCGAAGAGCCGGCCGAAGAAATCCACGTTCTCGTGGACCGAGAGCGTGGGATAGAGGTTCCTGCCCAGCCCCTGCGGCATGAAGGCGATGCGCGGGCCGACCTCGGCGCGCTGATGGCGGTCGCGCATGTCCGCACCCAGCGCCCGGACCTCGCCCTCCTGCACCTTCCGCGCCCCGGCGATCAGCGACAGCAGCGTGGATTTCCCCACCCCGTCCGGCCCGATCAGCCCGATCATCCGCCCGGCGGGAAAGTCCAGCGTCACGTCCTCCAGCGCCCGGGTCTTGCGGTAGCCGTGGCCGACCCCGCGCATCCGCGCCGCCAGCTGCGTCATTGCAAGAGGCCGGACCGCAGGAACTCCGGCCACTCCGCCGCGGGGTCGAGCCTGACATAGGCGATGCCGGGCAGGCCGGGCTTCACGTAGTCCGCATGTTTCTGCAACAGCTCCGGCGCCACCCGCACCCGGATGCGGAACATCAGGCCCATGCGTTCCTCGGCGGTCTCCACCGTGCGGGGGGTGAACTGGGCGACGTCCGAGATGAAGGAGACCTCGGCCGGGATCACCACCCCCGGCGCGGTGTCCAGCACGATGCGCGCCTCGGACCCCAGCGCCACCCGCCCGGTCTCCAGCGTGGGCAGGAAGAAGGTCATGTAGACGTCGGACAGGTCGATCAGGTTCAGCACCCGGCCGCCGCCCGCCACCACCTCGCCCGGCTGGGCCACCAGATACTGCACCCGCCCGTCGCGGGGCGAGCGCAGGGTGGCGTCCTCGATCTCGGCGCGGATGCGGTCGATGGCGGCCAGCGTGGCCTCGATGCTGGCCTCGGCATCCACGATGCGGGCGCGCGCCGTGGCCATGCCCGCCGCGGCCGAGGCCGCCTGCGCCCGCGCCGCGTCCAGCGCCGCGCGCGAGGCGGCCTCGCGCGCCCGGTCGTCGTCCAGCACCTGCTGCGAGATGGCATTGGTGCGGGCCAGTTGCTCGGACCGCGCCAGCCGCCGCTCGGCCGATTCGAATTCGGTCTGCCGCTGGGCCACGAAGGCCAGCGCCGCGGAATGTTCGGCCTGCGCCTGGGCCACCCCGCTTTCGGCCACGTCCCGGGCGATCCGCCCGCGCTGCAGCTGCGCCTGCGCCTCGCGCAGCTGGGCCTCCAGCAGCTGGGTGTCCATCTGCGCCAGCACCTCGCCGCGCGCCACGCTCTGCCCCTCATAGGCCGGGATCTCGCGGATGCGCCCGCCGCTGCGGGTGGAGATGTCGATGGCCACCGCCTCCACCCGGCCGTTGCCCGAGGCGATATGCGGCGGCAGGCCCTCGGCCCCCATCCTCTGGGTCAGCACCCACCCCGCGGCCAGGGCGAGGGGAACCAGCAGCAGCCACAGCCAGCGAAGGCGGGAGGGGGGTCGGTCGGGCATGGGCGAACACTACCCCGGCCCGAGGGCGTGTCAACGCAAGGAGGATGCGCCCGAGTGCCGCTGGAGCAAAGTGGAACAGCCGCCGCTGGCGCTACCGAATGAGGGCTCTCACCTCCCTCCCCCTCGTGGGGAGGGATGGGGAGGGGGGCCTCCAGCCCTGGCAAGCCCCCTCCCCCAGCCCCACCCACGAGGGGAGGGGAGGCGCCTGCCCAGGATTCCGTATGAACCGATCCCGCTCTAGTTCAGCAGCTTGCCGATGCCCCGGCGGTGTTCGC
>JBBCJM010000052.1:0-30657 GCA_037190175.1 Paracoccaceae bacterium | reverse complement strand
CCACCCGCCGGTGGGCGGCGGGGCCGGCCTCGCCGCCCGGCCGGGCGGTCTCGGCGCTGACGGTGACCGCGGCGCCGTCCTCGGTCACCCCGGCCCAGGTGGGCAGGGTCAGCCGCGGCTCGCGCAGCCGGTCCTCGATATCGACCTGGGCGAAGGGGATCGCGTCGTCGGGGTTGATGGTGCGGGCCACCAGGAACAGGGTGGACAGGATCGCCAGCGCGGTCAGCGGCAGGATCACCTTCAGCCAGGCCACCAGCGTGGAGTGGAGGTTGTCCATCGCGCCTTCCCTTCGGGTTCCCCCGCAGATGGGGGCGCGCGCGCCCCGCGCCAAGGTTCAGTGGTGGAAGATGTCGGCCTCGCCGTCGCCCCAGCCCAGGAGGTCCATCTCCGCCCGGGTGGGCAGGAAGGCGAAAAGCCGCTCGGCCAGCTCCAGCCGCCCCTCGCGGACCAGCCGGGCCTCCAGCTCGTCCTTCAGCCGGTGCAGGTACAGCACGTCCGAGGCGGCGTATTCCCGCTGCGCCTCGCTCAGCACCGCCGCGCCCCAGTCCGAGGTCTGCTGCGCCTTGGACACGTCCACCCCCACCAGGTCGGCCAGCAGGTACTTGAGCCCGTGGCGGTCGGTATAGGTGCGGATCAGCTTCGAGGCGATCTTGGTGCACCAGACCGGCGCCGTCGTCACCCCGAAGGCGCGGCGCAGGGCCGCGATGTCGAAGCGGCCGAAGTGGAAGAGCTTCAGCGTGGCCGGGTCGGCCAACAGCCGCTCCAGGTGGGGCGCCGCGGCCTGGCCCCGGGCGATCTGCACCAGATGCGCATCGCCGTCGCCGGCGGAAAGCTGCACCACGCAGAGCCGGTCGCGCCGGGGGTCCAGCCCCATGGTCTCGGTGTCGACGGCCACCACGGGGCCGAAGCTCAGATCCGCGGGCAGGTCGCCCTGATGCAGGTGGATGGTCATGGGGGGTCCGATGGCAGCTGTCGCGCCCGGCTTTGATCCGCAAAGCCGGCGCGGTCAAGGGTGGTGTGGACTGCGCGGTGCCTTCGGGCGAGGCCCGGCTCCCGACGGCTTTCCTTCCGGATGCCGGCTGTGTAATGGTAGAACCATATCGGCACGGCATCGGGGTGAGCGCATGGGACCTTTGGCGGGATTGAAGGTGGTGGAGTTCGCCAGCGTCGGCCCGGCCCCGGCGGCAGCGATGCTGCTGGCCGACCTGGGCGCGACCGTGCTGCGGATCGACCGCGTGACGCCGGTCGAGCTGGGCCGGCCGCGGCCGCTGAAATACAACCTGCCGCTGCGCAACCGCCCCACGATCCTCCTCGATCTCAAGCGGCCCGAGGCGAAGGACCTTGCGGGTTCGCTGATTTCGCGCGCCGACGTGCTGATCGAAGGCTTCCGTCCCGGCGTCATGGAGCGTCTGGGGCTGGGGCCGGAGACCTGTCTCGAGGCGAACCCGCGGCTGGTCTACGGCCGGATGACGGGCTGGGGACAGGACGGCCCGCTGGCCCAGGCCGCCGGCCACGACATCAACTATATCGCGCTGGCCGGGGCGCTGGGCGCCATCGGGCGGCGCGACCAGCCGCCGTCCATCCCGCTCAACCTGGTCGGAGACTTCGGCGGCGGCGCCCTTTACCTTGCCTTCGGCATCATGGCGGCCATCCATGAATCCCGGCAGTCGGGGCGCGGGCAGGTGGTGGACGCCGCCATCGTGGACGGCGTGGCCTCGCTGATGGTCGGGTATTGCGGGCTGTCGGCGGCCGGACTGACCGGGCCGCGCGGCACCGGGCCGACCGACTCGGGCTCGCATTTCTATGACAGCTATCAGTGTGCCGACGGCAAATGGGTCTCGGTCGGCGCGATAGAGGCGCGTTTCTACGGGCAGCTCCTGTCGATACTGGGTCTCGATCCCGCCGAACTGCCCGGCCAGTGGGACAGGGAAAGCTGGCCGGCGATGAAGCGGCGGTTCGAGGCGATCTTCGCCACCCGGACCCAGGCCGAATGGTGCGCGCTTCTGGAAGGCACCGACGCCTGTTTCGCCCCCGTGCTGGAAACCGGCGACCTGATGGAACACCCGCACCTGAAGGCGCGGGGGACCTTCGTCGAGATCGACGGGGTGGTCCAGCCCGCCCCCGCGCCGCGGTTCAGCCGCTCGGTTCCCGACCTGCCGCGCCCGCCCGAGGCCGCGGGGGCCGTGCCCGCCGAACAGGTGCTGGGCGACTGGCTGGACGCCAAGGACCTGGCCGAGGCGCGCGCGGCCGGATTGATCTAGTCGGCTTGCGGTGGCATTGACTGCTGCCTATAATGGTCCTACCATTGAAAACCATCACCAAAACAGCAGGCGGCCGCATGGACTATGATACCGACGTCGTGATCGTGGGCGCCGGCCCGGTGGGGCTGGCGCTTGCGGGGGATCTGGGCTGGCGGGGCAGGCGATGCATCGTGGTCGAGCGCGGCACGGGGGAGATTTTCCAGCCGAAGATGGACATGGTGGGCATCCGCACTATGGAGCATTGCCGCCGGTGGGGGCTTGTGGCCGATGTGGAGGCCAGCCCCTATCCGCGCGACTATCCGCAGGACAACGTGTATCTGACCTCGCTGAACGGGTACGAGCTCGGCCGCGAGCGGTTTCCGGGGATGGCGGCGGACACCCCGCCGCCGGTCAGCCCGCAGAAGCGGGAACGCTGCCCGCAGAACATGTTCGACCCCATCCTGCGCAAGTTCGCCGCGTCGTTCGACAGGACCAGCCTGCTTTATCGCACCGAAAGCGCGGGATTCGAGCAGGATGCCGAGGGCGTCACCCTGTCGGTCACCGATCTGGAAAGCGGGACGGAGCGCAAGATCCGCGCGCGCTATCTGGTGGGCTGCGACGGCGCGCGCAGCGCCACGGCCGCCGCGCTGGGCATCACCTATTCCGGCGCCGGGGTGCTGACCTATACCACCAACGTGATCTTCCGCACCGCCGACCTGAATGCCCTGCACGACAAGGCGCCGGGCTATCGCTACATCTTCATCGGCCCCGAGGGGACCTGGGGCACGCTGGTCGCCATCAACGGGCGCGACCAGTGGCGCATGTCGATCCTGGGCTCGGCGGACCGGCAGCGGACCTATGACGAGCAGGAGGTGCGCGAATTCGCCTGGCGCTGCGTGGGCCGCCGCTTCGATCTGGAGATCCTGTCGGTGGTGCCCTGGGTCCGGGCCGAACTGGTGGCCGACAGCTATGGCTCCGGCCGGGTGTTCATCGCGGGCGATGCGGCGCATGTCATGTCGCCCACCGGCGGCTTCGGCATGAACACCGGCATCGGCGAGGCGGTGGACCTGTCGTGGAAGCTGGCGGCGATGCTGGAGGGCTGGGGCGGGCCGGTGCTGCTGGACAGCTATCAGGCGGAACGCCGGCCCGTGGCGGTGCGCAATGTCACCGAGGCCAGCCGCAACCTGCGCAACATGCTCTCGCCCGGCAAAAACCCCGCGCTGCTGGACGATACCGACGAGGGCCGCGCGCTGCGCGAGACGCTGGGCGCCCGGTTCACCGAGGCGATGAAGAACGAGTGGTACACGCTGCATATCCACCTGGGCTATGTCTATGCCGATTCCCCGATCGTGGAGCGCGAGGGGCCGGTGCCCGACTGGCAGTCGTGGGAGCGGTACGAGCAGCGCACCATCCCCGGCGCCCGCGCCCCCCACATGTGGCTGGAAAACGGCCGCAGCACGCTGGATCTGTTCGGGCGGGGCTTCGTGCTGATGGCGCTGGGCGGCGGCGACACCGCAACGCTGGAAGGGGCGGCGGCGGCGCGGGGCGTGCCCTTCTCGGTCTACCGCAGCGGCTCGGCCGACCTCGCGCGGCTCTACGAGAAGCGGCTGGTCCTCGTGCGCCCGGACGGCCATGTGGCGTGGCGGGCCGACGAGGCGCCGTCCGCCGCGGCCGCCGAGGCCATCCTGCGCCGGGTCACGGGCCACGAGCCGCGGGCATTGCAGCCGGCCGCCGGGTCGGACACATCCGTGCGGGCGGTGGCGGACTGAGCCGGAGATTCGCATGGAAGACCTGCTGTTCGAGGTCAGCGAGGGCATCGCGCTGCTGACCCTCAACCGGCCGGAGCGCCGGAACGCCTTCACCCCGCCCATGCTGGATGCCTGGGCGGAGGCGCTCCTGCGCTGCCGCGACGACGACGCCATCCGGGTGCTGGTGCTGACCGGGGCGGGCGGCGCCTTCTGCGCGGGGGGCGATGTCGGCCGGATGAAGGAGAACGCCGATGCCGGGGTGGAAACGCCGCTGGAGCAGAAGACCTTCATCTGGCAGGGCATCGGCCGCATCCCGCGGCTGCTGATGGAGATCGACAAACCCTTCATCGCCGCGGTGAACGGGGTGGCGGCGGGGGCGGGCCTGGACATGGCGCTGATGGCCGACCTGATCTTCGCCGCCCGCAGCGCGCGGATGGGCGAGACCTATATCCGCGTGGGGCTGATCCCGGGCGACGGCGGCGCCTGGCTGCTGCCGCGGATCGTCGGCATGTCGAAGGCGCTGGAACTCCTGTGGACCGGCGACATGATCGACGCGGACGAGGCGCTGCGGATCGGCCTGGTCAACCGCGTCTTCGACGACGCCCGGCTGATGGACGAGACCATGGCCTTCGCCGCCCGGCTGGCGCGCGGGCCGACGCAGGCCATCCGCATGACCAAGCGGCTGTGCCGGCAGGGGGTCCAGACCGGGCTGATCGAGCACATGGATCTGGCCACCTCGCACCAGCCGATCCTCAAGGCCACCGCCGACCACCGCGAGGCCGTCGCCGCCTTCAGGGAGAAGCGCGCCCCGCGGTTCCGGGGGTAGTGAGCGCGGTGTCGTCCTCCTCCGCCCCAGTGCAGGCGCGGATCCGGTCGGGGCCATAGCCCAGCAGCCCGGCCAGCACCTCGGCGGTGTCGGCGCCCAGCGCCGGCACCTCCGGGCGGGGGTGGCATTCGACGCCCGGCATCTGCCAGGGCGCGCCGGGGATCACCACCTCTCCCGCCGCGTCGCGCACCCGGGCCAGCGCCCCGCGCTGGGCCAGCGCCGGATCGGCCATCGCCTCGGCCACGGTCACATAGCGCGCGCAGGGCACCTGGTGGGCCAGCATCAGGTCCTCGCAGTCCCGCGCGCTGCGGTCGCGCGTCCAGTCCGCGACCAGCCCCATCAGCTCCTGCCAGTGGGCCACCCGCGCGCCGGGGGTGGCGTATCGGGGATCCTGCTTCAGGTCGGGCCGGCCGATACAGTCGGCCAGCGCATGGAAGTTGCGCTGGGTCACCGGCGCCACCACGATGAAGCCGTCGCCGGCCCGCAGCGGCGGATAGATCCGGCGGGGCACCTCGAAGAACTGCGCCTGGTGCCATTCGAACATCAGCAGGTTCAGCATGGCCTCGTACATCGACACGTCGATGAACTGCCCCTGTCCGGTCGCCTGCCGCCGGACCAGCGCCGCGTTGATCGCGCCGAAGGCCGCCATGCCGGCCAGCACATCGGCCACGAAGATGCCCGTCGCCGCCGGCTGCTCGGCGCCGGGGGCGTATTGCATCTGTGCCAGCTCATAGCCGCTGGCGGCATGGATGACCGGCGCATAGGCCGGGCGCAGCGCCTTGGTCCCGCTCTGCCCGTAGCCGGAGATCGCGCAGTAGACGAGCGCGGGATTGGCCGCGGCCAGCGTCGCATGGTCGAGCCCCAGCCGCGCCGCCACGTCGGGCCGCCAGTTCTGCACCACCACCGCCGCTTGGGCCGCCAGATCCTGCGCCGCCTGCCGGCCGGCGGGCGACTTCAGGTCCAGCACCACGCTCTTCTTGCCGCTGTTCACATGGGCGAAGGTGGTGCTCTGCCCCTCGCGCAGCGGCGGGACCAGCCGCTTGTGATCGCCCTCGGGCGGCTCGATCTTCAGCACCTCGGCGCCCAGATCCGCCAGCAGGCGCGTGCAGTACGGGCCGGACAGCACGCTGGTGAAGTCGAGCACCCGCAGCCCTTGCAGCGGTCCGGGGGCGGTTTCTTCCTCGGGCATCGTTCCTCCCGCATCGAGACGTTTCGTAGGGCCGGCGGTCCGGGTTGGCAAGCTGCCCTCCCGGTCGGGCATCGGCGATGAACTTCGGTCGGGCCGCTTGGAAGGGTTGACCGAAAGTATCAAAGGTCCTACCAATAAAACCGTACCGAGGCTATATCAATCGGGCGAAGGGGGAAGGAACGGATGCGTGCAGCCATCTGCCGCCAATTCGGCGAGCCGGAAAGCCTGCGGATCGAGGAGGTGCCCGCGCCGCGCCCCGGTCCCCGAGAGCTCCGCGTCGCCGTCAAGGCCGCAGGGCTGAACTTTCCCGATGTGCTGACCATCCGCAACCAGTATCAGCACAAGGCCGAGCCGCCCTTCGTGCCGGGGCAGGAACTGGCCGGCGTGGTGGTCGAGACGGGCCGCGAGGTGACCGAATTCCGCCCGGGCGACCGGGTGGTCAGCCGCTGCCGGCTGGGCGCCTTTGCCGAAGAGGCGCTGTGCCAGGCCGACGGGCGGACGATCCGCCTGCCCGAGGGGGTGGACTTCCCCACCGGCGCCGCCTTCGCCACCACCTATGGCACCAGCTATCACGCGCTGCGCAGGCGCGCCGGGCTGCAACCGGGCGAGACCGTGCTGGTGCTGGGCGCCGCCGGCGGGGTCGGGCTGGCGGCGGTGGAACTGGCCGCGGTGATGGGCGCCCGGGTGATCGCCGCGGCCTCGACCGCCGAAAAGCTGGAGGCCTGCCGCCGGGCCGGCGCCGCCGAGACCATCAACTACAGCACCGAGCCCTTGCGCGAGCGCATCCGCGAGCTGACGGCGGGGCGCGGGGTCGATGTCGTGGTGGATCCGGTGGGCGGCGACCAGGCCGAGCCGGCGCTGCGCGGCATGGCCTGGGGCGGGCGCTATCTGGTGGTGGGCTTCGCCGCCGGCGCGATCCCCCGCTTTCCGCTGAACCTGGTGCTGCTCAAGGGCTGTTCGGTGATCGGCGTGGCCGCCGGCACCGCGGCCAGCCACGACAAGGCCGGCGCGATCGAGGAGATGGAGACGATGGCGCGATGGATCGCCGAGGGCCGGCTGAAGCCGCTGATCTCGGCCTCCTATCCGCTGGAAGAGGTGGGCCGGGCGCTGCGCCGCATCGCCGACCGCGCCGTGACCGGAAAGGTCGTGGTCGTTTCCGCATAGGCATCATCTGCACGAGACCTGTTCTAGCTACCCGATCCAGAGGTGCCGGAGTGCAAGCAGATTCATATTCCGTTCACAGGGAGGAGAAGGAATGAACCTCAACTTAAGGGCAATGCTCGGCGCATTCGCCATGGCCTGCATGGCCTGGGCGCCGGCCTCGGCGCAGGACTATCCCACCAAGCCCATCACCATCATCGCGCCCTTCGCCCCCGGCGGATCGGTCGACGTGGCGGCGCGCATCTTCGGCGAGGCGATGAGCCGTTCGCTGGGCCAGCCGGTGGTGATCGAGAACATCGGCGGGGCGGGCAGCATCCTGGGCGCGCAGCGCGCCGCGGCGGCGGCGGCGGATGGCTATACCGTCATCTACAACTCGTCCAACCTGGTGCTGAACCTGTCGCTCTACGCCAAGCTCGACTACGACCTGTTCAACGACTTCGTTCCGGTCGCGCGCACGGCGACCGGGCCGCAGGTGCTGTCCGTCACCACCTCGCTGCCGGTCTCGACGTTCGAGGAATTCGTCGAATACGCGAAGGCCAACCCCGGACAGATGAGCTTCCCGTCCTCGGGCGTGGGCAACATCACCCATATCATGTGCGAGATGGTGATGGAGGCGCTGGGCTCCTCGGCCATCCATATCCCCTATGCGGGCGGGGCCAGCCAGTATCCCGACCTGATCGCCGGGCGCACCCAGTTCGCCATGGGCTCGGCCGCCTCGATGATCCCGTTCCACGAGGGCGGGCAGCTGAAGATCCTCGCGGTCTCCAGCGAGGAAAGGTCGCCGCAGCTGCCCGACGTGCCCACCTTCGCCGAACTGGGCTATCCCCAGCTGACCGCCACCGCCTGGCAGGGCATCCTGGCGCCGGCCGGCACCCCGCCCGAGGTCCTGGCCAGGCTGGAAAAGGCGGTGCTGGACGCGGCGGCCGACCCCGCCGTGATCGAGGCGCGGGCGGGGCACGGCCTGATCCCCTATCCCTCGACCGGCGAGGAATACAGCGCCTTCCTCGCCTCGGAAGCCGAAAGGTGGGGCGCGCTCATCCGGGCCATCGGCATCGAGCCCCAGTAACCGGGTCCGCGTGATCCGCCGCCCTGGCCGTTCCGGCGGCGGATCGCCCTTGCGATCCTGACAACAGCAACGGGAATCTCGTCATGAATGTGAATCGCAGGGATCTCGCCTCGGGCCTCATCTTCCTTGCCATCAGCGCCGTGTTCTCGCTCTACGCCCTGAACACGCTGCCCACGGGCAGTTCGTCGAGAATGGGGCCGGGCTACTTTCCGCTGGCCGTCGGCGGGCTGCTGGGGGTGCTGGCCGTCGTCATCATCGCGAAAAGCCTGGTCTCTCCCCGGGTGCGGATCGACCCCTGGCCGCTGCGGGGCATGTTCTTCATCCTCATCGCGCCCCTCGTCTTCGTCGCGATGATCCGGGTGGCGGGTTTTGCCCTGACGATCCTGACGGTCACGCTGGTGACGGCATTCGCGTCGCGCCGCATGACCTTCCGCCTGGCGCTGCCGCTGTCCGCGGGCCTGACCGCCTTTTGCGTGATCGTCTTCGTCTGGGGGCTGAATCTGGGGGTTCCGGTCCTGCCTCCGGCCCTGAACCACTGAGGACACCTGCATGGAATTCGCTATCTTCGACAACCTCGCGCTGGGGTTCACGACGGCTTTCACCTTCGCCAACCTGGGCTACTGCCTGATCGGGGCGCTCCTGGGCACGCTGATCGGCATCCTGCCGGGGGTGGGGCCGGCGGCGACGATCGCCATGCTGCTGCCCATCACCTTTTCCCTCTCGCCGGTCTCGGCGCTGATCATGCTGTCGGGGATCTACTACGGCGCACAGTACGGCGGCTCGACCACCGCGATCCTGCTGAACCTGCCGGGCGAGTCGGCCTCGGTGGTGACGACCATCGACGGCTATCAGATGGCGCGGCGCGGCCGGGCCGGGCCGGCCTTGGCCATCGCCGCCATCGGCTCCTTCGCGGCGGGCTGCTTTGCCACGCTGGTGATCGCCGTCTTCGCGCCGCCGCTGACCCAGGTCGCGCTGATGTTCGGCCCGGCGGAGTATTTCTCGCTCATCGTGCTGGGGCTCATCGCCTCGGTGGTGCTGGCGCGGGGGTCCTTCGTCAAGGCCGTCGCGATGATCCTGGCCGGCGTGATGTTCGGAATGGTCGGGACCGACATCTATACCGGCGCCGCGCGCTTCACCCTCGGCACGGTGGAGATGCGCGAGGGGGTGGCCTTCGTCGCCCTGGCCATCGGCATGTTCGGCATCAGCGAGATCCTGAACAACCTGAAGTTCGAGCGCGAGCGCCAGATCACCATCCAGCCGATCAACGGCCTGATGCCCTCGCGCGAGGATCTGCGCCGCTCGGTCGGGCCGGTGACGCGGGGCACGCTGATCGGGTCGTTCCTGGGCATCCTGCCGGGCGGCGGGGCGCTGTTGTCCTCCTTCGCGGCCTATGCGGTGGAAAAGAAGATCTCGCCCAACGCGGCCGAGTTCGGCAAGGGCGCCATCGAGGGCGTCGCCGCCCCGGAAAGCGCCAACAACGCCGGCTCGCAGACCTCGTTCATCCCGATGCTGACGCTGGGCATCCCCGGCAATGCGGTGATGGCGCTGATGGCGGGCGCGCTGATCATGCAGGGGATCGTCCCGGGCCCGGCGGTGATGACCAACCACCCCGCGCTCTTCTGGGGGGTGATCGCCAGCATGTGGATCGGCAACCTGATGCTGCTGGTGCTGAACCTGCCGCTGGTGGGGCTGTGGGTGCGGCTGCTGCGGGTGCCCTATTTCGTGCTGTTCCCCTGCATCATGGCCTTCTGCACCATCGGGGTCTACGGCCTGCAGATGAGCACCTTCGACGTGATCTACATCAGCTTCTTCGGTCTCCTGGGCTTCGTGCTGATCAGCCTCGACTGCGAGCCCGCGCCCTTCGTGCTGGGCTTCATCCTGGGGCCGATGCTGGAAGAGAACCTGCGGCGCGCCATGCTGCTCTCGCGCGGCGACATGACGATCTTCGTCACCGAGCCGATCTGCGCCGTCCTGCTGGCCACCGCCGCGGTGGCGGCCCTGGTCGTGACGCTGCCGACGATCAACCGCAAGCGCGACGAGGTTTTCGTCGAGGACTGACCGCCTTCCCCCGGGGGGCGGATGCAATGGGTGGACTTCGAAAGGAATACAGCAGTGCAGTTCGCACTTGATGCCGACCAGCTGGCCGTCCAGCAACTGGTGCGCCGGGTGGCGCGCGAGCGGGTGGCGGGCCGGGCCGCCGAGATCGACCGTTCGGGCGAATATCCGCAGGACATGTTCGACCTGCTGAAGGAGCTGGGCCTGTTCCGGCTGCCCTTTCCCGAAAGCTATGGCGGCATGGGCAGCATCCTGTCCGCCGCGGTGGCGGCCGAGGAGCTGTGCCGGGTCTGCTACAACACCGCCTATGTGATGATCGCCCAGTGGGGGCCGTTCGGCGCGCTCTACCACGGCGGCACCGAGGAGCAGCGCGCCCGCTACCTGCCGGGGCTGTGCTCGGGCGACCTGCGCGCCTCCATCGCCGTGACCGAGCCGCAGAACGGCTCGGACGTGGCGGGGATCCGCTCGCGCGCCCGGGCGGTGGAGGGCGGCTATGTGCTGAACGGCGCCAAGATCTGGTGTACCAACGCCGCGGTGGCCGACTTCATCGTGGTGGCCGCCAAGCTGGGGCAGGACGACAGCCGCCATGCGGTCAACCTGTTCATCGTGCCGAAGGGGACGCCGGGCCTGACCATCGGCCCCAAGGAGGACAAACTGGGCGCGCGCGGCCTGCCGTCTTGCCCGCTCTATTTCGAGGACCTGTTCGTGCCCGAGGAGAACCGGCTGGGCGGCAGCGAGGGCGGCGGGTTCAAGGCGGTGATGGCCGGCTTCAACGAGTTCCGCCCCATCATCGGCGCCCGCGCGGTGGGCTTGGCCCAAGGCGCGATCGACCATGCCATGGAGTTCGTGACCAACCGCCACACCTTCGGCATGAAGGTCAGCGACAATCAGGGCATCCGCTGGATGCTGGCCGAGATGGCGATGCAGACCGAGGCGGCCCGCGTGCTGGTCTACAGCGCCGCCGCGATGGTCGACCGCGGCGAGCGCGGCCAGGACCTGGCGCTGAAGGCGGCCATGGCCAAGGCCTTCGCCACCGACGTGGCGATGAAGGTGACGACCGACGCGGTACAGCTGTTCGGCGCCGCCGGCATCTCGAACGACAGCCCGATCAACCGCTACATGCGCGACGCCAAGGTTACCCAGATCGTCGAGGGCACCAACCAGATCCAGCGCACCATCATCGGCAACGCGCTGCTGGGCCGGCCGGGCCGGGCCCATGCCTGACACCCCGGACCGATACCCGCGGGAGGCCCGGGCATGGAGCTGATCGAGCCCCGCTTCCATTTCGAGGACTTCGCGGTCGGCGCCACCTACCGCACCGCGGGGCGCACCATCACCGAGTCCGACCTGGTGGCCTTCGTCAACGCCTCGGGGATGACGGGCGAGCTGTTCACCAACGTCGAACTCGCACGCCGGGTCTCGGTGCTGGATGCCCGGCCGGTGCCGGGCCTGCTGCCGCTCCTCTTCTGCGAGGCGCTGAACGCGCAGGGGCCGATCCGCGGCGCGGGGCTGGCGCTCTTGGCGCTGGAGGTCGAGTTCACCTCGCCCGCCCGCGTGGGCGACACCGTGCATTCCGAGGCCGAGGTGATCGAGGCCCGGCGCAGCGCCAGCCGCCCCGGCACCGGCCTGGTCCGGTTCCGTCACCGCATCATCCGCCAGGACGGCGAAGTCCTGACCACCTACACGGCGCTGCGCATGATCCGCGCGCGACAAGACCCAGGAGAGAACGATGGCACAAAGCCAGGTTAAACCGTCCAGCCGCACCGGGCTGGACCAGCTTCCCGGCAAGGTGCGCCTGACCGTGGAGGGCGCGCGCGAGCTGACGCGCCGGGCGCTGTGCGGCGCGGGCTATTCGCCCGAGGAGGCCGACATCATCCAGGCGCAGCTCGTGACCAACGCGCTGGACGGCTATGAGCCCGCCGGGCTGAACCGGGCGCTGGCCATCATCAACGAACCCCGCGCCCGCGAGCCGCGCCGGGCGATCCGCATCCTGCACGAGACGCCCAGCTCGGCGCTGCTCGACGGGGGCAACAACGTGGGCTACCTGGCCTGCTGGCGCGCCAGCCAGGTGGCGCTGGAAAAGGCCAGCGCCACCGGCTTTGCCGTGGTGGGGGTCAACAACTGCCCCTTCAGCGGCCGCAACGCCCATTATGTCGAGCCGCTGGCCCGGGCCGGGCTGGTGGCGCTGCACACCACCTCGGGGATGCCGCACATGCTGCCGCCGGGGGGGCGGCGGGCGGTGATGGGCACCAACCCGATCTGCTTTGCCTTTCCCACCCGCGGCGCCAACCCGGTGATCGTGGACATGTCCACCTCGGCCATCATGTGGGGCGACGTGCTGTTGCACGCCCGCACCGGCGAGCCGCTGCCCGAAGGGGTGGGCTTCGACGCCGAGGGCAATCCCACTACCGACGCCGCCCGGGCGGCCCAGGGCGGCGTCGCGCCCTTCGGCGGGCACAAGGGCTATGCGCTGGCGCTGGTGGTGCAGATCCTGGGGCTGATGGCCGGCGCGCATCTACCGCGCGGGCTCAGCAGCGACTATGCCGGCTTCTTCCTGGCGGTGAAGCCGGACCTGCTGCTGCCCGCGGGCGCCTTCGAGGAGCACCTGGAGCATTTCCTGCGCGACCTGAAGGCGGTCCCGCTGCGCGAGGGGGTGCGCGAGATCGTGGTGCCCTCGGAACGGGCCTTCCGGCAGCGGGCGGTCCAGCAGCAGGCGGACGTGGTGGACATCGACGAGGCGCTGCACGCCGCGCTGACCGACTGGGCCAGCGGCGGCAAGGCGCCCGTGATCCAGCCCTGCACCGGGGCCTGACGGAATGGCCGAGCCGGGGGCGGACCCTACGGCGGCCTGGTCCGTCCGCAGGCGTTTCCTGCTGCGGCTGTTCCCGGCGATCATGCTGCCGATGTTCATCTCGATCTCGGACCAGACGATGATCGCCACGGCCCTGCCTGCCATCGCGGCGGATCTGGGCAACGTGACGCTGGTGCCATGGGCGGTGGTGGCCTATCTGGTCGCCGCCGCGGTGGCGACGCCGGTCTACGGGCGGCTGGGCGATCTGGCCGGGCGCCGGCGGATGCTGGTCCTGTCGCTGTCGGTGGTGATCGGCGGGGCTGCGATCTGCATCGCCGCGGGCAGCCTGCCGGCGCTGATCGCCGGGCGGTTCATCCAGGGCCTGGGCGGCGGTGGGCTGATGGCGCTGTCGCTGGCGCTGGTGGGCGAGCTGGTCCCCGCCCGCGACCGCGGCCGCTACCACGGCTATCTGGCCACGGTGAACATCTGCGCCTCGACGCTGGGCCCGCTGATCGGCGGCCTGCTGACCGAGCATCTGGGCTGGCGCTATCTGATGGCGGCGCCGGCGGTGCTGGCGCTGGGGGCGCTGGTTCTGCTGCGGCGGCTGGAGACCGCCCAGGTTCCCTCGGGCCGGCCGGGCATGGATGTTCCCGGCATCCTGCTGTTTGCCGGCTTCGTGGTGCCCTTCATCCTGGCGATGAACGGCATCCGCACGCCGCAGATCTCCGGTCTGGCGCAGTCGGCCGGCTGGCTGGCGCTGGCGGCTCTGGCGCTGGGTCTGCTGTGGCGGGTCGAGCGGCGGGTGCGGGTGCCGCTGTTCCAGCTCGAGGTGATCGCCCGTCCCGGGATCAGCCGCAGCGCGGTGATCGCCTTCTGCCACGGCGCCGCGATGATGGGCACGGTGACGATCACGCCGTTGCATCTGAGCATCCAGCACGGGCTCGCCCCGACCGGCATCGCCTTCTATCTGATGACGCTGACCATCGGCCTGGCGCTGAGTTCCATCGTGACCGGCCAGCTGGTCAGCCGCACCGGACGGGTGGGCATCTTCCCCTCGGTGGGGCTGACCGCGCTGGGGCCGGCGATCGTGCTCTTCGCGCTCTACGGCGGGCTGGCGCCGGGCTACTGGCTGGCGGTCTGGTATGCGGCCTTCGCGATCTGCTTCGGCACGGTGATGAACGTGCTGCAGCTGACCGTGCAGGTCGCCGCCGGCGGGGCCAACCTGGGCGCGGCGTCGGGCGTTCTGCAGATGTCGCGGACGCTGGGCGCGGCGACCGGGGCCTCGGTCGTGACCGCGGTCTTCTTCGCCGTCCTGGCGCGATCCGGGCTGCAGGGGGACGTATCGGTGCTGGCGGCGCTGGACGGCTCCGCTCCGGGGGCCGGCTTCTCGACCGCCTTCCAGGCCGCCCACCTGACCATCGCGGTCTTTGTCGCGGTCGGGGCGGTCTTCGCCTGGTTCATGCCCATCCGCCAGCTGGACGACGCCTGAGCGCCGGCCGCGCGGAGTTGGGGGATTGAACCTGTCCGACCTTCTTTGTAAGCAATGGTAGAACCATTTTGATCCCTGGATGCAAAGGCGCTGACATGACCGAGCTGCAAGGACCCGATCGCTTCGCCGGTGTCGAGACACTCGACGATCTCTATGCGGAGCTGAAGGAAACCGGGATGGGGCCGGGCTGGAACAAGCCCGAACCCTCGCTCTATCCAGCGCCCAAGAAGACCTTCGTGCCGGCGCACTGGTCCTACAAGGACGCGCGGGCGGCGCTGTCGGTGGCCGGCGATCTGGTCAGCACCGAACTGGCCGAGCGGCGCAACCTGATCCTCGCCAATCCCATTCCCGGCAACACCTATGCCACCACCCGCACCCTGGTCGCCGCCTATCAGATGGTGCGCGGGAAGGAGACCGCCCGCAGCCACCGCCACACGCCGAACGCGCTGCGGCTGGTGATGGAAACGGGGCCCGAGACCTATACCATCGTGCAGGGCCGCAAGTACCTGATGGAGCCGGGCGACGTGCTCTTGACGCCCAACTGGCTGTGGCACGGCCATGCCAACGAGAGCGATACGGACGCCTACTGGATCGACTTCCTGGACGCGCCGCTGGTGCAGCTGCTGGAGCCGATGTTCTTCGAGCATTTCCCCGAGGGGATCGAGAAGGCGACCGAGGTGGCGCTGGAATCGCCCATGCGCTTTGCCTGGAAGGACACGCAGGCCCGCCTGGGCGCAGCGCCGCTGGAGCGCGGGATGCGGCAGGTGGCGCTGGGCGACGCCGCGGGGGGCAGCGCGCTCGATTCCATCGCGCTGGCGGTGCAGCAGATCGAGCCGGGCGCCGCCACCCCGCGCCGCCAGACCACCGCCAACAGCATCTTCGCGGTGATGTTCGGCGAGGGCGAGACCGAGGTGGACGGCGAGCACTTCCGCTGGTCGCGCGGCGACGTCTTCGCGGTGCCGTCCTGGCGGCCCTTCAGCCACAAGGCCATCGGCGGCACCGCCCACCTGCTGCGCGTCAGCGACGAGCCGGTGATGCGGATGCTGAACTGGCTGCGCGAGACGGATTGAGCGACCGCAGGGCAGGGGAGGATTCATGAGACTGGCGTGTTTCGACGGCGGGCGCATCGGCGTGGTGTCGGGCGAGGAACTGATCGACGTGACCGAGGCGGCGGGGGCCGCCCCGGGGGACTGGCCGCCGGTCGGCATGGTCCGGCTGATCGCCGGGTTCGAGGCGCTGCGCCCGCGGCTGGCGGCGCTCGATGGCCCGCGCCGGCCGCTCTCCGCGGTGCGGCTGGACTGCCCGATCCTGTGGCCCAACAAGATCGTGGCCTTTCCGGCGAACTATCGCGCCCATATCGACGAGATGAAGGCCGGCAGCGGGCTGATCTCGACCTTCGCCGCCAGCGGGCAGGGGTTTTTCCTCAAGGCCAATTCCAGCCTCAGCGGCCCCGCGGACCCCATCGTGCTGCCCGAGATCCCCGGCCGCGAGATCCATCACGAAAGCGAGCTGGCCGTCATCATCGGCCACCGCGGCCGCAACATCCCCCGCGACCGGGCGCTGGAGCACGTGTTCGGCTATTCCTGCCTGATCGACGCGGTGATCCGCGGCAAGGAAGAGCGGGTGATGCGCAAGTCCTGGGACAGCTTCTGCCCGCTGGGGCCCTGGCTGGTCACCGCCGACGAGGTGGACCCCTCGGGCCTCGATGTCGAGCTTACGGTGAACGGAGAACTCCGGCAGAAGGCGAATACCCGCGACCTGATCGTGGACGTGCCCGAGATGATCGCCATGGCCTCCTCGGTGATGACGCTGGAGCCGGGCGACATCATCGCCTCGGGCACGCCCGCGGGGGTGGGCCCCATGCAGCCGGGCGACGTGGTGCGCATCGCCATCGCCGGCGTGGGCGAGATGCGGCTGGACGTGGTGCGCGGAACAGGGCCGGTCCATCCGGTCTGGAACAAGGACTGAGCGGCCCGCGGGCCGCCGAGAGGGACATGCTGCACAGCTTTCGCCTGGACACCGACAAACTGCCCCCCGCGCTGGACGAGTTGCGCGCGGAGGTGCGCGCCTTCATCGCCGAGGAACGCGCGGCGGGCGGCTTCGCTCTTGGCCCCGGCGGCTGGCAGCGCCATGACCGCGACCTCAGCCGCCGGATCGGCGCGCGCGGCTGGATCGGCATGACCTGGCCGCGCCAGTACGGCGGGCACGAGCGCAGCGCGCTGGAACGCTATGTCGTGACCGAGGAGCTGCTGGCCGCGGGGATGCCCCTGCGCGCCCATTGGGTGGCCGACCGGCAGATCGGCCCCAACCTGCTGAAGTTCGGCACCGAGGCGCAGAAGCAGTTCTTCCTGCCGCGGATCGCCCGGGGCGAGCTGTCGTTCTGCGTCGGCCTCAGCGAGGCGGATTCGGGCTCGGACCTCGCCTCGATCCGCACCCGCGCCAGCCGGGTCGAGGGCGGCTGGCGGATCAGCGGCGCCAAGATCTGGCAAAGCATCGCGCACAGGGCCGAGTACATCTCGCTCTTCGCCCGCACCTCGCCGCTGGGCGAGAACAAGCACGAGGGGATCAGCCAGTTCATGCTGGACCTCGGCTCGCCCGGCATCACCGTGCGGCCGATCGTCAACCTGGTGGGCGAGCACGACTTCAACGAGGTGCATTTCGACGAGGTGTTCGCCCCCGACGACACGGTGATCGGCACCATCGGCAACGGCTGGGCGCAGGTGTCGGGCGACCTGGCGCACGAAAGGTCGGGCGCGGACCGCTGGCTGGGCACCTTCGACGTCTATGCGGCGGCGGTGGACCGGGCCGCGCCGGGCGAGGGGAACGACCGCGCCATCGGCCGGCTGGCGGCCCACTACTGGACCCTGCACCGCATGTCGCTGGGCATCGCGCAGATGCTGGAGGACGGGCTGACCCCGAATGTCGAGGCGGCGCTGGTCAAGGATCTGGCCACCAACTTCGACCAGGAGATCCCCTCCGTGCTGCGCGAGATGGTGCCGGTGGGCGCGCGGGCGGGGATGGCGGACGACGATCCCTTCCCCGCGATGCTGGACCATGCGCTGAAGTTCGCCCCGGCGCTGACCATCAAGGGCGGCACCCGGGAAATCCTGCGGGGCATCATCGCGAAGGGGATCGGGCTCAGATGACGGACACGCTTCTGGCAGAGACGGCGCGGCGGGTGTTTTCCGACCTCTGCACGCCCGACCTGCGCGAACTGGGCGAGGAGGGGCGGTTTTCCGCCGCGGCCTGGGCGGTTCTGGCCGAGGTGGGGCTGCCGCTGGTCAATACGGCCGAGGCCCGCGGCGGGGTGGGCGCGGGCCCGGGCGAGGTGGCCGAGGTGCTGCGCGCCGCCGGCTTTCACGCCCTGCCGCTGCCGCTGGCCGAGGTGCTGCTGGCCGAGGCGATGCTTTCCGCGGCCGGCCTGCCCCCCGCCGAGGCGCCGCTGACCGTGGCGCCGGTCCTTCCCGGCCAGCGGCTGGCGGCGCGCCGGCAGGGCGGCGGCTGGGTGGCCAGCGGCCGGCTGGACATGGTGCCCTGGGGCCGGCACCTGGATCTGGTGGCGGTGGCCGAGACGGCCGAGGGGCCGCTGACCCTGGTGCTGCCGCGCCCCGCGGATGTCGCCCCGGGCATGAACCTGGCCAACGAGCCGCGCGACCGGCTGGTGTTCCGCGACACGCCGGCCCGGGCGGCGGGCGCTCCGGGGCAGGGGCTTTCCGCCGCCGGCCTGCGCCTGCAGGGCGCGCTGTTCCGCACCGTCCAGACGGTGGGCGCGATGGAGCGGATCCGCGACCTGACCGTCGCCTATGCCGGCGAGCGCCAGCAGTTCGGCCGGCCGATCGCCCGGTTCCAGGCGGTGCAGCAGCAGGTCGCGGTGCTGGCCGCGCAGGTCGCCGCCTGCCAGGCCGCCGCGGATGGCGCGGTGGAGGCCGCCGGTGCCGGCCCCGCGGCCTTCGAGATCGCCGCGGCCAAGGCGGTGACGGGCGAGGCGGCTGGCCTGGTCGCCGGCATCGCGCATCAGGTGCACGGGGCGATGGGCTTCACCCACGAATATCCGCTGCACCTGAACACCCGGCGGATCTGGTCCTGGCGCGAGGAGTTCGGCACCGAGGCCGACTGGCAGGCCTGGCTGGGCCGCAATGTCAGGGCGGTGGGCGGGGACGCGATCTGGCCGTTCCTGACCGCCCGCGACAAGGCGCCACCGGCGCCGGTGGAAACCTGAGGAGACATGCCACGATGACCCCCCCGACCGCCCCCCTGCACGGCGTGCTGGTGCTGGATTTCACCAGCATCCTGGCCGGACCCTATTGCACCCGCCTGCTGGCCGACGCCGGGGCCGAGGTGATCAAGGTCGAGGCGCCGGAGGGCGACCACAAGCGCACCGTCCCGCCCGAGCGCCAGGGCCATTCCACCCCCTTCGCCCAGGCCAATGCCGGCAAGCGCAGCGTGGTGCTGGACTTGAAATCGCCCGAGGGCCGCGAGGCGGCGGTGGCGCTGGCGGCGAAATGCCACGTGGTGGTCGAGAACTGGCGGCCCGGCGTGGCGCGCCGGCTGGGGCTGGACCACGACAGCCTGCGCAAGGCGAACCCGGGGCTGATCCATTGCGCGATCTCGGGCTATGGCCAGACCGGGCCCAACGCGCTGCGCCCGGCGCTGGCGCCGATCCTGCACGCGATGAGCGGCTACGAGATGGCGCAGATGGCATACCAGGAGGGCGCCGATCGCCCCGCGGCCACCGGCATCTTCCTGGGCGACGTGGTGTCGGGCCTGTCGGCCTTCGGCGCGATCAGCTCGGCGCTCTACCGCCAGCAGGCGACCGGCGAGGGTGCGGCCATCGACGTGTCGATGTTCGACGTGATGATGAACCTGCTGGTCTACGAATACCACCAGGCGATGTTCCACCCGGTCAACCGCCGCATCTTTCCGCCGCTGAAGGCGCGCGACGGCTATATCGTGGTGGCCCCGGTCAGCGCCAAGAACTTCGAGAACACCGCCCGCACCCTGGGCCACCCCGAATGGATCACCGACCCGCGCTTTGCCACCCCGGCGGCGCGGGTGGCCCACTGGAAGGAGCTGATGGCGCTGATCGAGGACTGGACCAGCAGCCGCGACGCGGCCGAATGCGAGCGCGTGCTGGTCGAGAACGAGGTGCCGGCCTCGCGCTACTATGCGCTGAAGGAGCATCTGGACAGCCCGCACCTTTACGAACGCGGCAGCCTGGTGCGGGTGCACGACGGGGCGGGGGAGCTGACGATCCCCGCCGCGCCGTTCCAGTTCGGCGACGGCAGCGTGCATCCGGGCGGGCGGGTGCCCGGGCTGGGCGCCGACACGGCCGAGGTGCTGCGCGAGCATCTGGATTATCCGCCCGACAGGATCGACCGCATCCTGGCCCGGGCGCGCAAGGAGGGACACCATGGATGACGCGGCGCCGCATCTGGCCGAGAGCCTGGTCGAGGATTTCCTGACCGCCGAGCAGGTGGCCATCCGCGACATGGCGCGCGACGTGGCCGAGAACCTGGTGGCGCCGCTGGCCGCCCGGATCGACGAGGAGGACGCGATGCCCCCCGCGCTGGTCGAGGAATTCGGCCGGCTGGGCCTCATCCAGCTTGCGGTGCCCGAGGAATATGGCGGCGCCGGCGGGCGGGTGACCGAGATGTGCCTGGTGCGCGAGCAGATCAGCCGGGTCTCGGCCTCGGCCGCCTGGCTGGCGGGCAACAACACCGCCGGCGGGGTCATGCCGCTGCTGCTGGGCGGGACCGACGAACTGCGCCGCCGCTACCTGCCCGAACTGGCCACCGGCCGCTATCTCACCTGCATCGCGATGAGCGAGGCCGACGTGGGCTCGGACGTGGGCGCGATGCGCACGCGGGCGGAACGCGACGGCGACCATTACGTGGTCAACGGCACCAAGACCTTCATCTCCTCCGGCCCGGTCGCCAGTTTCGGCACCGTGCTGGCCAAGACCGGCCCCGTCACGGGCGGCAAGGAGGCGATCTCGTCCTTCTTCTTCGACGCGGGCTGGAAGGGGATCAGCGTCGGGCAGAAGGACCGCAAGATGGGGATGCGCGGCATCCCGACCGGCGAGGTGCGGTTCGAGGACGTGCGCATTCCCGCCTCGCACATCCTGGGCGGGGGCGAGGGGCGCGGCTTCGATCTGGCGATGCGGATCCTGAACCGCAACCGGCCCACGGTCGGCGCCTTCGGCTGCGGCATCGCGCAGGGGGCGGCGGACTATGCGCTGGACTATACCAAGGGGCGGCGGGCCTTCGGCCGGGCGGTCTACGACTTCCAGGCCACCCGCTTTGCCTTCGCCGACATGTACATGCAGATCGAGGCCGCGCGCTCGCTGCTCTACCGCACCGCCTGGCGGCTGGACCGCGACCCCGCGGCGGCGGAAAACGAACGGCTCTCGGCGATGGCCAAGTGCTTTGCCGCGGAAATGGCGCTGAAGGTCGCCATTTCGGCGATGGAGCAGCTGGGCGGCCACGGCTACATGGCCGACCATCCGCTGGAACGCATGGTCCGCGACGCCAAGGCGCTGCATTTCCTGGAAGGCACCAACCAGATCGCCCGTATCGTCATGATGCGCGACAGATAGGAAAGCTGGATAGTTGCGGTTCGCTGCGATAACAAAGGCTGGACAGATTGTTATGACCGGAGTGTGGCCGTGGTCGAATTCGCTCCCGTGAAGTCAAGCCGGCTGAGCGACATGATCGGCGAGGAAATCCGCACCCGGCTTGCCACGGGCGAGTTGAGCCCGGGCGACAAGCTGCCCTCCGAACGGGAACTGGCCATCCAGCTGAATGTCAGCCGCAACGCGGTGCGCGAGGCGCTGCGGATGCTGGAGATGAGCGGGGTGGTGGAGCTGCAGAAGGGCGCCAAGGGCGGCGCCTTCATCGGCAACGGCAATGCCGAGGTTCTGGCCACCGGCCTGCGCGACCTCTTGAACCTGCGCGGCATCACCATCGAGCAACTGACCGAATCCCGCATCTGGCTGGCCGAGATCGTCGCGCGCGTGGCGGTCGAGCGCGCCACCGACGAGGATCTGGCGCGGCTGGAGGCCAATATCCAGGAGGCCGAGCGCCGTTATGCCATCGGCGACCTGGAGGGCAAGCTGGCCGCCCAGCTGGAGTTCCACAACATCCTGGCCCGGGCGACCCGCAATCCGGTGCTGATCGTCATCATCGCCTCGACCATGGAGCTGATGCACCACGTCGCCCGCATGGTCGGCCCCGAGACCAACGACCTGGCATTGAAATCGCGGCGGCGGTTCATGAAGCACATGCGCGCGCGCGACGCCGCCGCGGCCGTGGCCGAGATGACCGACCATCTGGAGCAACTCAAGCACCGCTACGTCGCGCTCATGCGCGAGCGCGAGAACCGCCGGGCCCGCAACGGCTGAAACCGCCGGGCCCGGCGATGCGCGTCAGATCTCGGCCCCGCGGCTGTTGATGAGCGCGATCAGCCCCTCGGCGGTCGAGCGGTAGTGGGTGGTCAGCACCGCCACCGCTTGCGCGGTGTCGCGGGCGATGGCGGCCTCCATCAGCGCCCTGTGCTCGGCCCCCGCGTCGCGGGGCTGGGTCATCAGCTGCCGGTTGCGGATGGTGACGATCCGGTGGCGGTCGGCCTGGTCGAACAGGAGGCCCGACAGCGCGATCAGCCAGCGCGACCGGCAGCCGGCAATCAGCGCCATGTGGAAGGCGCGGTGATACCTGGCCCAGGCCTCGGCCTCGGGCGCATCGACGCTGGGGACCGGCACGCTGGCCAGCGTGTGATAGGCCGCCACGATCGAGGCCTCCCAGGCGATGTCGCCGCGCTCGATGGCCTTGGCCAGCGCGTCGCCCTCGATGGCCAGCCGCGCCTCCATCGTGTCGCGCACGATGTCGACGCTCAGCGCCGCCACGCGGAAGCCGCGCTGTTCGCTGGCGGTGACCAGCCGCTCGCTCAAAAGCCGCGACAGCGCCTCGCGCAGGGGGCTGATGCCGGCGTCATAGGTGCGGCGCAGGTCGTCCGAGCGCAGGGGCGCCCCCGGCAGCAGCCGGCCCCAGACGATGTCCGAGCGCAGCTGGCGGTAGACTTTCTCGGCCAGGGTCCGGGGCTCGGCATCGGCGGGGGGCTGGTCGCTGTCCGGATCCACGTCCAGGAAGAAGTTTTTCATGGCCTCAGATCACATCCTGCCTGACGGGAAACGGCCGATCCGGGCGGTCAGGTCGGCCACCGATACCAAGAAACCCGCGCATTTCCAAATTCCGAAAGGCGGGGGCCGGGCGATGGCGACGCCCCCTCTTCGGGGATCGCCTGCGGATCGTCAAGCGCGGGGCGCGGGGCATGAGGTTCAGCCCGCGGCGGCCGGGGCGGGAGCGGGAGCCAGCCGCGCCGCGATCTCGGCCGCGAAGCGGCGGCGCCAGCCCGGCACGGCGCGGGGCTGGTTGAAGCAGAGGACCGCGGTGGTCCGGTCCTCCACCTGATACCCGGCGACGAAACTGCCCGCCTCCGGGCTGCCGTCCAGCAGGGCGAAGCGGCTGCCGGGCGCGCGGCGGCCCAGGAACTGCAGCCTGGCCCCGAACTGGTCGGACCAGAAATAGGGCACCGCGGCCGAAACCGCCCGTGCGCCGGGGTCGGCGATATTGGCCGCCACCACCTCGGCCTGTTCGGTGGCGTTGGTCCAGTGCTCGATCCGCAGGCTGCCGTAGAGCGGATGGTCCAGCCGCGCCACGTCGCCCAGCGCGAAGATGCGCGCCTGCCCGCGCACCCGGCAGTCTGGGTCGCAGAGGATGCCGTTGTCCACCGGCAGGCCCGAGCCGGCGAGGTAATCGACCACCGGGGTCGCCCCCACGCCCACCACCACCGCGCCGGCGGCGACCTCGGTCCCGTCCGACAGGCCCAGCACGCCCTGCCGCAGCAGGGTGGCGGTGGTGTTGCAGCGCAGGTCCACCCCGGCGGCGCGATGCAGGCCGGCCATCAGCGCGCCGACCTCGGGCCCCAGCACCGGGGCCAGCGGGGCCTCGGCGCCCTCGACCAGCGTGACCTCCAGCCCCAGCGCGCGGGCGCTGGAGGCGACCTCGCCGCCGATGAAGCCGCCGCCGATCACCGCGACCGCAGCGCCCGCCTGCATCGCCTGCCGCAGCGCCAGCGAATCGGCCCAGTCGCGCAGGTAATGCACCCCCGCGCCCTCGAACCCCGGCAGCCGGCGGGGGGTCGAGCCGGTGGCCAGCACCAGCCAGTCGAAGGGAACCTCGCGCCCGTCCGAGCAGGAGACCGTGCCGCCCGCCGGGTCCACTCCCGTCGCCCGCACCCCCAGCCGCAGGTCCAGCACCAGGGGCGCATAATCGGCCGGCGCCCGCAGCAGCAGGTCATCGAACCCCCTTTCCCCGCGCAGCACCTGCTTGGACAGCGGCGGGCGGTCGTAGGGCAGTTCGGCCTCGGCCCCGATCAGCGTCACCGGCCCGGCATAGCCGCGCAGGCGCAACGCCTCGGCGCAGCGCAGCCCGCCCAGCGAGGCTCCCACGATCACCACCCCGTGCCGTTCCTCCGGCGCCTCCCCGCTGTCCCGCATCCCGTCCCTCTGGCCACAATTTCCGTTGACTCACATAATTTCCAAAATACAGTTGATCCACGACAATACAACTGCTAACCGGAAATCATGTCGCATCTGGAGGGTGAGGGGGAGGAGCCCGCCCTCCGCCCGGCGCGGATCCGCGCCCCACAGAACGACAGAGGAGGAGAACCCCGTGCTGAATACCCGAACCGCCGGCCGGCTCGCGCTGGCCCTGCTGGCTGCTGCCGCCACGCTGGGCGCGCCCGCGGCGATGGCCCAGGACTATCCGACGAAGCCCATCGAGATGATCGTGCCCACGGCGCCCGGCGGCGGCGGCGATGTGGTCGCGCGCATCCTGGCCGGGTTCCTGGAGCCGCGGCTGGGCCAGCCCATCATCGTGCAGAACATGACCGGGGCGCAGAACCTGCAGGGCGCGCGCCATGTGGCGATGGCCCGGCCCGATGGCTATACGATCATGGTGACGCCCTCGTCGCCGCCCGGGTTCAAGGCGATCTACAAGGAACCGCCGGTCGATCCGCTGAACGACTACGCCTTCGTCTCGCTGATCCTGAAGGCGCCGCAGATCCTGGCGGTGAACCAGAAATACGCCGATGTCGCCGCGCTGATCGCCGCCTCGCAGGCCGATCCGAACGGGGTGGTCTATGCCAGCTATGCCATCGGGTTCGAGCTGATGGGCGCGGTGCTGGACGACCGGCTGGGCATCAACTCGCGCGTCGCCTATTTCTCCTCCGCGCAGGATGCGGCCAAGGCGGTGGCGGCGGGCGATGCCGACTACATGATGGCCTCGCAGGCCACGCTGCGGCCCTGGGGCGAGAACATCCGCTCGGCGATGATCACCCAGGCCGAGGCCTCGGATGCCTTCCCCGGCATCCCCACGGCGGCCGAGGTCGGCGCGGCGGTGGGGGCGGAGCTGCCCGATATCCTGATCTGGATCGGCGTCTTCGCGCCCGCCGGCACCCCCGAGCCCATCGTCGCCCGGCTGAATGCCGAGGTCCGCGCCTTCACCGAGGATCCGGCGATGCAGGCGGAGCTGGCCAAGTTCGGCTTCGGCGCCTTCGCCAACTCGCCCGAGGAGTTCCGCGAGTTCTTCGCCATCGAGGAACAGCTGATGCTGGACGGCGCCGCGGCGGCCGGGTTCGAGAAGCGGTGAGCGAAGGCGCGATGACCCATCCGGTGTTCCATCTGATCGACGGGCAGGCCGTCGCGGGCAGCGGCGAGCCGGTCGAGATGGTCGAGCCCGCCACCGGCGCGACGGTCGGCCAATTCGCCGCCGCCACGGCTAGCGAGGTGGGCCAGGCCGTCGTCGCTGCCCGGCGCAGCTTCGAGGCCGGGGTGTGGTCGCGCCGGCCGTGGCGCGAACGGCAGGCGGTGCTGCGCCGCATCGCCGCGGCCATCCGCGGCGCGGCGGCGGAGCTGGCCGCGATCCAGGTGCGCGAGACGGGCCTGTTGCCCGACAAGGTGCGCGGCCATGTCGTGGCCTCGGCCGGCTGGTTCGACCATTTCGCCGATTACCTGAGCACCGAATGCGGGGAATACTTCCCGCAGCTGGACGATTATACCACCTTCGTGCGGCGCGAGCCGGTCGGGGTCTGCGCGCTGTTCGCGCCGTGGAACCAGCCCACCGGGCTGACCACGATCAAGCTGGCGCCGGCGCTGGCGGCGGGCAACAGCGTGGTGCTGAAACCCTCGGAACTGGTGCCGCAGCTGTCCTGCGCCTTGGTCGAGCTGATCCGGGGCGCCGGCCTGCCCGACGGCGTGTTCAACTGCGTGAACGGCCCCGGCGCCACCACCGGCGCGGCGCTGGCCGGGGCGGCGGTGGATGCCATCGCCTTCACCGGCGGGTCCCAAGGCGGGCGGGCGGTGGCGCTGGCCGCGGCGCAGCGCCACGTGCCGGTGATGCTGGAACTGGGCGGCAAGTCGGCCACCGTGGTCTTTGCCGATGCCGACCTGCCCGCGGCGGTCGAGGGCGCGATCCAGGCGATCTATTCCAACAACGGCGAAGCCTGCCTGGCCGGCTCTCGCATCCTGGTCGAGGAAGGCTGCGCCGAGGATTTCCTGGCCGCCTTCCGCACCCGGGCCGAGGCGTTCCGCGCCGGTCCGCCGGGCGAGCCGGGGGTGGAACTGGGGCCGATGATCTCGGCCGCCCACCGGGGCCGCGTCGAATCCTTCTTCGCCAGCGCTGCGGCGGATGGCGACCGGCTGGTCTGCGGCGGCGCGCCGGCCGGAGGGGCGGGGTTCTTCGTGCCCGCCACCGCCTATCTGGTGAACGGCCCCGGCAGCCGGCTGTGGCGGGAGGAGGTCTTCGGCCCCGTCGCCGCCATCGCCACCTTCCGCGACGAGGCCGAGGCCGTCGCCATGGCCAACGACAGCGACTTCGGCCTGGTGGGCTATGTCTGGACCCGCGACACCGGCCGGGCGCTGCGGATGGGCAACGCGATCCGCGCGGGCCAGGTGCTGGTCAACACCACCATCCGGCGCGAGCTCAACTCTCCCTTCGGCGGCTACAAGGGCTCCGGCCTCGGCCGCGAGGGCGGGCGCTACAGCTGGGAACATTTCACCGAGGCCAAGGCGGTGCTGATCAGCCATGGATAACATCACCTCCCGACCGAATGCAGAGGAGCAGGGCATGTCGTTCGTCTTTTCACCGATCCCCACCCCATGGGTGGCGGTCCATGGAACCGAGGCGCGGTTCCCGGTGCGGCGCATCTTCTGCGCGGGCCGCAACTATGCCGCCCATGCGCGCGAATTCGGCCGCGACCCGGCGGTGGCGCCGCCGTTCTTCTTCGCCAAGCCGGCCGATGCGGTGGTGGGCGACGGGGCGACGGTGGCCTATCCGACGCTGACCAGGAACCTGCATTTCGAGGGCGAGCTGGTGGTGGCGCTGGGCAAGCCCGCCCGCAACCTGGACGAGGTGGCGGTGATGGACTGCGTCTACGGCTATGCGGTGGGCAACGACCTGACCCGGCGCGACATCCAGATGGACGCGATGAAGGCGGGAATGCCCTGGGACTGGGGCAAGGGCTTCGACCAGTCGGCCATCTGCGGCCCGATCCACCGGGTGGAAGAGGTGGGCCATGTGCTGAAGGGCGCGCTGCGCACCCATGTGAACGGCGAGCTGCGGCAGGAGGCGGATTTGGAAGAGATGATCTGGTCGGTGCCGAAACAGCTGGCGCTCCTGTCCACCGCCTTCGAACTGGCGCCGGGGGATCTGGTCTATACCGGCACGCCGGCCGGAGTGGGGGCGCTGAACCCGGGCGATGTCTGCACGGTCTCGATCGCCGGGCTGGGCAGCGTCACCACCACCATCGCCGCGCCGTTGTAGGCGCCGAGGGGAAGCGACCGATGCAGCGGCAGCCATCCGGGCACAGCGTCGACCTGCTGGTGATCGGGGCCGGACCGGCCGGGATGACCGCGGCGCTGGTCGCCCGGCTGGAAGGGCTCACGGTCATGCTGGCGGAAAAGACCGGACAGGTCGGCGGCACCGCAGCCACCTCGGCCGGCACCTTGTGGATCCCCGGCAACCCGGTCTCGGCCGCCGCCGGCCATGCCGATGCCCCCGGTGCCGACGCCTATCTGCGTGCGGTGCTGGGCAACGGGCATGACGAGGCGATGGTGCGCGCCTTTCTGGACACCGGGCCCCAGGCGATCCGCTATCTGGAAGAACGCAGCGCGGTGCGGTTCGCCTCCTGCGGCGACCATCCCGACTACTACGACCTGCCCGGCGCCGCGGTGCGGGGCCGCGCGATCCTGGCGCGCGAGTTCGACGGCCGGCTTCTGGGCCGCGACTTCCGCCGGGTGCGCCCGCCGATGCCCGAGTTCCTGCTGTTCGGCGGCATGATGGTGGCCAAGACCGACATCCCGCGGCTGATCGGCCGCTATCGCTCGGCCGGCAACTTCCTCCATGCCGCAGGGTTGATGCTGCGCTATCTGCGCGACCGCCTGCGTTACCCGCGCGGCACCCGGCTGACGCTGGGCAATGCGCTGGTGGCGCGGCTTTACCACAGCCTGCGGCAGGCGGGGGTGCAGCCCGCCTTCGAGCACCGGCTGGAGCGGCTGGTGGTGAGCGAGGGCCGGGTGACCGGGGCCGAGCTGATGACGCCCGCGGGGCCGGTCAGCGTCGCCGCGCGGCGCGGGGTGGTGCTGGCCACCGGCGGCATCGCCCATACCACCGGCCTGCAAGGCCGCCGCCTGCCCGAGGGCGTGGTGCCCCGGTTCCTGTCCGCCGAGGCGGTGCAGGGCGAGGGGGTCCGCGCCGGGCTGGCGGCGGGCGCGCGGATGAGCCCCGGGCGGCAGGGCACCGGCAGCTTCTGGACCCCGGCCTCGGTCATCCGCCGCCGCGATGGCGGCGATGGGCTCTATCCCCATCTGTCGCTCGACCGCTCCAAGCCCGGGCTGATCGCGGTGGACCGCGCCGGCCGGCGGTTCTGCAACGAGGCCGTCTCCTATCACGACTTCGTGCTGGCGATGTTCGCCGATCCCCGCGCGATCCCGGCCTGGCTGGTCTGCTCGGCCGCCTTCGTGCGCCGCTACGGTCTGGGGGCGATCCGGCCGGGCGAGGGTTTGCGCCGGCACGAACGCTCCGGCTACATTACCACCGCCCCCACGCTGGAGGCGCTGGCCGGAAAGCTGGGCATCGACCCCGCCGGGCTGGCGGAAACCGTGGCCCGCCACGACCGCATGGCGGCGGAGGGGGTGGACCGGGACTTCGCCAAGGGCGAGACGGTCTTCGACCGTTTCAACGGCGACCCGGCCGTGCAGCCCAACCCCTGCCTCGCGCCGCTGGGCTCCGGGCCCTATGTCGCCGTCGAGATCTGGCCGGCCGAGATCGTCAGCGCGCTGGGGCTGGACACCGACCCCGCCGGCCGGGTGCTGGGGCAGGACGGCGCGCCGGTGCCGGGGCTTTACGCCTGCGGCAACGACATGGCCTCGGTCATGGCCGGCACCGCGCCGGGGCCGGGCACCACGCTGGGGCCCGGGATCGTCTTCGGCTACCGCGCGGCGATGGCGGCGGCGGGAAGGCTGGCCGGAGACGAGGCCGCGCTTGACAGGATGGCGATTCATGCCTAATCGACAAGTCGATATAATTTCCAAATTTTATTATCTTTCGGATTATTCTGATCCGGCCCCTGGCCGGGCGATGCGCAACTGCGGCAGGGGAGGCCGGCGATGCAGCAGGTGAGGGCGGCGGTCAGCCGGGGCGACGACAGCCGGCTGGGCTTCGAGGATCTGAGCATCGAACCCCCGCGCGAGGACGAGGTGCTGGTCGAGGTCGACTGCACCGCGATCTGCCATACCGACATCCTGGCCGCCGAGGGCGTGCAGGGCGCGCGCAAGCCCGCGGTCTTCGGCCACGAGGGCGCCGGGATCGTGCGGGCGGTGGGCGCGCGGGTGACCGAGGTGGCGCCGGGCGACCGGGTGGTGATGACGCAGCTGTCCTGCGGGGAATGCGAACGCTGCCTGTCCGGGCGCACCAACTATTGCCAGCATTCGCGGACGCTCAACATGCTGGCCGGGCGGCTGGACGGGTCGAGCTGTTTCTGCGGGTCGGACGTGCACGGCCATTTCTTCGGCCAGTCCTCCTTTGCCACCCATTCGCTGGCCCACCGCCGCAACGTGCTGAAGGTGCCCGAGGGCGTGCCGCTGGCGGTGGCCGCGGCGATGAGCTGCGGGGTGCTGACCGGGGCCGGCGCGGTGCTGAACGTGGCCGGGGTGCGGCCCGACCAGGCGGTGGTGGTGACCGGCGCGGGCGGCGTGGGACTGGGGGCGGTGATGGCCGCAAGGCTGGCCGGCGCCCGGCGCATCGTGGCGGTGGACCTGATGCCGGCGCGGCTGGATCTGGCGCGCCAGGTGGGGGCCACCCATGGTGTGGTGGCCTCGGACCCCGAGGCCGTGGCACAGATACGCGCGATCTGCGGCAACGGCGCCGATGTGGCCATCGAGGCCTCCGGCGCCCCGCCGGCGCTGAAGACCGCCATCGATTCGCTGGGCCTGCTGGGCACCTGCGTGATCGTGGGGGCGGCGCGGGGCGACATCCCGGCGACCTTCCCCTGGCGCACGCTGATGCGGCAGGGCCAGACGATCCGGGGCAGCCTGCTGGGCGACAGCAGCGCGCGCTCCTTCATGCCGAAGCTGTTCGGCTGGTATCTGGACGGCCGCTTTCCGGTGGACCGCATCCTGACCCACTACGCTTTCGAGGACATCAACCGCGCGATGGCGGAGGCCGCCGCCGGCGGGCCGGTCAAGCCCGTCCTGCACATGAAACCGCAGGTGCCCCATGCCTGACGCCATCCCCGCCTGCTGCCCGGCCCACGCCCCCGCCTATCCCTTCGCCCGCGACCGTTCGCACCCGCTGGACCCGGCGGGAGAGTTCGCGATCTTCCGGCAGGAACGCCCGGTGGCGCAGGTCACGCTGTGGAACGGGCAGCCCTGCTGGCTGGTGACCCGCTATGCAGACGTGCAGGAGGCGCTGAACGAACCGACGCTGAGTTCCGTGCCCGCCAATCCCGGCTATCCCACGCTGTCGTAAACCATCTAGG
>JBBCJM010000051.1:0-7149 GCA_037190175.1 Paracoccaceae bacterium | reverse complement strand
GGCAGATGGCGGGGTGAACCCCGCCCTATGCTCCGGCCGGTTGATGTGGCGGGGTGAACCCCGCCCTACGGTAGGGCGGGATTCATCCCGCCATTCCACCGCCACTCCCACCGCCCTCATCCCCGCACCGCCCAGTGGCCTGTCTCGGCAACCCGCTGGTACAACTCATATTCCCCCGCCCGCTCCCGCCGGTGGCGGATAGCCAGCTCCGGCGGCAGGTCCACCGCCTCGGCCGCCGCGGGCGAGACGTTGCGCTGCGGCAGGGCGAGTTGCCGGCCGGTGCGGGCGGAGACGAATTCGGTCACCAGATCCAGCCGGCGGTAGTCGAAGATGTGGTCGACCAGCGCCCCCTGCCCGTCATAGCCGCAGAAGCGGTCCTGCCTGCCGATCCGCGCCGCGGGATGCGGCTCCTCGGCCAGCGAGTGCTCCAGGAACTCGGCGAAGCTCATCCCGCGCGAGGAATGCGGCTCGCCCGCCACCTTGTCGCGCTGGCGGTAGCGATACCAGCTTTCCGCCCGCTCCAAGGGCTCGCGCACCACGCAGAAGGTCTCCACCGGGCCGCCCGCCAGCTCCTCCGCCGCCGCCCGCCAGCGGCGCGCGAAGCCGGGGCCGCCCAGATGCCGCCCGGCCTGCATCAAGGGCCAGCCGCCGCGCGGCTTCAAGGGGCCCAGCATCGCCCGCATCGCCATGGTGGCGGTCTTGGGCACCTCCAGATAGACCAGTCCCGCCGCCGCCAGCACGATCATCCGCGCACCTCCACGGCGGCCAGCTTGCCCATCCGCGGGGCAAGCGCAAGCCGGCCTTGCCGGCCCCCGCGGCCCGGGATAGGCAGCGGCATGACCGCCGCCCTCGCCCGCCCCGAAGCCGACCGCACCATCGCGGGCATCGCCCTGATGCTGGCCTTCTGCGTGCTGGCGCCGCTGCTCGATGTCTCGGCCAAGCTCGCCTCGGCCACCATCCCGGTGGGGCAGATCGTGGTCGCCCGCTTCCTGGTGCAGTTCGCGCTGATGGTGCCGGTGATGGCGGCCATGGGCATCTCCTGGGCGCTGCCGCCGCGGGCCTTGGCGCTGGTGTTCCTGCGCGCCTTTTTCCTCATCGTCTCCACCTACAGCTTCGTCGCCGCCATCGCGGTGATGCCGGTGGCCGATGCGCTGGCCATCGCCTTTGTCGAGCCCTTCGTCGTGCTGATCCTGGGCCGGCTGCTGTTCGGCGACGAGGTGGGGCCGCGGCGGATCGCGGCCTCGGTGGTGGGGTTCTGCGGCGCGCTCCTGGTGATCCAGCCCTCCTTCGTGGCCTTCGGGGCGGTGGCGCTGTGGCCGCTGGGCACCGCCTTCTCCTTCGCCTTCTACATGCTGGTGACCCGCCACCTGCGGCAGATGCACCCGGTGGCGATGCAGGCGCAGACCTCGCTGACCGGGCTGGTGCTGTGCCTGCCGCTGATGGCGCTGGCGATGGCGGTGGAGATCCCGACCGTCACCCCCGCGATGCCGCAGGGGGTGGTGTGGCTGTGGCTCTTCGGGGTGGGGTTCTGGGCCGCGGTCAGCCACATGTGCATGACCTATGCGCTGACCTGGGCGCCCTCGGCCACCCTGGCGCCGCTGCATTACCTGGAGATCGTGGCGGCGGTGGCGCTCGGCTACTGGATCTTCGGCGATTTCCCCAATTGGCTCACCTGGGCGGGGATCGCGGTGATCATGGCCTCGGGCCTCTACCTCGTGCACCGCGAGCGGATCGCGGCGCGCCGCCGCCGGTCAGCGCCGCCAGTGCCGCGATAAGCCGCCCCCGCGGCAGGATCACCAGCATCCCCGGCCCGTCGAAGGCCAGATCCACCCGCCCCCCGCTGACCCGGTTCGAGGTGCCGAGCCGGCCGACCGGCGAGAAGTCCAGCCCGTCGATCGGCCACTCCAGCCCCCGGCTGCGCCCGGTGACCGGCAGCACGGGCCAGAGCGACAGCCGGTCGCCCGGGCGCAGGTCCAGCCGCAGCTCCGGCGGCGCGGCGAAGACCACGTCCTGCCGCGACAGCGCCAATACGGGGCGCTCCGCCTGCCGCGCGGCCAGCACGCTCAGCACCGCCAGCGCATGGTCCAGCCGCCCGCCCAGCACCCCCAGCGCCAGCACGAAGGGCGCTGCGACGCTGCGCAGCGCCTTGTCGAAGTCGGTCGTCTCCTGCTCGGCGATGGGGAACAGCCGGTCGGGGGGCAGCATCGCGCGCCCCGCCCCGCTCAGCGAATCGAGATCGCCGATCACCGCCCGCGGCATCAGCCCCGCGGCCAAGAGCCGGTCCGCCCCGCCGTCCACCGCGACAAGGTCCGGCGCCAGCCGCAGCGCCTGGGCCAGATCCCGCGCCGCCACCGGCCCGCCGGCCACCAGCGTGACCCCCCGCGGGGATTCGACAATGGGAGGATTCATGCCGATACTGTTCCCGATTGTGGCACGCCCGGCGTTGCGGGGTCACAATCAATCCTTCAAAAGACCGCGTTCTGTCCATCGTATTGAACAGACGGCGCGGCCAGATGGAAGGCGTCGAGCGAACATAGGGTGGGCCTGATGGTCGGTGCCAGCAAGATCCTCACGGTGTCCTACGGCACCTTCTCCTGCACGCTGGAGGGGTTCGAGGACCCGTTCAGCACCATGAAGGCGATTGCCGAGTATTTCCGCGATCTTGCCGCCGATGACAGGTACTTCGGCGCCGAGCCGCCGCAGCCCGATGCGCAGATGCTGCACCGCATCGCCGAGCGCGAGGTGCAGCGCCGGGTCGAGGCGCGGGTGCAGGACAACAGCGTGATCCTGCGCGAGATGCCGGCGGCGGCCCCGGCGCCTGTGCCCCCGTTCACCCCGCCGCCCGGCCTGTCGCCGGCCGATTCCGCGCTGTCGCAGAGCGTGGCCGAGAAGCTGCGCCGGATGCGCGCCGCCTCGCGCGGCGAGCAGGTGGCCGCGGTGCCGGCGGCCGAGCCCGCGCCGGTGGCCGCCCCCATGGCGGAACCGGAACCCGCGGCCTTCGCCGAGCCCGAGCCGGTGGCGGTCGAACCCCAGCCGGAGCCCGAGCCCGTCGCGGCAGCGCCCGAGCCGGTGGTCGAACCCGAACCCGAAGTCGCGACCGCCGAGCCGGTGGCCGAAGACCTCCCCGCCGCCGGACCCGCTGAGGACGCGCTGCTGGCCGCGCTGGCCGAGGAGCCCGCCGCCACGCTGGCCGCCTTCGAGGAGGCTTTCGACCACGCCGCGCCGGCCGAAGAGGACGACACCGCGCTGATCGCCGCGCTGACCGACCTGCCGCCCACCGCCGAGCCCGCCCCCGCGCCGCCTGCCGAGGACGGCGACGGTTTCGAGGACGCCCTGCTGGCCGTGCTGGCCGACGAGACCCCGGCCACCGAGCCGGAGCCGGTGGAGCCGGCGGCCACCGAAGACGGCCTCGACGCCGCGCTGCTGGCCGCGCTGGCGGAGACCGACGAGTCGCCCGAACCCATGGTGGCCGAGGAGGCGGAGGAGGACGACGCAGCCCTGCTGGCCGCGCTGGCCGAGGTGCAGGCCGAGGCGCCGGTGGCCGAGGACCTGCCCGCCGAGCCCGAGCCCGCGGTCTTCGCCGCGATGGCCGAGGACGCCCCGGTCGAACTGGCCGGGGATCCCGAGGCCGCCTTCGAAGCCTTCGAGGCCGAGGAATTCGCCGACGAGGCACAGGCCGGGGAAGAAACCCAGCCCGACGCCCCGCTCTCGCCCGAGGAGGCGGCCGAGCGCGCCGCCGACGAACTGGCCGCGGCCGAGGCGCAGCCCGCCCCCGAGCCCGCCGGGCCGATCCGGCCCGCCCGCGCCCGGGTGATCCGCATCCGCCGCATCGACCCCGCGCCCGCCACGCTGTCGGACGAGGCCGAGGCCGAGTTGCAGCGCGAACTCACCGCGCTGAACGATCCGGCCACCGCGCCCCTGCCCGAGACCACCAGCCTGCCCGAGGCCGCGCGCGAGGAGGCCGAGCGCCGCGAGGCCCGCCCCGCGCTGCCCGCCGCGGCCGAGGATGCCTCGGTGCGCCGCCTGCTCGACGCCACCAACTCGCAGATGGACGAGCCCGAGAGCCGCCGCCGCCTGTCGGCCATCGCGCATCTGAAGGCCGCCGTGGCCGCCACCTTCGCCGACCGCCGCGCCGGCGGCACCGAACCGGGCACGCCCGAGCAGGAAGAGCGGCGGATCGACCCCTATCGCAGCGATCTGGAACAGGTGATGCGCCCCCGCCGCCCCGCCGGCACCGGCGCCGCCACCACCCCCCGCCCGGCCGAACCGGGGTCGCGTCCGGCGCCGCTGGTGCTGGTCTCGGCCCAGCGCATCGACGCCCCGGCGGGCCCCGCGCCTTCGGTCCAGCCGGTCCGCCCGCGCCGGGTGCAGGCCACCGTCTCGGTCGCCGCGGTCGCCACCATCACCACGGCCGCTCCCGACACCGCCGCCGAGGACGACGACCTGGGCGAGGACGAGGACGGCGACGAGGGCACCACCAACATCTTCGACGACGGCAGCGGCTTTGCCGCCTTCGCCGAACGGCTGGGCGCGCGCGAGCTGCAGGATCTGCTGGAGGCCGCCGCGGTCTATGCCGCCTGCGTCGAGGGCCGCCCCAGCGTGACCCGGCCGCAGATCATGCGCTATGTCTCCGCCGCGCTGCCCGAGGAGGTCGAGCCCAGCCGCGAGGACGTGCTGAGGAGCTTCGGCCGCCTGCTGCGCGACGGGCGCATCGAGAAGGTCCGCCGCGGCCAGTTCGCGGTGCCCGAGGGCTCGCATGTGCTGACCGAGGGGCGCCGGCTGGCCGGCTGACCCGCGCGACAGAGCATCAGGCCCGCCGGTCGCCCCCGGCGGGCCTTTGCGCATCCGGGTCCGGCTGGCCCACGCCGCGGAACACCCGGCGGAAGGGCAGCGCCCAGAGAAAGCCCAGCCCCAGATAGACCAGCAGTTCCACCCAGAACGGCGGCCGGTCCAGCCAGCCCACCACCGTGACCGCCGCCACGATGTAGAGCGGCAACCCGATCAGCAGGATGGCCAGCGACAGCCGCTTGCGGGTGCGGTGGGTCATGCGGCCCGCGCCCCGCGCCGCAACCCGGCCGCCGTCCCCGCCGCGCGTTCCAGCCTTGCCCGCCAGCGGGGCAGCGACCGTTCCGCCCCGCCGTTCTTGACCGGCCCGAAATAGTGCAGCCGGATCGGGGCGAAGCCCACGAAGCCCAGCACCAGCTGCTGCAACCGCCGGCCGATCGGGTCGAGCCAGGCCAGCCGCAGGAACAGGGGCGGGGTGTCCATCGTCACGATCACGTCGGCCGACCGCCCGGTCAGCAGCCGGTCCCAGCCCGGATCGTCGTCATGGTCGCGGAAGGCGGCTCCGGGCAGCATCACCCGGTCCCAGAACCCCTTCAGCCGCGCGGGCTCGCCCCCCCACCACAGCGGAAAGGCCAGCACCAGGTGGTCGCAGTCGCGGATCATGGCGAAGGCGCGCTCGAGGTCGGGCTCCAGCTCCTGGATCTCGGCATAGCCGCGGCGCAGGTTGGGCTCGAAGTCCAGATCGCGGATCGCCAGCCGGGTCATCTGCGTCCCCTCGGGCAGCGCGGCCGCATAGCCGTCCAGCAGATGCGCCGAAAGGCGGTCACGGTCGGGATGGCCGTCGATCAGCAGCACCTGCATGGCCTCTAGTCCGCAAAGGGATCCGTCACCAGGATCGTGTCGTCCCGCTCGGGACTGGTCGAGAGCAAAGCGACCGGGCACTGGATCAGTTCCTCGATCCGGCGCACATATTTGATCGCCGCCCCCGGCAGGTCGGCCCAGGACCGCGCCCCGGCGGTGTTTTCCGACCAGCCCTCCATCTCCTCGTAGACCGGCGTGACGCGGGCCTGCTGGTCGGCCGCGGTGGGCAGGTAGTCGAGCCGCCTGCCGTCCAGCTCGTAGCCCGTGCAGATCTTCAGGGTGGGGAAGCCGTCCAGCACGTCGAGCTTGGTCAGCGCGATGCCCGAGACGCCCGAGGTCGCGCAGGTCTGCCGCACCAGCACCGCATCGAACCAGCCGCAGCGCCGCTTGCGCCCGGTCACCGTGCCGAACTCGTGCCCCCGCTCGCCCAGCCTTTCGCCGTCGGCGTCCTTGAGCTCGGTCGGGAAGGGCCCCTCGCCCACCCGGGTGGTATAGGCTTTCACGATGCCCAGCACGAAATCCACCGCGGTGGGGCCCAGGCCGGTGCCGGTCGCGGCCATCCCGGCCAGGGTGTTGGAGGAGGTCACGTAGGGATAGGTGCCGAAGTCCACGTCCAGCAGCGATCCCTGCGCCCCCTCGAACAGGATGCGCCGCCCGGCGCGGCGCGCCTCGTGCAGCACCTTCCAGACCGGGCCGGCGAAAGGCAGGATCTTCGGCGCCACCTCCATGAGCTGCGCCTTCAGGCTCGCCGCGTCGATGGCGGGCAGGCCGAGGCCCGCGCGCAGGGCGTTGTGGTGGGTCAGGAGCCGGCCGATGCGCAGCTCCAGCGTGGCCTCGTCGGCCAGGTCGGCCACCCGCACCGAACGGCGGCCCACCTTGTCCTCGTAGGCCGGGCCGATGCCGCGGCCGGTGGTGCCGATCCGGGCGGCCGAGGCCTGCGCCTCGCGCGCGCGGTCGAGCTCGCCATGCACGGGCAGGATCAGCGGGGTGTTCTCGGCGATGATCAGGCTCTCCGGCGTCACCGCCACCCCCTGCCCGGCCAGCCGCTCGATCTCGGCCAAGAGCGCCCAGGGGTCCAGCACCACGCCGTTGCCGATGACGCTGAGCTTGCCGCCCCGCACGATGCCCGAGGGCAGGAGCGACAGCTTGTAGGTGACATTGCCGATCACCAGCGTATGGCCCGCGTTGTGGCCGCCCTGGAAGCGCGCCACGATGTCGGCGCGCTCGGACAGCCAGTCGACGATCTTGCCCTTCCCCTCGTCCCCCCACTGGGCGCCGACGACAACGACATTGGCCATGGAGAAGTCCCTTTCCGGTCGGTGAAACCGTGCACGCTATAGCGGGCGACAACGGGGGGCGAAACCGCTTTCTCGTGCGGCATCGCGTCCGGCGCCGGGCTGGTGGAGAGCGCCGGGGGGCTTCGCGCCCCCCGGACCCCCCGCGGGATATTTGGAGTACCAAAGAAACCCGTTTGCGGTTCCTCACTCTCCCAACCCCGCTTTC
>JBBCJM010000050.1:0-6390 GCA_037190175.1 Paracoccaceae bacterium | reverse complement strand
CCGCCCTACGGGACGCGGCGTAGGGCGGGGTTCACCCCGCCATTCCCCCGCTCGCCTCTGGCGCGGAAGGCGCGAAGGGGGCCCTGCCCCCTGGCTGCCGGCGCGCGTGTGGAGAGGTTGCGCCCGCCCCCGGGATATTTGGATCAAGGCAAAGAGGGGGCGCGGCGCCTTTGGTCAGGCGAGTGCCACCATGTGATTGTCCCATTGCGGGCCGTTGGTCACTGCCGGGTGCAGGCCGGTATCGCTGACCTGCCAAAGGCTGCCGGATCCGTCGCTGGCGAGGAACCCTGCCCCGCTGGCCGCCACCCCGCAGATGTCGGCGCGGCGGTGGGTGGCGACGGGGCGGCCCTGGCGGTCGAACAGCATCACCACCCCGCCGCGCGGCGAGGTGATGGCGATGCGCGTGGGCGTCGCGGCGATGGAGCCGGCATAGCCCTGCATGGCGAACATCTGGGTGTCGTCCGGCGGGCAAAGGACGGGCGCCTGGCCCGGGGTCCAGAGGCCCAACAGTGGCACGGGTTCGGCCGGGTCGCCCTCCCACTGCATGGCGAAGGCCACGCCGTCGCCGGTCACTGCCAGATGGCGGATGGAGTTCTGGTGCAGTTCCCCGGGCAGTTCCGCCCGGTCCAGCAGGCGGCCATCGGGAGCGATCAGCGACAGGTTGGGCCGCATCGTCTCCACGTTCAGCTTGGTGCGGTCGTTCGGATCGGTGGCGATGCCGCCGTTCGCCACCATCAGCGCGCCCGAGGGCATCCGGCGGATCTCGTGCGGGCCGGTCCCGCCCGAGGGCCATTCGCCGATCCGGGTGTAGCGGGTGGCCTCCCACAGCCCGATCCGGCCTTCGGAGGTTTCGGCGACGACTTCGGACGTCATCAGCACCGACCCATCGGCGGAAAACGCGCCGTGTCCGTTGAACTGGTGGGTGGCGGGCGGGGTCAGCCGGTGGCGCACCGCGCCGTCGCGGCAGTCGATCACCAGCGCATAGGTGCCGGGACGGCGGGCAAAGGCCACCGCCTCGGGCCGTTCCGGGTGGGCGGCGGCGGCATGGCCGCGTGCGGGCAGCGGCAGGGCGAACAGGGTGGCGCCTGCGGCATCCAGCCCGTGCAGCACATAATCCTCGCCCCGCTTGCCGGCCGACAGATAGGCGGGGTGGCCCGCATCGGCCCAACTGGGTTTCGGCACGGCGGCAGCGGCGAGACCGGCGAGGAACAGGCGGCGGGTGGTCATGGCTCAGTCCCCGTCCAGCGCATTGAAGCCCAGACCCACGCCGAAATGCGGGGCGATCTCCGCCAGCATCGCGGCGCGCGCCTCGCGGATGGCGGTTTGCAGGATTTCCACCTTGAGGCGCCCTTGCGGGGTGGCGGTGCCGGCCAGCACCGGATCGTCCAGCGCGGCGGCGCGGGCGATGGCCTTGTCGAAAGCGGCGCGGGTGCGCGGCGCCTCGGGCAGCAGGTCCAGCGCCATGGCGCGCGCGGCCTCCAGCACTTGCGCGATATTGCGCAGGCTGCGCCCGCTGGCGCGCGCTTCGGCACGTTCGGGGCGGGGCTGGTCGAAGCTGCCCATCGGGCGGCCGAGGCGCTGGTCGGCGGTGAATTCCAGCGCGGTGGCCAGTTGGGTGAGCAGGGCCTGCGCCGCCTCCTGCCCGGTCAGGTAGCGGGTGCTGCCGGGGGCGCCGGGGTTGGCCAGCGTGTCTGCAAAGGCGGGCCAGGCAGAGGCCGTATCTGCCGCCATGCGGGCAAGATCGTGCGCGGTGGCGCGGATCAGCGGGCAGGGGTCGGCGGCGGGCGGATCGGCGGGGAACAGCAGCCGCTCCAGCCCGGAGAACCCGCGCGCCGCCACCGACTGTTCCGCGAAACGCTCGGGGGCCAGCACCGCCGGATCGCCGGTCAGCAGCCCGCGCTGCGCCTTGGCGCCCAGCCCCTTGGGGTCGGGCCAGAAGGCGATGGCGAGCGCGCGGCCTTGATCCTCCACCGGGCCGATGCGGATCTGGGCGACGTGCAGCCAGGCATCCCAGGCGGTATGGAAGGGAGCCTCCAGCCCTTCGCACGAGGTTTGCGCCGCGGTATCCAGCGCCTGAGTGGCCTCGGCGAACCGGCCATAATCCGCGCCGATCCGCGCCAGCGCCTCGGGCACCCCGGCCTGTGCGGGGAGGGCCAGCAGTACCAGGGCGGCGAGCCAGCGCATCAGGGGTGGTCCTTGGGGGGGCGCATCACAGGCTCTCCAGAAAGGCGATCAGGGCGTCGCGGTCCTCGGTCGGCAGGCCCACCACGCCATCGCGGGCCGCCTGCGCCTCGCCGCCGTGCCACAGGACGGCTTCCAGCAGCGAACGCGCGCGGCCATCGTGCAGGAAATACGTGTGGCCGGAAACCAGTTTCGTCAGCCCGATGCCCCAGAGCGGCGGGGTTTTCCATTCGCTGCCTGTCGCGCGGCCCTCGGGGCGGTGGTCGGCCAGCCCCTCGCCCATATCGTGCAGCAAGAGGTCGGTGTAGGGCCAGATCAGCTGGAAGCTCTGCTCGGGCTGGTCCTGCAGGCGGTGGGTGACGTGTTTGGGGGTGTGGCAAGCCTGACAGTTCAGGCTGTAGAACACCGCCTTGCCGCGCAGCACCTGCGGGTCGTCCAGCTTGCGCCGCTCCGGCACGGCGAGGTTGCGGGCGTAGAAGGTGACGAGATCCAGACTGCGGGCGTCCACCTCCAGCCCGTCGCGGATGCCGGGTTCCTGCCCGGTGGGCGCGGTTCGGCAGGCGGTCTGGGCCTCGGAGCAGTCGCCCCACGGATCGGGATGCAGCGGGGTGGACAGGCCCATGTCGCCGGAAAACGCCGCTGCCGATTGCTCGCGCACCGTGGGGGCGCCGCCCTTGAGCCCGAAGCGGCCCAGCATCGGCACGCCGTATTCCACCGAAGGCACGATCTGCGCCCGGCCCGAGATGCCGTCGCCATCGGCATCGTCCGGGTCCTCGCGGGCGAGGATGTCGGCCGCCGGGATCGCCTCCAGCAGCCCCAGCCCGATCATCTGGGGGGCGACGCGGGGGGAGAGCATCAGGTTGGGATCAGGGGGGCCATAACCGGGGTTGACGAAGGCATACTCCGGCACCCGCAGCGAAACGGTAAGGCCATCGGCCAGCGTAACCGTTTGTTCGGTATAGGTGATTTCCATCCGCCCCTCGGCGGCATGGCCGGGGATGGCCAGATCCTGCAACTGCCCGCCATAGGTCGGGTCGGGGCGGGTGGCCAGCCAGCCCTCGATCTCCTCGGCCGTGCCGCCGGGGATCGACAGCCGCAAGAACATCGACACCCGGCCATCCTCGGGCCCCTCGGGCGGGTGGCCGCGGCCGTCCTTCAGGTGGCAGTCCTGGCAGCCGCGCGCGTTCAGCAGCGGCCCCAACCCGTCCGACCCTTGGGTGGAGGCAGGCGCCGCGACCCAGGTCTTGCGGAACAGCGCGTTGCCCAGCTTGAAATCCATCTCGCGGGCAAAGGGCATGTTGCCCGACAGCTGCGAGAAGGCGTCAGCATTACGCCGGGCCCGCACGGTGGCGGCACCGGCGGGATGGGTCTCGAACGGCTCGGGTTTGGTGAAATCCGTGGGCGGCGCGAGGATGGCGGCGATCCGCGCGGCCTCCTCGGCCGTGCGGGGGATCACGGGCAGGTGCCGGTCGTCCAGCCCCTGCGCCAAGGCGGCGCCGGGGATCAGGGCAGCACAGAGGAAAAAGGAGCTGAGGCGCATGGCTGCCTCCTTTCGCCTCCTTGTCGCGCCGCTATCCGACCTTTTCAATCGGATTCATGCGGCTGCGGCGGCACGCCTCAGGCGCCCCGCCGGGGCGCCCGGGCGCTGCGGCCTACTCCGCCTCGTTCGCGGGCAGGGCGTTCAGCAGCGAATAGCGCTCGTCGCCCAGCTTGTCGAACAGGCCCAGCTGGGTTTCCAGGAAGTCGATGTGGCCTTCCTCGTCCGCCAGCAACTCGTCGAACAGCGCGCGGCTGACGTAATCACCCGCCTCGTCGCAATAGCGGCGCGCCTCGATATAGAGCGTGCGGGCGCCATGTTCGGCGGCCAGATCGGCCTCCAGCGTTTCCTTGACGGTCTGGCCGATGCGCAGCGGATCCAGCTTTTGCAGGTTCGGGTGGCCTTCGAGGAAGATGATGCGGGCGATCAGCTTGTCGGCGTGGTGCATCTCCTCGATCGACTCGGCGCGCGACTTGGCGGCGAGACTGCCGAGACCCCAATCCTCTTGCAGGCGGAAGTGCAGCCAATACTGGCTGACGGCGGTAAGCTCCGACCGCAGCGCGGCGTTGAGATATTCGATGACCTTTGCGTCGCCCTTCATGGCGGTCTCCTTCGGTGCTGGCGGGTTGCCGACTACGTTGGAAACCAAATTAGGGCGCCTCCGTTCCCCTGTCCATGGGGCGGAGCACTTTTTTAGAATAATTCTAAACTCGACCGAAACGCTCTATTTTGCCTTGGCCAGCCGGACCAGCGACGGGCGCAGCACCGGGGGCCGCTCGGTGCCCGCCACGCCGAAGCTGTCGCAGCCCCGCATCGTGTCGAGGAACAAGGGCATGCACCCCCCGCAATCCGCGCGCTTGCCGAGCGCGTGGTAGATCTTGCCGGGGGTGATGATGGTGTCGGGATCGGCTGCGCGCATCCAGTCCACCGAGGCGCGGATGTCGTGGTCGCTGATGGATTGGCAGTGGCAGACGATCATTTCAGGCTCACTGGAAGACGGCGGAGGGGTTGTCGAGGCTGTCCGACCCCTCGAAGGCGATCTTGGACAGGCCGAGGGCGGCGACGGCGCGTTCGATGGCGCCGGTCTGTTTCACCAGCGCGTCGACGGCGCCCATGATCAGCGCCTCGCCCTGCTTGTTGCCGGGCTCCAGCATCATGTCATAGGCGAAGCCGCCTTCGGCCGCGGTGACGATGGCCTTCAGCGCGTCGACCGAGGCGTCGAGATCGGATTTCAGCTCCGCATCCACCGCCGCATCGCGCGCCGCCACCAGATCGGATAGCGAGGGGCCCGACACCGTGCTGCCATCCACCCGGGTATAGCTGCCGAGGTAGACGTTGCGGATGCCCAGGCCATCGTAATAGTGGCTGTTGTGGGTGTTGTCCGAGAAGCAGTCGTGCTCCTCCTCGGGGTCGTTCAGCATCAGGCCCAGCTTCATCCGCTCGCCCGCCTGTTCGCCGTAGGACAGGCTGCCCATGCCGGTCAGCATGGCCAAGAGGCCCGCCTGCGGATCGGCGGTCACGGCGGCGCGGCCCTCGCCGCCCTCGGCCCAAGCGGTCGCCATTTCCTCCAGATCGCTGACCAGCAGGTCGGTGGCGGCCTTCAGATAGGCCGCGCGGCGGTCGCAGTTGCCGCCGGTGCAGCCGTCACCCTGCACATAGTCGGTGAAGGGCCGGGCACCCGCGCCCGCCGCGGTGCCGTTCAGATCCTGGCCCCAGAGCAGGAATTCGATGGCGTGGTAGCCCGAGGCGACGTTCGCCTCGATCCCGTCGGCCTCGTGCAGGGTTTCGGCGATCAGGGCGGGCGTGATCGCGGTCGCGTCGATCTCCACCCCCGAGAGCGTAAAGACCGGCGTGGCGACCACGTTCAGCGCGGCCAGCGCGTTTTCCTCGTTGGTGGCGGTGTCGGGGGCCACATAGTCGATCAGCCCCTCGTCGAGCGGCCAGGCGTTCACCCGGCCCTCCCAGTCGTCGACGATGGCGTTGCCGAAGCGGTAGAACTCGGTCTGCTGATAGGGCACCCGCGCCGCCAGCCAGGCGGCTTTCGCCGCCGCCAGCGTGGCATCCGACGGCGCCGCGATCAGCGCATCCACCGCCGCTTGCAGCGCCTGCGCGGTGGTCAGGCTGTCGCCATAGGCCGCCGCCGCGATGTCGGCATAGGTGGACACCACCGCCGCCGGGTCGGCCGCCAGCAGCGGCGTGGCGGTCAGGGCCGTGGTGAGCAGGGCGGCGGCGAGCAGGCGCTTCATGGAGGTGTCCTTCAGGGATTACTTGGTCAGGATCAGCTTCCCGGCCCGGGTGATCCGCAGCGCATAGGTCTGATCGTTCAGCTGGATATGGGCCAAGGGGCCCCCCTTGGTCAGCGCCACCGCGTCGTGGACGGGGACGGTGGGCGGGGCGAACGACTGCATCTCGACGGGGGCGTTCATGGCATGGTTTCCCGAAGGCGGAAGCGGGGAAGGCGGCGGTCGCCGTGTCATGCCTCGCGGCGGACTCTGGTGGGCGTGGTCATCGTGGCTTCCCCGAGAGTCGCGGGTTGGCGGGGTGCCGCGAAAATCCGACAAAAAGGCTTGGCTGTAAAGGCCGATTCTTTATGTCGGGATAGTTCCGCCGGACAATTCGCCGGCATCGGGGCGGGATCGTGACGGCACAGACCGGCCTCGCCGCCGTGCAAG
>JBBCJM010000049.1:0-3928 GCA_037190175.1 Paracoccaceae bacterium | reverse complement strand
CCCGCCCCCCCTGGCCCCGTCAGTCGTCGGTGGACGGGCGGCCCGCGGCGCGGACGTCCTTCTCAACGCCCTCGCCGGGGTCGCCGTAGTTGGCCGGATCCCATTTCTTCCGCTCCTGCTCGGGCGTCTTGCGGGTCCTGGCGCCGCCCTCGGGCGCGGGCTTGTCGTCGCGGCGGGTCATCTCGCCCTCCTCATGCTGCCGGAGGGACAACGCCGGGGGCGGGCGATCGGTTGCCTAGCCGCGCAGCCGGGCCAGCAGCCCTGCCGTGGCCTGCCCGGTGACCGGCAGGCCCCGCGCCGCCTCGTAGGCCTCGATGGCGGTGCGGGTGTTGGTGCCGACCACCCCGTCGGTGCCCTGGGTGTCGAAGCCCATCGCGGTCAGCCGGCGCTGGATCTCCTGCCGGTCGGCCCGGGTCAGGCCGGCGGCGTCGGGCGGGAAGGCGCCGCGGATCGCCCCGCCGCCCGCCAGCCGGTCCGAGAGGTGCCCCACGCCCAGCGCATAGTTCTCGGCGTTGTTGTAGCGCAGGATGACGTTGAAGTTCTGGAACAGCAGGAAGGAGGGGCCCGAGGCGCCGGCGGGCGCGATCAGCGCGGCCGGCCCGTGGTCGGGCAGGGCGCCGCCCGCGGCCGTCCGCACCCCGGCCGCCTGCCACTCCGCCACCGCCCGGCGGGAGCCCCGCCCGGGGGCGGAGACGCCGGCGGGGCGCTGCACCTCCAGCCCCCAGGGCTGCCCCCGCCGCCAGCCCGAGCGCGAGAGATAGGCGGCGGCCGAGGCCAGCGCGTCGGTCGGATCCTCTGACCAGATGTCGCGCCGCCCGTCGCCGGTGAAGTCCACCGCATAGGCCAGATAGGAGGTCGGGATGAACTGGGTATGCCCCATGGCCCCGGCCCAGCTGCCGGTCATGCCCGCGGGGGTGGTGTCGCCGGCCTGGAGGATCTGCAGCGCCGCGATCAGCTGGCTCTCGAAGAAGGCCCCGCGGCGGCCGTCATAGGCCAGCGTCGCCAAGGCCGAGATCACCGGCACCGACCCCCGCCGTTCGCCGTAATAGCTCTCCAGCCCCCAGACCGCGGTCACCACCTGCGGCTCCACCCCGTAGCGCGCCTCTATGCGCGAGAGCGTGGCGCCGTGGCGGGCCAGCGCCGCGCGGCCCTTGGCGATGCGCTCGTCGGAGGCGGCGATGGCCAGGTAATCCTCGGTCGAGCGGGTGAACTCGGTCTGGTTGCGGTCGCGCTCGACCACCCCGGGGATGAAGCCCGCGCCGCGGAAGGCGGCGTCGAAGGTGGCGGGCGCGATGCCGCGCGAGAGCGCGCGCGGGCGGAAGCCCTGCACCCAGGCGTCGAAGCCGGGATCGGGGGCGAAGGGCAGCGCGGGCTCCGGGCTGCGGGGGGCGAACCCCTGTGCCCCGCCCCGCCCCGAGGGCACGCAGCCCCCCAGCACCATCGCCCCGATGCCGAGGGCGAAACCCCGCCGCGATACCCGCATCCGCCTGCCTCGTCCTTCGTTTGTGCCGAGCCTAGCCGATCGCGCCGGGGCGCGAAAGCAGGCCGGCCTCCGGGGTGGCGGGAAAACGCGGAGCGGGCAAAGCCTTGAGCCCAAAGAGAGGGACAGTTTGATTCAAATTGTCCCCTCCTGCTTTCTTTGGTGTCTTAAATATCCTCGGGGTTAGCCAGCGGTTACGCCATCGGTTCGAGGAACCGCTGGCTTGGGGGGGCAGACGGCCCCCCGGCGCTTGCCACCGGAGCAACGCCAGAGGTCAGGGCGGGCTGCCCCCCGTCGCTTCGCTCACCCGGTCGGCGGCGGTGCGGACCGCGCTGCCGATGCGGTCGGCGGCCGAGAGGTCCAGCCGGAAGGCGGGGCCGGAGACCGAGATCCCCGCCACCGGCTCGCCGAAGGCGTTGAACACCGGGGCGGCGACGCAGCGCATTCCCTCGGTGCGTTCCTGGTCGTCCAGCGCCCAGCCGCGGGCGCGGGTGGCGGAAAGGTCGCGCGCCAGCGCCGCGGGGTCGGCCAGGGTGCGGTCGGTGAACCGCTCCAGCCCCCGCCGCGCCAGGATCCCCGCCACCCGTTCCGCGGGCAGCCAGGCCATCAGCGCCTTGCCGATGCCCGAGGCGTGCATGGCGGCCAGCGTGCCGGGCGGGAAGAAGGCGCGGATGGTCTCGTGCGTCTCCACCTGGGCCAGGAACAGCACGCTGTCCTGCCATTCGATGCCCAGGTTCGCGGTCTCGCCCGTCTCGCGCATCAGCGCGTCCATCTGCGCGCGCGCCCGTTCCGCCAGCTTGGTGCGGCGCAGGAAGGCGCTGCCCACCCGGAACGCGCCGCCGCCCACGTGATAGCCCTGGCCCTCGTCCTGCTCGACCATCCCATGCGCGGCCAGCGTGGCCAGTGCGCGGAACACGGTGGCCACCGCCTGCCCGGCCTCGACGGCGAGTTCCGAGAGCGTCAGCCCCGGCCGGGCCGAGACCAGCGACAGGAGCGACAGCGCCCGGTCCAGCGCCTGCACCGTGTTCTGGTCGGTGCGGTCGTGAAAGGCGCGCGGGCGGCCGCGGGGATTTCGGGCAGGGGGCATGTGAAAACGGGCAAGCTGTTGATCGGGCGGCACTCTACGCCCTTCCGCACCGAATGAAAAATCTTTTCGAAAAAATTGTGCCGGCGGCGGCGGCCGGCTAGAACCATGCGGGCGAAGAGGAGGTCCCGTCATGTCCAGCCAGAACCCGGTCTTCATCCCCGGACCCACCAATATCCCCGAGGAGATCCGCAAGGCCTGCGACCAGCCGACGCTGGACCACCGCTCGGCCGCCTTCGGCCGGCTGATGCGCCCGGCGCTGGCCGGGGTGCGGCGGGTGCTGGGGATGGCGGAGGGCGAGGTGATCGTGATCCCCTCGACCGGCACCGGCGGCTGGGAGGCCGCGGTGACCAACACGCTCTCGCCCGGCGACCGGGTGCTGGCGGCGCGGCACGGGATGTTCAGCCACCGCTGGATCGAACTCTGCCGCCGCCACGGGCTGGAGGTCGAGGTGATCGAGACCCCCTGGGGCGAGGGGATCCCGCACGCCCGGATGGAGGCCGCGCTGCGCGCCGACACGGGCCACGGGATCCGTGCCGTGCTGGCCACCCACAACGAGACCGCGACCGGCGTGCGCTCGGACATCGGCGCCCTGCGAGCGGCGATCGACCGGGCCGGGCATCCGGCGATGCTGTTCGTCGACGGCGTGTCCTCCATCGCCTCGATGCCCTTCGACATGGCGGCCTGGGGCGTGGATATCGCGGTGGCGGGCAGCCAGAAGGGCTTCATGTTGCCCGCGGGGCTCGCCATCCTCGGGGTCTCGCCCAAGGCTCTGGCGGCGGCGGAGACCGCGCAGTGCGCCCGGGCCTTCTTCGACTTCCGCGAGATGCTGAAGTCCTATGCCGCCGGCGGCTATCCCTATACCCCCGCCGCCGGGCTGATCGCCGGGCTGGCGCGCTCCATCGAGATGCTGGAGGACGAGGGGCTGGCGCAGGTCCACGCCCGCCACCACCGGCTGGCCGAAGGGGTGCGCCGCGCGGTGGCCGGCTGGGGGATGCGGGTCTGCGCCGCCTCACCCGATCTGTGCTCCGACACGGTGACCGCGGTGGTGGTTCCCGCGGGCCGGAACGGCACCGACCTGGTGAAGCTGGCGGCCGAGAAATACGGCGTGGCCTTCGGCGTGGGGCTGGGCGAGACCGCGGGCAAGGTGTTCCGCATCGGCCATCTGGGGATGCTGACCGACGTGATGGTGCTGTCGGGGCTGGCCGCGGCCGAGATGTGCATGGCGGATCTGGGCTGGGGGGTGACGCTGGGCTCGGGCGTCGCGGCGGCGCAGGAGTTCTATCGCGGCAGCGCGGGCGCGTTGGCTGCGGCCGCGTGAGAGTGGAGAGGGGGGGGGGGGGGGGGGGGGGGGGGGGGGGGGG
>JBBCJM010000048.1:0-106876 GCA_037190175.1 Paracoccaceae bacterium | reverse complement strand
GTGGTCGCCGTGCCGCTGTCGGTGCCGGTGGTGCCCGTATCGGTGCCGGTCGGGCTCGTGTCCGCGCCGCCGGTGTCCGGGGTGCCGTCCGCCGGCTGGCCGCCCGTCGTCAGGCCGGTGCCCGGGTCGGCCGCGCCGGTGTCGCCGGGGTCGGGGCCGGTGATGGTGCCGTCCGTGGGCGGGGCGGTGGTGCCCGCCCCGGCCGGATCGGTCACGAAGACCAGATCCTGCACCTCGCCCACCGAGTCGCCCGTCACGTCATAGACCGTGGCGCCCAGCAGTTCATCGGCGGTCAGCACCACATCCTGGAGCGTGAAGCCCTCGGGCGCGACGACCGTCGGCATTCCGGTCCCGGGCGCTACCGGATCGGCCGTCTGGGCCAGCGCCCCCGAAGCCGCGAAGGCCGCGATCAGTGCCGTTGTCGTGAGCAGGCGTCTCATGGAAAACTCCTCTGTTCTGGTTGCATCGCAGGTGACGCGACAGGCAGCGAAACAGCCGGCATCGGGTTTTGTTTCCCGCAGGGCAGGCCGGCATTTCCTGCGCCTGATCCTGCGTCATGCGAGGGAACCGGAACGCCCCGGCCCCGTTGTCCCGCGAAACAACGGACGAGGAGTGCCGGCCATGGCCGAAGCCGATGACATGCGCGCGAAATTCGAAAGCCAGATCGCCGAACTGAAGGACGAGATGGCGAAAATGGGCAAGGCGCTGGCCGCCCGGGCCTCGGAACAGGCCGAGGACGCCTATGACACCGCCCGCGAGCGCGCCAGCCGCGCCGCGCGGCAGGTGCGCCGCCAAGCCCACCACGCCGCCGAGATCGCCCGCGAGAACCCGGTGACCGCCGCCACCGCGCTGACCACGGTGGGGGTGATCGCCTTTGCCGCCGGGCTGCTGCTGGGCGGACTCTTCGCCGGCGACGACCGGCGCTGAGCGGTCGGAAAGCTCCGGGCGGTCGGCCCCTCCCTCCGTCCGGGCCCGCGGCTCGCATTCCCCCAATGCGGGCCGCCCCTTTTTCATGACCCCGCGGGCCGCGCGCGGGCCATGCGGCCTGTCGTCCGCCGGGTTCCCACCCTTGAAAGGCAGGACAGATGGCACGGCGTGACAGCGAGACCGGCAACGCGGGCGAAACCCAGCAGCGCGGCGGCGGCCTGACCACCAACCACGGCACCCCCCTCAGCGACAACCAGAACAGCCTGCGCGCCGGCGACCGCGGCCCGACGCTGCTGGAGGACTTCATCCTGCGGGAGAAGATCTTCCACTTCGACCACGAGCGGATCCCCGAGCGGATCGTGCACGCCCGCGGTTCGGCCGCGCACGGGTTCTTCGAATGCACCGCGCCGATCCCCGAGCTGACGCGGGCGAGCCTTTTCGCGGAACAGGGCAAGCGCGTCCCGGTCTTCGTCCGCTTCTCGACCGTCGCCGGGGGCGCGGGTTCGGTCGACACGCCCCGCGACGTGCGCGGCTTCGCGGTGAAGTTCTATACCGAAGAGGGCAACTGGGATCTGGTGGGCAACAACATCCCGGTCTTCTTCATCCAGGACGCGATCAAGTTCCCCGACCTGATCCATGCGGTGAAGATGGAGGCGGACCGCGGCTATCCGCAGGCGGCCTCGGCGCATGATACCTTCTGGGATTTCGTCTCGCTGATGCCGGAAAGCCTGCACATGGTGACCTGGGCGATGTCCGACCGCGCCATCCCGCGCAGCTACCGGATGATGCAGGGCTTCGGGGTCAATACCTTCAAGCTGGTGAACGCGGCCGGAGAGGAACGGTTCGTCAAGTTTCACTGGAAGCCGCGGCTGGGCGTGCAGTCGCTGGTCTGGGACGAGAGCGCCAAGCTGCAAGGGGCCGACAACGACTATCACCGCCGGGATCTGTTCGAGGCCATCGCGGCCGGGGACTTCCCGGAATGGGATCTGGGGGTGCAGGTCTTCGACCAGGCGCTGGCCGACAGCCTGCCCTGGGACGTGCTGGACCCGACGAAGATCGTGCCGGAGGAGATCGTTCCGCTGCGGATCGTCGGCCGGCTGGTGCTGGACCGCAACCCCGACAACTTCTTCGCCGAGACCGAGCAGGTGGCCTTCCTGCCCTCGAACGTGGTGCCGGGGATCGACTTTTCCGACGACCCGCTGCTGCAGGGGCGGCTCTTCTCCTATCTCGACACGCAGAAGTCGCGGCTGGGGACCACGAACTTCCACCAGATCCCGGTCAACGCGCCGAAATGCCCCTTCGCCAACATGATGCGCGACGGGATGATGCAGACCCAAGTGCCCAGGGGCCGGGCGAACTACGAGCCGAACTCGCTGGACGAGGCCGGCGAGGATCCCGGGCCGCGGGCCAGCGACCAAGGCTTCATGACCGCGCCGCAGAAGCTGGCGGGGGAGAAGCGGCGGATCCGGGCCGAGAGCTTCGGCGACCATTACAGCCAGGCGCGGCTCTTCTGGCGCTCGCAGACCGGGAACGAACAGGCGCATATCGCCTCGGCCTATGTGTTCGAACTCTCGAAGGTGGCGTTGCCGCATGTCCGCGCCCGGGTGGTGGGCCACCTGCGCCACATCGACGAGGAACTGGCCGAGCGGGTGGCCACCGGGCTGGGGATCGAGCTGCCCGAGGCCCCGGAGACCTTCCGCGAGCCGATCGACATCGCCCCCTCAGACGCGCTGTCGATCCAGAAGAACTGGGTCGAGACGCTGAAGGGCCGCAAGCTGGGCATCCTGATCGCCCCGGGGTCGGACAAGGCGGAACTGGACGGCCTGGTGCAGGCGGTGCGCGAGGCCGGCGGCACCCCCTTCATCATCGCGCCCAAGGTGGGCGGCGTCGCGCTGGACGGCGGCCGGGTGGAGGCCGACGGGCAGCTGGCGGGCTCGCCCTCCGTGCTCTTCGACGCGGTGGCGCTGGTGCTGACCGAAGAGGCGGCGCAGAAGCTGGCGAAGGACGGCGCGGCGGTGGGCTTCGTGCTGGACGCCTTCGGGCATCTTAAGGCCATCGGCCATACCCCCGGCGCCCAGCCGCTCTTGGACCGCGCGGGGATCGAGGCGGACGAGGGCGTGGTGGACCTTGCCGCGCTGCCCGAGGCCGCCGCCCGCCGCTACTGGGCCCGCGAGCCCGGGGTCCGGGATCTGGCCTGAGTGCCCGGGCGCGAGGCCGAGACCCGGGCGGACGACCTGCGCACCGGCACGCCGCTGTGGGTCAGGACCCCGCATTCGGCGGTCAGGGCCGAGCCCTCCCTGCCCCGCGGCCGCTTCGACGTGATCGTGGTGGGCGCGGGGATCAGCGGCGCGCTGGCGGCCGAGGCGCTGACCCGGGCGGGGAAATCGGTGCTGATCCTGGACCGCCGCCCGGCGGTGCGCGGCTCCACCCCCGCCTCGACCGCGATGATCCAGCACGAGATCGACGTGCCGCTGACCGGCCTGCGCCGCAGGATCGGCGAGGGGGCCGATGCCGCCTGGCTGCGCTCGGCCCGGGCGGTGGGCGATCTGGCCGCGCTGGTGCGGCGGCTGGGGATCGGCTGCGGGATGCGGGGCAAGCCCGCGCTGTATCTCGCCGGCGACGAGATGGGCGCCCGGGCGCTGGCGGCCGAGGCAAGGGCGCGGCAGGGGATCGGGCTTGTCGCCGAATACCTGCCCCGCGCCGCGCTGGCCGAACGGTTCGGGATCGACCGGCCGGCGGCGATCCTGTCGCCCGCCTCGGCCTCGGCCAATCCGGCGCAGCTGACCGCCGGCCTGCTGCACGCCGCGCTGGCGCGCAAGGCCCGCCTCGCCTCGCCGGTGGAGATCTGCGACATGGCCGAACTGCCCGGCGGCGTGGCCTTGGCGACGCGCAGGGGCGAGGTGGCGGTGGCCGGGCACGCGGTGTTCTGCACCGGCTATGAATACCTGCCGCAGATGGAGACGAAATCGCACCGGGTGACCTCGACCTGGGCCTTGGCCTCGCGCCCGCTGGCCGGCCTGCCGGGCTGGATGCGCGAGACCATCGTCTGGGAGGCCGCCGACCCCTATCTCTACTTCCGCACCGACGAGGCCGGGCGGATCATCGCCGGCGGCGAGGACGAGGCGGCCTCGCATACCAACTCCGACCCCCGCAAGCTGGCGCAGAAGGCGCGGGCGATCGCGGGCAAGCTCCGCGACCTGACCGGCATCCGCATCGGCCGGCCCGCCTATGCCTGGTCCGCCCCCTTCGGCGTCACCCGTGACGGGCTGCCGATCATCGACCGGGTTCCGGGGTTCGAGCGGGTCTTCGCGGTGATGGGCTTCGGCGGCAACGGCATCACCTTCGCGATGATCGCGGCGCAGGTCGTGGCCGCGGCCATCGCCGGCAAGCCCGACCCCGACGCCGCGGTCTTCCGCTATCGCTGAGCCGCGCGGCGGCGCAGGCGGGCGCGGATCCGCCCCCACCCCTTGAACAGCCCGCGTTTCGCGGTGGATTCGAAGATTTCCTCCGGCCCGTTGGGGTCGAGGATCTCGTTCTCGGCCAGCCAGGACTGGAAGCCGTTGAGGTCGGGGATCTCATAGGGCACCAGCGACCGGCCGGGGCCGCGCAGCCCCTCCACCGTGGCGATCAGCGAGCCGGTCTCGGCCAGCCGCGCCGCGACCGTGGCGGGCGCGACCCCCAGATGCTCGGCCAGCAGGTCGTTCCGCAGCGCCGCGATCTCGTCCGCCAGATGGCCGTTGCCCGGCTCGTCCGCCGCCAGGATCACGTCGCATTCGGTGTCCAGCCGCATGGAGCGGTTGTTGAAGTTCGACGATCCCACCCGCAGCACCCGGTCGTCCACCACCATCAGCTTGGCATGGACATAGATCCCCGCACCGCCCTCGGTCTGCGGGTGATAGATGCGCAGCCGGCCGTGCCGGTCGATCCGCCGCAGCGCCTCGACCAGCTTGGCCCGCGCGGTGTCCATGGCCAGCGGCTCCAACCAGCCGCTGGCGGTATGCGGGTTGACGATGACGATCTCGGGCGGGTCCTCGCCCGCCAGCCGCTCGGCGATGGCCCGCGCGATGCGGCGCGAGGCGAAGTACTGGCTTTCGGCATAGATCATCCGGCGGGCCGAGGCGATCAGGTCGACATAGGCGGCCTCGATCTCGTGCACCGGCTGCACCCCCTCCATCCGGGGGATGGAGCGGGCGATGCCCAGCCGCATGGCGGTGAAGGTGGGCGTTAGCCCCTCGGGCCAGCAGTCGTGGCAGATCTCGCAGGGCTCCAGCACCTCGCCCGTCGCCGCCTGCCAGCGGGCGCGGGCCAGGTCGCCCAGCGCGCGGGCCGCCGCCCCGTCGAAGGCGCTGGCGGCATCGTGCCAGGGGCCGTGCGGGCGGCGGCCGGGGCCAATGCGACGGGGATCGTCGTCCAGATGCTCGCGCGTGTCCCACCGCTGCATGGTCATGTCGATCCCGCCGCAGAAGGCCATGCAGTCGTCGATCACCACGATCTTCTGGTGATGCGAACTGGCCAGCGGATGCGCCGCGTCCAGCCGCAGCGTGATGCGCGGATGCGCCTTCCAGCGCAGCACGGTCAGCAGCGTGTTGCCGCGGAACAGCGTCCTCAGCGCCCCGGTGTCCCAGCGTAAGAGCCGGATCTCCAGCGCCGGCGTGCGGTCGGCCAGCCAGAGGATGAAGTCGCCCAGCCGCTGCGGCCCGCCGTCCTCGCCCTCGCCCAAGGCGATGCGGGCGTCGAAGTCCCAGCCGATCAGCAGGATCGAGCGACGCGCCTTCAGCATCGCCCGGCGGGCGGCGACGAAATAGTCGGCGGCGTCGATGATGAAGGCGAAGCGGTCGGCGGGTTCGACCCGCCAGCAGTTGCGGCCGGGCTCGAGCAGGCGCAGCGCCGTCATCTCCATGCCCCGCCCCCCTTGCGGCCCCGCCGGACAACGCCGCGCGCCCGCCCCGGTTCCACGGCAGGGAACCGGGGCGCTCGCGGCGAGTTGACTGCCAGGGCACGAGGAGGGACGCCATGGACGACGCAAGCATCGGCTGGATTGCAGCCATCATCATCGGCGGGCTGGCGGGGTGGATCGCCTCCAGCTTCATGAAGTCCGACACCGGGCTCGTGCTGAACATCATCCTCGGGATCGTGGGGGCGGTGGTGGCGAGCTTCCTGTTCGGGCTTCTCGGCGTGTCGTTCGGCGGCTGGATCGGCTATCTGGTGGCCGGGATCATCGGCGCCTGCATCCTGATCTGGGGCGCGCGGGCGGTCAGGCGATAGGCTCGCCGCCGATCCAGGTACGCAGCGGGCGCAGGCTGTCGTCCAGTTCCACCATGTCGGCCCGCGCCCCGGGGGCGAGCGTTCCCCGGGCCAGCCCCATCGCCCGGGCCGGATAGGCCGTGGCCATGGCCAGCGCGGTCTCCAGCGGCACGCCCTCGCGGTGCAGCAGGCGGATCGCGCCCGCCATGTCGATGTCCGCCCCCGCCAGCGTGCCGTCCTCCAGCACCAGCCGCCCGTCGCGCCGCCGCACCGGCCGGCCGTTCAGCATGAACCCCGGCAGGTCGGTGCCGAAACCCGCCATGGCGTCGGTGACCAGGAAGACCGTCCCCGGCCCGGCCTTGGCGCGCAGCGCGATGCGGATGGCGGCGGGGCTGACGTGGATGCCGTCGGCGATCAGCCCCGCGCTGAAGCCCCCATGGTCCAGCGCCGCGCCCGCCAGGCCGGGCTCGCGGTGGCCGAGCGGACCCATGGCGTTGAAGAGGTGGGTGACGAGGCTGGCCCCCGCCCGCGCATGGTCGAGCGCGGTGGAAAGCGTGCAGTCGCTGTGGCCCAGGCTGACCTTGACGCCGGCCGAGGCCAGCCGCGCCACCTGTTCCCGCGTCGCGCTCTCCGGCGCGACCGTCACCATCAGGGCGGGCAGGCGGGGCCGGGCTTCCAGCAGCAGGTCGAGGTCCGCCTGCGTCATGGGCCGGATCAGGTCGGCGCGGTGCGCGCCCTTGCGGGGGACCGACAGGTGCGGCCCCTCCAGATGCAGCCCGGCGAAACCCGGGACATCGCCGGCCGCGGCCCCGGCCTCCAGCGCCGCGCGGGTGCGCCCGGGGGTGTCGGTGATCAGCGTGGGCAGAAGCGCGGTGGTGCCGGTGCGGGCATGGGCGGCGCAGATGCGGCGGATGGTTTCGACCGAGGGGTCGTCGTTGAACAGCACCCCGCCGCCGCCGTTCGCCTGCAGGTCGACGAAGCCCGGCGCCAGCGTTCCGGCCGGTTCCACCCGCGCGCCCCGGGGCACTTCGGCCCGCGGCACGATGCCCCGGACCGTTCCCCCCCCGACCAGCAGCGCCGCGCCCTCGTGCCAGCGGGCGCCGTCGAACAGCCGCGCGGGGCAGAATGCCGTCAACCCCGCCCTCTCGCCGCCCTCGTCGGTCATCCGCCCGGCCTCCTGCCCCCCGTCCCGGCACCATGCCGAAAGGGGGGCGGATGGCAAGGGCGCGTCAGGGCGCCGGGGCGGGCTGCTCGGGCGCGGGCGTCGGCGTGGTGGCGCCGGGGGTGTCGATCCCCTGCACCGGCGCGGCCGGGTCGGGCGGCTCGGTGGCGGTGGGGGCGGTCTCGATGCTGCCGATGGGCGGCGGGGCGCTGCCCTGCGGCTGGTCGGATTCCGCCGCCTCCTCGAACAGCCAGTAGACGATCAGCAGCACGCCGAAGGCGGCCACCAGCGCCATCCCCAGCAGGGGAACCCAATGGCGGCGGCGCTGGCGCTCCAGGTTGGTGCGGGGTGCGGACATGGGTAGTCCTCCTTTCGGTTGTGCCGGGCGCGCATCCCGCGCCCGGCGGACGGTTCAGCTCGCGACCGGCATCCCGCCGTTGGGGTGCAGGATCTGCCCGGTCATGTAGCTGGCATCGGAAGAGGCGAGGAACAGGAAGCTCGGCGCGATCTCGTTGGGCTGCGCGGGCCGGCCCAAGGGCACATCGGTGCCGAACCGCTCGATCTCCCCGGCGGGCAGCGAGGCGGCGATCATCGGGGTCCAGACCGGCCCCGGCGCCACTCCGTTCACCCGGATCCCCCGCGGCGCGAGCTGCAGCGCCAGCGAACGGACCAGCGCCACCCCGGCCCCCTTGGTGGCGGAATAGTCCACCAGTTCCGCATTGCCGACATAGGCGGTGGCCGAGGTGGTGAGCACGATGGCGCCCCCCTCGCGCAGGTGCGGCAGCGCGGCCTGCACCACCCAAAGACAGCCCATGACGTTGGTGTCGAACACCGCCGCCACGTCCTCCTCGGTCAGTTCGGTGATGTCGTGGCAGACCTTCTGGATCCCCGCGTTGCAGACCAGGATGTCCAGCGGCCCCTGCCGCTCGACCGCCCGGCCGATGGCGTGGTGCACGGCCCGGCGGTCGCGCACGTCCATGGTCAGGAGCGTGGCCTCCGCCCCCTCGGCCCGCAGGCCGGCGACGAAGCCCGGGGCCTCGGCGTCCTCGGCGCGGGAGGCGACCACGACGCGGGCCTTCTCCCGCGCGAAAAGCTCGGCCACCGCGCGGCCGATGCCCGAGGCACCGCCGGTGATCAGCGCCAGTTTCCCCGCCAGCCGGGCCGAGCCGGGATGGCGCGGCGCATGGTCGGGGGGATCGTCAGGTTTCATGGGCTGCTCCGCCTCGCCTCGGCTGCGGGCCGAACCCGCGGCGGCGGCAGATGTTCCCGGGCCGGGATCTCGGGCTCCAGCGCCTGGCGCAGCAGCCGCCGGCCGCGGTTGATCCGGCTCTTGATCGTGCCGATGTCGCAGTCGAGGATCTCGGCCGCGCGCAGGTAGCTTTCCCCGATCACCAGCACCAGCACGATGGCCTCGCGGTAGTGCGGCGGCAGGTCGGCCAGCGCGCGGGCCAGTTCGCAGCCCTGCATGTGCCAGTCCTGCCGGGGCTGGACCGAGGGGACGGAGGAGACGCAATCCTCGCCCCCGGTGTGCTCTCGCGACCACTTCGCGCAGTTATTGTAGAAGCGGTTGCGCATGATTCGGAACAACCAGGCCCGCATATTCGTTCCCGGTGTGTAGGAGCCGATGTTCTCGATGGCACGCAGGAGGGTTTCCTGGACGAGATCGTCGGCATCGGAAGGCCGATGGCACAGCGAGCGTGCAAACAGGCGCAGGGCGGGGACATAGGTCAGGACATCGTCGGACATCGGTTGTCTGCTTTGTCTCTCTGTGGATTGCCGCGGGCGGTACGCGCGCCGTCGGGCGCTGACGGGTCACGGGCTCAACGGTGGGGCAACGTGCTTGCGCGAAACCCGTTCCGTGTCGTTCGCGTTGCGGGCGAGATTTTGCCGGCTGCGGCCGGAAGGGGCAGAGGACGAGACGATGAGGCATGAACCCGAGGATCCCGCCCAGGCGGAGGAACGTCTGGAACGGCACATCCTTCGGCTGCTGGAGCGGCTGGTGGCCGAGCCGGTGCCGCCCCACCTGCGCGACCTGGCCCTGCGGCTGGAGGAGGCGCTGCGCGCCCGCCGGGGGCGCTGAGGGGAACAAAACCCCCGCCCGCCGGTTGCGCCCCGGTCATCCATGGACCGGAGGGAAGGCGATGAAACGGATCCTTGCGGCGGGCGCGCTGGCGCTGGCGCCCGGGCTGGCGCAGGCCGATGCGCTGGCGACCTTTCTCGACACCGCGGGCGAGCAGACCGGCGGCGCCACGCTGACCGAGGCGCCGAGCGGGGTGCTGATCGAGGTCGAGGTGATGGGGCTGCCGCCCAACACCTGGGTGGCCTTCCACATCCACGAGACCGGCAGCTGCGACCACGCCACGGGCCACGAATCCGCGGGCGGGCATTTCAACTTCTCGGAGGCCGAGCATGGCTGGCTGGCCGAGAACGGGCCGCACGCGGGCGACATGCCGAACCTCTGGGTCGATGCCGAGGGCACGGCGCGGGCGCAGGTGTTCAACCCGCTGGTCACGCTTTCGGACGAGGCGAACACCATCCTCGGCCGGGCGCTGATGATCCATGCCCAGGCCGACGACTATCAGAGCCAGCCCTCGGGCAACGCGGGCGACCGGCTGGCCTGCGGGGTGATCGAGTAGGCGGCGCGGCCTGCGGCAGGCGCCGGGGGGCCGCCTGCTCCCCGGCCCCCCCCAAGCATATTTGTGGCTCGAAAGAGAAGCGATTTGAATCAGATGCTTGCGGTCAGGACCACAGCCCCGTGACCAGGGCCCAGGACTGCGCGCCCAGCGTGACGACGGCCACCAGCACCAGCACCGAGCCTGCGGCGCCCAGCACCATGGCGATGCCGTCGCGGTAGACCAGGCCCCAGGCCATCAGCGCCACGCAGAGCGCCGGCGGGGTGTTCAGGAAGGGCAGCGGCGCCATCAGCACCACCGCGTGGACCAGGCACACGAGCCCGGCCACCCGCCCCCGCGCCGCCACCAGCGGCCAGCGCGGGCGCGACAGCCGCTCGCCCCAGCGCAGGAAGCGCGGCAGGCCGCGGCGCATCACCCGTACCAGCCGGGCGGGCAGGGTGCGGCGGGCCAGCCAGCCGGGCATGTGCCCGCTTTCGCCGTGGATCGCCAGGTTCAGCGCCACGAGGAAGATCGGCACCGCCAGCACCGCCGAACTGCCGGGGATGTACATCACGATCTCGGGCAGGCTCAGGATGAGAAGCGTCAGCCCGTGCGCCCGGGTGCCGCTGAGGCGGGCGAACTGCCCCAGGGTGACCGGGCCGGCTTCGGGCAGGTCCTCCAGCACCTGCGACAGCGGCGGCTGCCGGTTGGGCTCATTCTGCATCGGCCGGGTTCTCCCCTGGCTCCGCCGTCCCGCGCGCGCCAGCCGGGCGGGGCGGGGACAGGGCCGCCGGGCGCCGCGCGGATGGGTCACGGCCGCATCACCACCTTGATCCAGTCGTTCTGCCGGTCGCGGAAGTTGCGATAACCCTCGGCCGCCTCTTCCAGCGACAGGCGGTGCGAGATCAGGAAGGTCGTGTCGATCTCGCCCTCGGCCACCCGGTGCAGCAGGTCGCGGGAATAGCGTTGCACATGGGTCTGGCCGGTGCGCAGCTCCAGCCCCTTTTCCATCAGCGCCCCCAGCGGGAACTGGTCGGCCATCCCGCCATAGACCCCGGGCACCGAGACGCGGCCGCCCTTGCGGCAGGCGATCAGCGCCATGCGCAGCGCGTGCGCCCGGTCGGCGCCGATGCCGATCTTCTGCTTCAGCGCGTCGAGGATGTTGTCGGGCGAGAACCCGTGGCTCTCCATCCCCACCGCGTCGATCACCGCGTCGGGGCCGAGGCCGCCGGTCATCTCCATCAGCGCGTCCAGCACGTGGCTCTGCGTATAGTCGATGACCTTGGCGCCCAGCCCGCGGGCCAGATCCAGCCGCCCCGGCCAGTGGTCGATGGCGATCACCTGGCCCGCGCCCATGATCAGCGCGCTCTGCACCGCGAAAAGGCCGACCGGCCCGCAGCCCCAGACCGCCACGGTGTCGCCCTGGGCGATCCGCGCGTTCTCGGCCGCCATCCAGCCGGTGGGCAGGATGTCCGACAGGAACAGCGCCTGTTCGTCGCCCAGCGCATCGGGCACCACGACGGGGCCGATGTCCGAGAACGGCACCCGCACGTATTGCGCCTGCCCGCCGGAATAGCCGCCGGTCATGTGCGAATAGCCGAACATCCCGCTCATCGCATGGCCGTAGGCAAGCTCCGAGGCGTCCTGGCATTCCACAGGGTTCGAGTTGTCGCAGGCGGCGAACTGCCCCTCGCGGCAGAAGAAGCAGGCGCCGCAGGAGATGGTGAAGGGCACCACCACCCGCTGGCCCTTCTTCAGCGTGCTGCCGGGGCCGGTCTCCACCACCCGGCCCATGAACTCGTGCCCCAGCACGTCGCCCGGCTTCACCCCCGGGATCACCCCGTCGTAGAGATGCAGGTCCGAGCCGCAGATGGCGGTGGCGGTGACTTCTATGATCGCGTCGCGGGGGTTCACGATCTCGGGGTCGGGCACGGTCTCGACCCGCACGTCGCGGGTCCCCTGCCAGGTCAGGGCGCGCATCGTCACGCCTCCCTGCGGCGGGCGGCAGTGGCGATCTCGCCGGTTTCGGCCAGCATCTTCATCCGCTTGAGCGCATGGCGCGCCAGGGTGCCGGGGTCGCGGCCGGCCAGCCTGGCCACCCAGTGGCCGGGGCGGCCGAAGGGGGGCACATGGGCCACCGTGGCCTCCACCCGCGTGCCGCGGCCGGCGGGGTCGGCGGCGAAGGCGATCTTGCCTTGGGCCTCGACCTCGGACTCCCCGGTCGACTGCCAGGCCAGCACCTCGCCCGGGCGGTCCTCGGTGATCTTCACCTCGACGCGGGCACGGTTGCCGGCGGGGCCGACCAGCGTCCAGGCCCAGCGGTCGGGGCCGATCTGCCGCGCATCCTCGACATGGCCGAGAAGGCGGGAGAGCGTCTCCAGCTCGCGCCACAGCCGGAACAGCTCCTCCGGCGGGGCGTTCACGGTGACGCTGCGGCCGCTGACCACGTGCTGGCCGAAGCGGAAGCGCCGGGCGGTGCGGCCCGGGGCGCTGTCGGGCGGATGGGCGCGGGCGCGGGCGACGCGGCCGGCCACCAGACCGGCGATGCCGGCCACCGCCACGGCGGCGGCCAGTCGGGGAAGCAGGGCGGGGTGGGGCATGGGGGATCTCCTGGGGGGACCGCGACCGAACCCGGGCGGCAGGGGATTGTTCCAGCCCCTGCCGCCCGGGCGGCGCCCCGCCGCCATCTGGTTTTCAGATATTGCCCCGCAGAATATTGAAATTGACCGGGGCCGACGGCCGGGGATGATCGGCCCCGGCAATGCGGGGGGGAACATGTCTCTGGTCTTCGGCAACATCACCCAGTCGGGCTATGTCGTGCGCGACATCGACCGCCACCTGCGCTTCCTGTCCGACAAGGCGGGGATCGGCCCCTGGTTCGTCGCGCGCAACGTGCGGCTGCCGGTCTGCATCTATCGCGGCCAGCCCATCGAGATGGTGATGCACGCGGCGCTGGCCAACAGCGGCACCCACCAGCTGGAGCTGATCCAGCAGGTCAGCCCCGCGCCCAGCATCTATACCGAATGGCTGGACCGCTATCCGCAGGGCAGCCCCTTGCAGCATGTGTCCTCGTGGGAGGAGGACTTCGACGGCGCGGTGGCGCGGGCCCGGGCGAAGGGCTGGGTCATGATCCAGGAGGGCCGCTCGGCCTACGGGCCCTTCGCCTATCTGGAGCACCCGGACGACACCGGCGTGGTGATCGAGATCACCCGCAAGGGGCCCGAGCGCCGCTCGATCTTCGAGCAGGTGGCGCAGGCGGCGGCGGAGTGGGACGGCAGCGACCCGATCCGCGAGGGCTGGCCGGCTGCCAGGGTCTGAGGCACGGCTTCTATCTGGAAATCAGATACCAGCCCTTAGATTATTGAAATTGACCATGGCCGGATGATGGGGAACAGTACCAGCGTTCCAGTGCTGCGGGAGGAGCCGGTGGACGACCGAGGATCCAGGTCCGGGCCGGGCTGAGCCCCCTTACCCCCCGACAGATGTCACCACGATCCCGACGCGCCGCCCGCGCGCCGGCGGAGGATTGCCCCGTGAGCGAACAGGTCATCACCGACTATCAGCAGATCACCAAGGTCCTGACCGACCGCACCATGCGGCAGGCGCTCTACGACGAGGGCGGCGTGGTGATGGACGACGTGCTGCTGACCCTGCACGGCCCGGCGCACCACAAGCGGCGGGTGCTGGAGTTCTCGATCCTGCGCAAGGACTACTTCGCCTATTACGAGGCCGAGGTGTTCCCCCCGGCGCTCGCGCAGGTCTTCGCCTCGCTGGCGGGCGGGGGGCGGATGGATCTGGTCGAGTTCGGCTATCGGGTCACGATGAACCTGACCGCCGATTTCGCCGGCATCGACCGGCCGGAGAAGTCGCCGGAAGAGACCGAGCGCCTGCTGCATCTGGTCAAGACCTTCTCCGAGGGCGCCACGCTGGTGCATTCCACCCGCGACAAGGACGAGGTGCGCGCCGAGGTGCGCCGGGCGCTGGAGGAATTGCGGGTGGCCTTCCTGCTGCCCTCGATCGCCCGGCGCGAGGCGGCGCTGGCGCAGGGCGGCGACGCGCTGCCGCGCGACGTGCTGACGCTGCTGCTGCGCGACCGGGAAAAGCTGGGGCTGAGCGACGAGGTGATCCTGCGCGAGATGGCCTTCTTCCTGCAGGCCGGGTCGCATTCCACCGCCAATTCCACCGTCCACGCCCTGCACGAGATCTTCCTGCGCTGGCCCGACCTCGCCCAGCGGCAGGCGCTGCGGCAGGACCGGCTCTACCTGCAACGCTGCGTGCACGAGAGCTTCCGGCTGCACCCCGCCAGCCCCGTGGCCTGGCGGCGGCCGGAGGATTCCTGCCCCATGTCCACCGAGGGCCGGGTGGTGCTGGACTTCGCCGCCGCCAACCGGCAGCGCGACATCTTCGGCGAGACGGCCGACCAGTTCGATCCCGACCGGCCGAAGCCCGAGGGCGTGCCGCTCTGGGGCCTGACCTTCGGCTTCGGCGCGCATATGTGCCTGGGCCGCGACCTGGACGGCGGCATCCCGGCGGGGCCGGACACCGACCCCGACACCCACCAGTACGGCATCGTCACCCAGCTGCTGATGGCGCTGATCGACCGCGACGTGCGGCCCGACCCGGAGCGTCCGGCGGTGCAGGACGTGAACACCCTGCGCAAGAACTTCTCCTCCTACCCGGTTCTGCTGAACCCCGAACCCCGGACATGAGCATGAAATCAGTCCTCGTCACCGGCGCCGCCGCCGGCATCGGCGCCGGCATCGCGCGCAAGTTCGACGCCGAGGGCTGGCGGGTGGGGGTGCTGGACCTCGACCCCGGCCGCACCGAGGCCACCGCGGCCGGGCTGGCGAACGGCGTGGCGCTGGTGGCCGACGTGACGGACGAGGCGCAGGTGGCCGCGGCCTTCGCCGCCTTCGGCCCGCCCGACGTGCTGGTGAACAACGCGGGGATCCTCGCCACCGGGCCGCTACTGGACCAGAGCCCGGCGCAGTTCCGCAAGGTGCTGGAGGTGCATGTGATGGGCACCTATACCTGCGCCTGGACCGCGGCGCGGGCGATGGACGGGCGCGGCGGGGTGATCGTGAACCTCACCTCGATCAACGCCATCACCCCCGGCCCGGGCTCGGGCGCCTATCCGGCCGCCAAGGCCGCCATCGCCAAGCTGACCGAGCACATGGCGCTGGAATGGGGCCCCCTGGGCATCCGGGTGAATGCGGTCGCGCCGGGCTTCATCGACGGCGGCATGTCGGCCCCCTTCTACGCCGACCCCAGGACCCGGGCGCTGCGCGGCGGCGCGGTGCCCAACGGCGGGCTGGGGCGGATCGAGGACATCGCCGAGGCGGTCTGGTATCTGGCCTCGCCCGGCGCGCGCTATGTGAACGGGCACCAGCTGGTGGTGGACGGCGGCGTCTGCCATGCGCTGCTGCGCGCCCTGCCGCGGGAATAGCGCCGATGCGGGCGATCCTGCTTTCCGGCGGCATCTACCACGACTTCCCCGTCATGTCGGCGGCGGTGGCGGGGATCTTGGCCTCCGCCGGGATGCGGGTGGAGATCGTCGGGACGCCGGCCGATCTGGCGGCGGCGCTGGGGCGGCCGGCGGATCTGGTGGTGGTGCAGGCGCTGCGCTGGCGGATGCTGGGGAACCCGAAATACGAACCCTTCCGCGCGGAATGGGCCTATGAGACCGGGCCGGATCTGATCGCGGCGCTCGATGCCCATGCCGGCCGCGGCGGCGGGATCATGGCGCTGCACACCGGCTGCATCTGCTTCGACGACTGGCCGGGCTGGCACGACCTGCTGGGCGGCGGCTGGGTCTGGGGGCAGAGCTTCCACGCCCCGGGGCTGGAGGAAGTGCAGGTCACCCCCCTGCCCCATCCGGTGACCGCGGGCATCCCCGCCTTCACTGTCGCCGACGAGCATTACCGCGACCTGGCCCTGCACCCCGGGGCGCAGGTGCTGGCCGAGGGGCGGGCGGCCGCCGGGGTCAGCCATCCGGTGGCCTGGGCGCATCAGGGCAAGGGCCGGGCGGTGACCATCACCACCGGCCACGACCTCGCCTCGCTGACCGAACCCGCGCAGGCGCGGCTCATCCGGCAGGGCGCGCTCTGGGCCGCCCGCCCCAACGGAGGAACGGCATGAAGCCGATGAAGGACATGTCGGTGCTGATCACCGGCGGCGGCTCGGGGATCGGGGCGGGCACGGCGCGGCACTTCGCCCGCCACGGCGCGCGGGTGACCATCTGCGGCCGGCGCGAGGACAAGCTGCGCGCGGTGGCCGAGAGCATCGGCCCCGCCTGCCATTATCAGGTGGCCGACATCACCTCCGACAAGGACTGCGCCCGGGTGGTGGAGGCGGCGGTGGCCCATGGCGATGGCCTCGACGCTCTGGTCAACAACGCCGGCAACATGCTGCGCGGCCCGATCACCGAGATGAAGCGCGGCGAGTTGCTGGACGTGTTCGACGCCAACGTGGTCTCGGGCATGATCCTGACCGCGCTGTCGGTGCCGCATCTGGAACGGCAAGGCGGCGCGGTGATCTTCGTGGGTTCCGTGCACACCCGCCGCTCCTTCCCCGGCGTCTCGCCCTATGCCGCCACCAAGGGCGCGGTCGAGGTGCTGGCGCGGGTGCTGGCCGCCGAGCTTGGGCCGAAAGGCATAAGGGTGAACTGCGTGATCCCCGGCGCGGTCTCCACCGAGTTGAACATCCGCGCCGGGATCATCACCGCCGAGGAGCAGGTGGTGCGGATGCGGGCGCTGGAATCCTCGCACGCCCTGGGCCGGATCGGGACGGAAGAGGAACTGGCCGAGGGGATCGCGCATCTCTGCTGCGCGGAATGGACCACGGGCACCTCGCTGGTGGTGGATGGGGGCCTGTCGCTGGGCATATCGAACCTGTAGGGCCGGCCGCCGCCGGGGAGGGCGGCGCAAGAGAGAGGGAGGGAGAAGATGCAGCACCACGTCAACAGGTTCCCCGAGGTCGAGCCCGCCCTGCGGCTGCCCGACCTGAAGCAGGCGCTTTACGACGCCGACCCGATCTTCCTGCCCACCACCGTGGTCAGCCTGCATGGCGAGGCGCACAAGGAAAAGCGCCGGGTGGTGCAAAGCCTGTTTACCCGCGAGTTCTTCCGCCAGTACCAGAACCGCGTCTTCCCCCAGGCGCTGGCCGAGACGCTGGCGCCCGCGGTGGCGGCGGGGGGCGGCGATCTCAGCCAGTTCGCCTATCGGGTGCTGGTCAACCTGGTGGCCGATGCCGCCGGGCTGGACCGCGACCGCACCGAGGCGCAGACCGACCATATCCAGATGATCATCGGCAAGCTGGGCCGCGCGCCCACCATCGGCCAGATGCTGGCCGGCAGCCGCGAGGCCGCGGTGGCCGAGATCCGCGAGGCGCTGGAGATCTTCAAGGCCGACTACTACCTGCACTCCGCCGCCCGCCGCCGGACCCTGATCGCGGCGAAGGCCGGGGACCCCTCGGTCGAGCTGCCGCGCGACATGCTGACCTACATGCTGGCCGCCTTCGACGGCAAGGAGGACGAGGACCAGCTGGTGCGCGACACCGCCTTCTTCATCCTGGCCGGCGCCTTCACCCAGGCCAATGCGCTGCAGAACACGGTGTGGGAGATCCTGACCTGGTGCCGCAGGCACCCCGAGACGCGGGCGGAGCTGCTGGCCGACCCGGCGCTGTTGCAGAAGTTCATCTGGGAATCGGTGCGCCTGCACCCGGCCAGCCCCGTGGCCCGGCGCAAGGCCCTGTGCCCCATGCATCTGCCCGACGAGACCGAAGTGGCCGAGGCCGATATCGTCGACGTGAACATCGCCACCGCCAACCGCGACCCCGCGGTGTTCGGCCCCGACGCGGCCGAGTTCAACCCCTATCGCGAGCTGCCGCGGCGGGTGCAGCTTTACGGCATGTCCTTCGGCGCCGGGATGCATTCCTGCGTGGGCCGGATCCTCGCCGCCGGGATGCCCATCGCCCCCGGCATCGCGCAGGAGGAAGAGAGCGAGCACGGCACCCTGCACCTGGTCATCCATGCGCTCTTGTCGAACGGGATCGACTTCCATCCCGACAAGCCGCCGGTGATCGACGAAAGCACCACGCGCAAGCATTTCCACACCTTTCCCTTCATCCTGACCGGGCGGCCCGCATGACGGATTTCGACCAGAGCGCCGACCTGGTGGTGGTGGGCTTCGGCTGCGCCGGGCTGGCCGCCGCGATCACCGGCTGGCGGGCGGGGGCCGAGGTGCTGGTGCTGGAGAAGCAGGCCCAGGCCGCGCATACACCCAGCACCCGGATGTCGGGCGGGATGATGATGGCCACCACGGATGTCGGGCAGGCCACCCGCTATCTGGACCGCTGCGCCGGCGGGATGGTGCCGCGGGACGTCACCGAAGCCTGGGCGCGCCGGGCCATGGGCCTGATCGACTGGCTGACCGAGATCGCCCCGGAGCTGGACCTGCGCCGGGTGGGCGGCTGCGAGCACCCGGATTTCGAGGGGGCCGAGGCCTTCGGCGTGTTCCAGCCCGGCGGGGCCAAGACAAGGCTGGACCTGAACGGCAAGGCCGGGCCGTTCCTGTGGGAGAAGCTGGCCGAGAACTTCCACAGGAAAACCGGGGTGCCGGTGCTGTGGGAAAGCCCCGCCGACCGGCTGATCCGCGACGGGGCCGGGCGGATCGTGGGCGTGGAGACCACCGACGGCCGCCGGATCGGCGCGCGCAAGGGCGTGGTGCTGACCTGCGGCGGCTATCTGCACAACGCCACGATGAAGCGCGACTACCTGCGCGCCTGGCCGGTCTATTTCTACGGCAACCCCGGCAATACCGGCGACGGTGTGCGCATGGCGCAGGAGGTGGGGGCGGATCTCTGGCACATGAACCAGATGATCGGCCGGGCCATCGGGAACTTCCCGCTGGAGGACGGCAGCGACCTGTCGGTCATGCTGTTCCTGAACCCGCCCGGCTATGTGATCACCGACCGCCACGGCAAGCGCTTCGCCAACGAACAGGCGCAGGCCGACCTGCTGCATGGGTTCTATTACCACCTGCTGGCCTATGACCCCGACACCGGCGAGACGCCCCGCAACCCCTGCTACTGGTTCTTCGACGAAAGGCGCCGCAAGGCCGGGATGCTGACCCTGCCCTCGGTCGGCGTGCACGCCGTGGGCATCTACCGCTGGAGCGAGGACAACAGCGCCGAGATCGCCCGGGGCTGGATCGCCAGCGGCGCCACCATCGCCGAGGCCGCGGCGGCAGCGGGTGTGGCCGATCCGGCGGCGGCGCAGGCCGAGGTCGCGGCCTATAACGCCGCCTGCCGGGCGGGGACGGCGGATCCCTTCGGCCGGCCGGCCGAGACCATGGTGCCGCTGGAAGAGGGGCCGTTCTACTGCGTGCGGCTCTACCCCGGCGGTTCCAACACCACCGGCGGGCCGCGGCGGGATGCGCGCGCGCAGGTGCTGGACACCCGCGGCCGGCCGATCCCGGGGCTCTATGCCGCAGGCGAACTGGGGCAGGCGACCGGGATGCTGTATCCCTCCGATGGCTCCAACCTGTCGGAAGGGTTCTGCTTCGGCCAGATCGCCGCGGAATCCGCCCTGGCGGACGGGGGGCGGGCATGACCGGCCTCACCGGCAAGCTCGCGGTCGTCACCGGCGCGGCCTCGGGCATGGGCTGGCGCGAGGCGGTGCTGCTGGCCGAGGCCGGGGCGAGCGTGATCCTGACCGACATCCTGGACGCCGAGGGCGAGGCCGCGGCCGCCGCCCTGCGGGCCGAGGGGCGGCAGGCGCGGTATCGGCGGCTGGACGTCTCCAGCGAAGGCGACTGGGAGGCGCTCGCCAAAAAGATCACCGAGGGCGAGGGGCGGGTGGACGTGCTGGTCTGCAACGCCGGGGCCAACGGCTCGGCGGCGCCGGACGTGCTGTCGTCGGACCTGATGGAAAGGCTGATCGCCATCAACCTGCGCGGCACCATGCTGGGGGCGCAGGCGCTGGTGCCTCTGATGGGGCAGGGCGGCTCCATCGTCACCATCGGCTCGATCTGCGCCAAGGTCGGCACGCCCGGCGTGCATCTGGCCTATCACGCCACCAAGGGGGCGATCCTGGCCTTCACCCGCGCCGCGGCGGCGGAGTTCGGGCCGCGCGGGATCCGGGTCAACTGCATCCACCCCGGGGTGATGCCGCCGATGCGCGACCGGCAGGGGGCCAGCCACGCCACCCGCGACCGGCTGATCCAGCGCATCCCCCTGCGCCGCACCGGGGAATGGGACGACGTGGCCCGCGTAGTGCTGTTCCTGGCCTCCGAGGCCGCCGCCTATGTCACCGGCACCGACATTCCGGTGGACGGCGGGTTCCTGGCGACGTGATCATGCAGATGGACCCCACCCTCGCCACCCCGACCCTGGACCAGCCCTTCCGGCTGGGGGGCCTGACCCTGCGTAACCGCATCGTCATGGCGCCGATGACACGGGAATGCGCGCCGGAGGGCGTGCCGACCGCGGCGATGGCGGAGTATTACGCCCGCCGGGCCGAGGGCGGCGTGGGCCTGATCGTGACCGAGGGCGCGGCGCCGAACGAGGAAGGCCGCTTCGGCGCCGCCGTGCCGCGGCTTTTCGGTGCCGACGCCATGCAGGGGTGGGAGCGGGTGGTGGCCCGCGTCCATGCCGGCGGCGCGGCGATCTTCGCCCAGATCTGGCATGTGGGGGCCTTCACCCCCTCCATGGTCGGCATGGCGGACAGCCTGCAGGTGGAACGGCTCAGCCCCTCCGGCCTCGCCGGCCCGGGCCTGGCCTTCGGCCGGGCGATGACCGAGGCCGAGGTCGACCGCACCATCCGCGACTTCGGCCGGGCGGCGCGGAATGCGCGCGAGGCGGGGTTCGACGGGGTGGAGATCCATGCCGCCCACGGCTATCTGCCCGACCAGTTCTTCTGGGCCGAGACCAACCGCCGCCGCGACGCCCATGGCGGCACCATCACGGCGCGCGCCCGCTTCGCCGCCCGGATCGTGGCGGAGTGCAAGGCGGCGGCGGGGGCCGGCTTCCCCGTCACCCTGCGGCTGTCGCAGTGGAAGCAGCTCGACTACCTCGCCCATGTGGTGGAGGGGCCGGAGGAGCTGGCGGGCTGGCTCGCGCCGCTGAACGCCGCGGGGGTGGACGGCTATCACGTCTCGACCCGGCGGTTCTGGGAACCCGCCTTCCCCGGCAACGACGAGACGCTGGCGGGCTGGGTGCGGCGGCTGGCGAAACGGCCGGTGATCGCGGTGGGCTCGGCGCTGCTGGACACCGATTTCAAGGCGCCGGGGGGCAAGGACCACGGCGCGCTGGTGGCGGGGGGCCTCGAGCGGATCGCCGACGGGCTGACGGCGGGGCGGTTCGACCTGATCGCCTTCGGCCGGGCGCTGCTGGCCAACCCGGATCTGGCGCGGCAGGTGCTGGCAGGCTCCACCGCCGGGCTGCGCAGCTATAGCCGGGCCTATCTGGACGAGCTGGTGTGAGGGGGCAGGGATGATCGTCGAGGAACGGACCTATACCTTCCATCCCGGCAAGATCCCGGCCTTCCTGGCCGAGTACGAGGGGGGTGCGCGCGAATTGCAGATGCGGATCCTGGGCCGGATGCTGGGCTACTTCACCAGCGAGTTCGGCGAGCAGAACCAGACGGTCCACCTCTGGGGCTACGACAGCCTCGCCGACCGGGCCGAACGCCGCGCCCGGCTGGTGGCGGAGCCCGAGTGGCGGGCCTTCCTGGGCCGGGTGCTGCCGATGATCCAGCGGCAGGAAAGCCGGATCCTGACGCCCACGCCGTTCTCGCCCATGGGCCACGACACCGCACCGCCCGGCTGAGGGCGGCAAAACAGACGAAACCCGGGAAATCCGGGCAGGGAGGACAAAGGGATGCTCGTCCAGCAACTGCTGAACGGTCTGGTCGTCGGGGGGGTCTACGCGCTGTTCGCGGTGGGCTTCAACCTGGTCTTCGGGGTGCAGCGCCTGCTGAACCTGGCGCATGGCGCGGTGTTCATGACCGGGGCCTTCGTGGCCTATTACACCGTCGCCGCGGGCGGGCCGCTGATCCTGGGCTTCCTGCTGGCGATCCTGGCCTCGGGCTGCCTTTCCATGGTGATCGAGATCGTCTGCTTCCGCCGCCTGCGCAAGACCGGCGAGGCGGAGTTCGGCGCCATCATCTCGTCCATGGGCGCCAGCCTGGTGATCATGACCGTGTGGCAATGGATCTCGCAGACCCAGGTGCTGCGGTTCCCCTTCGACACGGTGCCGGTGGTGATCTTCCGCTTCTGGGGCCTGCGGGTGTCGCTTCTGCAGCTGATCATGATGGCGGCGGCGATCCTGATCGTGGTGGCCATGGCCTGGTTCATCTACCGCACCCCCTTCGGCCGGCAGGTGCGGGCGGTGACCGACAACGAACGCGCGGCGATGCTGGTGGGGGTGAACCCCAACCGCATCTACAACCTGACCTATTTCATCTCGGGCGCGCTGGCGGGCGCGGCCGGGGTGCTGGTGGGCCTGGCGTTCAACAACATCAACTTCACGATGGGCGAGCCCTATCTGCTGTTCGGCTTCGTCATCATCATCCTGGGGGGCCTGGGCAGCATCCCGGGCGCGCTGCTGGCCAGCCTGATCTTCGGGATGATCCAGACGCTGACCATCGCCTATCTGCCCTCGGGGCTGACCACCGCCATCATCTTCCTTGCCATGTTCCTGATCCTGCTCGTCATGCCCAACGGCCTGATGGGACGGGAAGAGGCCGGCAGCCTGCGTGGCAGGAGGTAACGCCATGAACTATATCCTCGGCTATCAGCCGCTGTTCGACCTGTTCCTGCTGCACCTGGGCCTCGCCTATAGCCAGTGGCTGGTGCTGCGCGCGGGCGTGTTCTCGCTGGCCACGGTGGGGCTGGCGGGCGTGGGCGCCTATACCGGCGGGGTGCTGGTGGTCAGCCACGGGCTGCCCCCGGCGCTGGGCATCGCCGCCGCGGCGGTCACGGGCGGGCTGGTGGCGCTGCTGCTCTCGGTGCCGCTGGCCCGGCTGCGGGGGGTCTATCAGGCCATCGCCACGGTGGCCTTCATCCAGATCGTGCTGTCCTTGAACATCTATGCCGAAAGGCTGACCGGCGGGGCGCAGGGACTGAACGGCATCCCCAAGACGGTGGGCACGCTCACCCTGCTGATCGCCGCGCTGATCACCGTCTACCTGATGACCGCGATCACCCGCAGCCGGCTGGGCCGCGCCTTCGACGCCATCCGCCAGAACGAGGCGGTGGCGGCCTCGCTGGGCGTCTCGATCGTGCGGCACCAGGCGCTGGCCTTCGTGATCTCGGGGGCCCTGGCCGGGGTCTATGGCGCGCTGGAGGCGTTCCATTCCTATGCCCTCGTCCCCTCGCAGTTCGGCTTCCCCTTCCTGATCGCCATCCTGTCCTATGTGGTGTTCGGCGGGCGCAACACCATCGTCGGCCCCATCGTGGGCTGCGCGATCCTGGTGCTGCTGCCGGAAATTGCCCGGCCGCTGGCCGATGCGCGGATGCTGGTCTACGGCCTCTTGCTCATCCTCACCATCAACTTCCTGCCGCAGGGCATCGCCGACACGCTGATCGCGCGCGCCCGGGCGCGGCGGCTGGGGGCCAAGCCCGCCTCGGCCACTTCCACCGCGAAAGCGAGCTAAGCCATGGCGCTGCAACTCATCGACGTGAGCAAGAACTTCGGCGGCGTGATCGCCTCGAAATCCGTCAACATCACCGTGCCGCGCGGGCGGATCACCGGGCTGATCGGCCCCAACGGCGCCGGCAAGACCACCATCGTCAACATGATCACCGGCATGTTCGCGGTCAGCGGCGGGAAAATCCTGGTGGAGGACCGCGACATCACCCATGCCGCGGCCGACGAGATCTGCCGCGCGGGGCTGGCCCGCACCTTCCAGAACATCCGCATCCTGCCCGAGAACTCGGTGCTGGAGAACATCCTGATCGGCTTCCACCGGCACGAGACCTGTTCCACCCTCGCCGCCCTGCTGGGCCTGCCCTCCTCGCACCGCGAGAGCGCGGCGATCCGGCGGCGGGCGATGGATCTGCTGGGCCGGTTCGGGATGCGCGACTTCGCGGAATACCCGGCGGGGTCGCTGTCCTACGGCCACCAGCGCAAGGTCGAGATGATGCGGGCGCTGGCCTCGGAGCCCGACTACATCCTGCTGGACGAGCCCATCGCCGGGATGAACGACGTCGAATCCGACATCCTGGCCGACCTCTTCCAGGAACTGGCGCGCGGCGGCATGGGCATCCTGCTGATCGAGCACAACATCCGCTTCGTCGCCAAGATCTGCGAACGGGCCTACGTGCTGGACGGCGGGCGGCTGATCTCCGAGGGCACGCCCGACGAGGTGCTGCGCGACCCGGCGGTGATCGCCGCCTATATCGGAGGCGAACATGCTTGAGATCACCGACCTGCATGTGCGCTACAGCGGCATCCACGCCCTGCGCGGCGTCTCACTGAGCGTGAACCGGGGCGAGGTGGTGACGCTGATCGGCCCCAACGGGGCGGGCAAGTCGACGCTGGTCAACGCCGTCTCGGGGATGGTGGGCATCGCCGGCGGCAGCATCGCCTTCGACGGGCAGAAACTGTCGGCGATGAAGCCCTGGGCGGTCTCGGGCCGCGGGATATTGCAGGTGCCGGAAGGGCGGCAGGTCTTCCCGCAGCTGACGGTGCTGGAGAACCTGCAACTCGGCCTCACCGCGCTGCGCGGCCGCCCGGCCGAGATCCGGCTGGAGGACATGTTCGACCTGTTCCCCATCCTGAACGAACGGCAGGCGCAGTTCGCGGGCTCGCTCTCCGGCGGGCAGCAGCAGATGCTGGCCATCGGGCGCGCGATGATGGGCAGCCCCCGGCTCCTGCTGCTGGACGAGCCCAGCCTGGGCCTGGCCCCGGTGGTGATCGCGCAGGTCTTCGCGGCGCTGCGGCAGCTGAAGTCGCGCGGCCTGACCATCCTGCTCATCGAGCAGAACGCGCATCTGGCGCTCGACCTCGCCGACCGCGCCTACATCCTCGACCAGGGGCGCATCGTGCTGTCGGGCACCGGCGCGGAACTGGCCGCCAACGACGCCGTGGTCGCCCACTACCTGGGCACCATGGCCGAGCGCTGACATCCATCAATCATCGTGACAACAGGGAGGAAACGATGACGGACCTGAGGAAACTGCTGACCATGACCGCCGCCGCGGTGGCCCTGGCCGCCCCGGCCGTGGCCGACGAGGTGAAGGTCTCGGCCATCCTGTCCACCACGGGGACATATGCCTTCGTCGGCGTGCCGCTGGTGAACGGCATCAGGATGGCCGACGAGGAGATCAAGGCGGCCGGCGGCTACGGCCCGCATACGGTCACCATCACCTATGACGACAACCGCTCCGACCGGCAGGAGGCGATCTCGCTCCTGACCCGGCGCACCACCACCGACGGGGTGGACCTGATCCTCGGGCCCATCTCCTCGGCCGAGGCGATGGCGACCGGGCCGGTGGCGGTGCAGCTTTCGGTGCCGATGTTCACCGTGGCGATGACCAACGAGGTGCTGCCGCTGGGCCCGTGGATCTTCAAGTCGACCGAGACGGCCGTCACCTACATGCCGCCGCTCGCCAACCACATCGGCGGCACGCTGAAGCCCGCCAACTGCTATCTGGTCTCGATCCTCGACAACCCCGGCTACATCATCCAGAAGGACGTGTTCCGCGACACGCTGAGGGAACACGGGGTCGAGATCCTGGCGGACGAGGGCATCCTGGCCACCGACACCGACTTCACCGCGCTGTCGACCAAGATCGTGGACGCCGACCCCGAGTGCCTGTTCGTGACCACCCCGCCGGAACAGGCGGCCAACATCATCCTGCAGGCCAAGCAGGCCGGGCTGCGGCCGGAAACCATCATCTCGGGCGACACCGGGCTGGGCTCGGCGCAGTTCATCAACGCGGCGGGGGCTGCGGGCGACGGCACGCTGTTCCCGGCGATCTTCGTCTCCACCTTCTCGGACGCCACCCGCAGCTTTGCCGAACGCTACCAGGCCAAGTACGGCATCCCGCCGGACCACTGGGCGGCCACGGGCTATTCCATGGTGCAGATCATCGCCGCCGCGGTCAGCAGCATCGAGGGCGACGTGACCCGCGAGAACCTGCGCGAGGCGCTGACCAACACCGCGGATGTCGAGGTGCTGATGGGCGCGGGCAAGATGACCTTCGGCGAGGGCCGGGTGCCCACCCACGGCAGCGTGGTGATGCGGGTGCAGGACGGCTCCTGGTCCGCCGTCGAGTGAGGCGATGAGCGGGCAGCAACCCCAGGCATCGGGCGGGGAGCCCGATGCCGACTTCGCCTGCGACGTGCTGGTGGTGGGCACCGGCCCGGGCGGCATGGCGGCGGTGGCCGCGGCGGCCGCCGCCGGGGCGCAGGTCCATGCGGTCGAGGCGCTGGACCAGATCGGCGGCAATTCGGTCTGGTCCACCGGCTACATGGCCTTCGTGGCCTCCCGCGCGCAGGCCGAGGCGGGGATTTCGGACAGCGTGGAAAGCTTCGTGGCCGACGCCGAGGCCAGCATCGACCTGTTGCGCGACCGCTGGCCAGTGATCCACGACCCGGCGCTGGTGCGGATGTTCGCCGAACTCAGCGCCGAGACCTATGACATCCTGCTGGCGCGGGGGGTGCGGTTTTCCCGCTTCATCCCGCGCCCCTTGCAGCACCGCACCGACCGGATGCTGGCGGTGGAGGACATGCTGGCCTTCCGCCGCGCCTTCGCCCCCGACTTCGCCCTGCCCAACGTGCGGCTGTTTCCCCGCACGGTGGCCCAGCGGCTGGTGATGGACGGCGGCCGGGTGACGGGGCTGATGGCCCGCAGCGAGGGGCGGGTGCTGCGCTGGCGGGCCGGGGCGGTGGTGCTGGCCTCCGGCGGCTACCAGTCGAACCCGGAACTGCGGGCGCGCCACGTTCCCGGCTACCTCGCCCGCGCGCCCTATCTGGGCATCGACAGCTGCCGCGGCGACGGGCACCTGATGGCCGGCGCGGTGGGGGCAGACCTGATCAACATGGGGCTGGTGCTGCCGCTGGTGATCGTCTCCTCCGCCTTCGTCGAGGACTGCATCGCGGTGAACCGGGCCGGGCAGCGGTTCCACGACGAGGCCGGCCCCTACGAGCGGCGGGTGGAGGCGTTGCAGCACCAGCCCGGCAAGGCCGCCTGGTACATCTTCGACCACGCCACCTTCACCCGCAAGGCGGCGCTGCTGGCGCAGATGCCCGAGCCTTCGGTCGCGGCCGCCACCCTGCCCGACCTGGCGGCGCGGGTGGGGATCGACGCCTCCGGTCTGGCCGGCTCCGTGGACGGCTGGAACGCCTTCCTGGCCACCGATGGCCTGCGCGACGAGGCTTTCGGCCGGGTGATCCTGCCCGAAGGCCGCCGCCCCATCGCGGAAGGGCCGTTCCACGCGGTGCCGATGGTGGTCGGCTCGAACTTCGTCAGCGGCGGCGCGCGGGTGAACGCCGCGATGCAGGTGGTGGACGTGTTCGGGCAGGGGATCCCCGGGCTCTATGCCGCGGGCGACATGGTGGGCGGGCTCAACCCCACCGCGGAACTGGGCGGGATGCGGCTCTGCGGCGGCTTCACGCTGGGCCGGGTGGCCGGACAGGCCGCGGCCGAAGGGCGCAGCGCCGAGGTCATGGGGCCGCAGTTGCAAGGCGCGCGCATGCCCTCGATGCTCAGCACCCGCATCGCGCTGGCGAACATCCCGGAGCGGAGCCAGAACGGGATCGGTACAAACGGCACCACCGGATGAGGTCCCGCGCCTCCCTCCCCCTTAGTGGGGAGGGATGGGGAGGGGGGCGGCAAAGATTCCGACCCCGGCAAGGCCCCCTCCCCCATCCCCTCCCACGCGGGGAGGGGAGGCGCCTTCCTGCCGGCGATCCGGCTCCCGGGCCGGGGCTCAGGCCCTCACGTAGTGCAGCCCGGCGAAGCGGCCCCGCATTTCCCGCGTCCGGGGCGCCACCGCGGCGGGGTCGTTCGAGCGCAGCCCCTCGGCGATCAGCCGGGCCAGCGCCGGGGCGTCGGCGGGGGTCACGCCGCGGCGCACCAGTTCCGGGGTGCCGATGCGCAGCCCGTTCAGGTCGCCCGCCACCTCCGCCAGCGGCAGGCCGATCCCGCAGGCCAGGAACCCCGCCTGCCGCAGCCGCTTCGATGCCGCCTGCCCGCCGCCGAACCCGGCGGCCTCCACCGCGAACTGGTGGGATTGCGTCATCCCGCGGGTGGCGGCGAAGACCGGCAGGCCCTCGTCGGCCAAGGTGCGGGCCAGCGCCTGCGCGACATCGACCATGGCCCGGGCATAGGCCGGCCCGTGTTCCACCCAGTCCAAGAGCGTGATCGCCAGTGCCGCCGACTTCGCGGCGTCGAAGTTGGCGGTCATGCCGGGAAAGGCGATGCGGTCCAGCCGCTCGGCGATCCCGGCGTCGCTGGTCACGATCAGCCCCCCGGCCGGGCCGCCCAGCGACTTGTAGGTGCTCATCGTCATCAGATGCGCGCCCTCGGCCAAGGGGTTGGGGAACACGCCGCCCGCGATCATCCCGCATTGATGCGCCGCGTCGAACAGCACATGCGCGCCGACCTCATCCGCAATCGCCCGCACCTCGGCCACCGGATGGGAGAAGAGGTTCAGCGACCCGCCCACGGTGATGATCTTCGGCCGCACCTTCCGCGCCAGGTCGCGCAGGCCGGGGATGTCCAGCGTATAGCCGTCGGCATCCACCGGCGCGGGGTGGATGACCAGCCCGTAGAGCCCCGCGCAGCCGGCCTGGTGGTGGGTCACATGCCCGCCCACCGCCGGCGGCGGGGCGATGATCGCGTCCCCGGGCCGGGCCAGCGCCATGAAGCCGTAGAGGTTGGCCAGGGCGCCCGAGGCCACCCGGATCTCGGCATGATCCGCCCCGAACACCCGGGCGGCGAGTTCGGCGGCGATCACCTCGATCTCCTCGATCGCCTCCAGCCCCATCTCGTACTTGTCGCCGGGATAGCCCAGCGACGGCCGCGACCCCAGCCCGCGCGCCAAGGCCGCCTCGGCCCGCGGGTTCATCACGTTGGTCGCGGGGTTGAGGTTGAAGCACTCGGCGTCGTGGATGGCGAGGTTCTTCTCGATCAGCGCCTCGATGCGGGCGTCGGTCCCGGCCACCCCGGGCAGGGCGGCGAGCCTTTGGACATGATCCTCGCAGGCGGCGGGAACCCAGGGGCGGCGGGCTAGGCGGGGCATGGGCGGTCTCCTTTTCGCATCAGATGAGGGCGAAGCGGGCTTGCGCGCAATTCAGGATCGGTCAATCTGAGGCTCAGGAAAGCTGAACCATATGCCCGTCGCCCCGCCCCGCCCCCGCGACCTGCCGCTTGGCCCCCTGCGCGCCTTCGAGGCCGCGGCGCGGCTGGGGGGTTTCAAGGCGGCGGCGGAGGAGCTGGGCGTCACCCCCGGCGCGGTGACGGCGCAGATCAAGGCGCTGGAGGCGGCGGTGGGCGTGCGGCTGTTCGACCGCACCGCGCGCGGGGTGCGGCTGACCGCCGAGGGGGCGCGGGCGGCGCCGGGGCTGACCGCCGCCTTCGACCGGCTGCGGGCGGCGATGCAGGACCTGCGCGGGGCCGGGGGGCAGGGCGTGGTGCATGTGGCCGCGCTGCCCTCGCTGGCGCAACTCTGGCTCTCCCCCCGCCTGCCGGCGCTGCACCGGGCGCTGGGGGTGACGGTCTCGATCACCGCGGTGGAGGCGCCGCCCAACCTGAAGCGGCAGCCCTATGACCTCTGCCTGTTCTACGGGCCGGAGCCGCAGGGGCGGCTGGCCGACGACGTGATCTTTCCGGTCTGCGCGCCGGGGCTGGCCGCCCGCCTGTCCGCGCCCGAGGATCTGGCCGGGGTGCCCTGCCTGTCGGATTCCACCTGGACCGGCGACTGGGACGCTTGGGCGGCGCTGGCCATGCCGGGCCGCGCCTTCACCCCCCGCGGGCCGGTGTTCTCGCTCTACGCCCTGGCGGTGGAGGCGGCGGTGAATGGCGGGGGCGTGCTGATGGGCCATGCGGCGCTGGTCGAGCCGCTGCTGGCGAAAGGCGCGCTGGTGGAGCCCTTTGCCCTGCGCGTCACCCTGCCCCGGGGGCTGCGGCTCTGGGCCAGCCGCCCGGGCCCCACGGCCCGCCGGGTGATGCGCTGGCTGGCTCAGGAGGCGCCGCGCGGCATCGGGTTTTGACCGCGGTTGTAAGGCTGCCAGTCGGTCACCTCCGGGTAGTGCTGCTTCCGCCAGGCCCGCACCTTCGGGTTCATCACCCGCCGCCAGATCGGCGGCACCATCGCCGCCAGCGTCATCACCGGATAGCCGAAGGGCAGCTGCGGCGCCTCCTCCGCGTCATAGGTCTGGAGCAGGGGAAACCGCCGGTCGGGCTTGTAGTGGTGGTCCGAATGCCGTTGCAGGTTGATCAGCAGCCAGTTGGAGGCCCGGTGCGAGGCGTTCCAGGAATGCCGGGGCAGGACGTGTTCGTATTTCCCCTCGCCCAGATGGCGGCGGGTCAGGCCGTAGTGTTCGACATAGTTCACCAGCTCCAGCTGCCAGACCGCCACCAGCGCCTGGAACAGGAACAGCGCCAGCCCCTGCCAGCCGCCCAACCCAACGGCCAGCAGGATCATGGCCAGTTGCAGCGCGCCATAGCGCCAGAACGGATTGTCGCGGTGCCACCACGGCAGGGAACGGCGGGCCAGCATCGCCGCCTCCGCCCGCCAGGCCGAACGCGGGCAGTCGCGCAGCACCCGGGCGAAATAGCGGTGGAAGCCCTCGTTGTACCGCGCCGTCACCGGGTCGCGCGGGGTGCCGACATAGAGGTGATGCACCCGCAGGTGCTCGCTGCGGAAGTGGGAGTAGAGCACCATGGCCAAGAGCAGGTCGCCCAGCCAGCGTTCCACCGGGGACTTCTGGTGCATCAACTCGTGGGAATAGTTGATCCCCACGGTGCCCGAGATCACCCCCATCCCGAAGAAGAGCCCGATCTTCTCCCACGCGCCCAGATGCCCGGCCCGGGTGGCGAACCAGATCATCCCGAACAGCAGCAGGAACTGGATCGGGAACCAGATCAGGGTGATCAGGCGATACCAGGTCAGGTCGTCCTCGGTCGCCCCCAGGTCGGCGTTGTCCTCGTTCCGCCCGGTCAGCGCATCGAGAATGGCGAAGAGCGTCCAAGTATAGAGCGGCAGCATGAGCACCCACCAGCCCCCCAGCCCCGCGCCGACCAGCGCCAGCGGGATGGTGCCCAGCGACAGCCAGAACGGCAGGGCGGATCGCAGGTCGGCGAGCTTTTCGACGGGGATGGTGGCCATGGCGGGCTCCGGTTTGGCGCAGCCTACGCCCGCGGGGCCGCCGGCTCAACGCGGCAAAAGGGTTGCAAGCGCCGCGTCATGCACCTTGCGCATCAGGCTGGGCAGGTCGCCGGGGCCGAACTCCCGCGGGGTCAGGAAGGCGCCGCGGCTGGGGGTCAGGCCGGGGGCGACATGGGCCACCTCGACGCTCAGCGTCAGCTCGAAATGGGTGAAGACGTGGCGTACCTCGGGCGCGGGACGCCAGTCGGCGGGCAGCGGGGGCTCGGCCCCACCGCCCTCGCGGCTTTCCCAGGGGGTGCCGGGAAAGCCCAGCATCCCGCCCAGCATCCCCCGGGGCGGGCGGCGCTCCAGCAGCAATGCCCCGTCCGGGCGGCGGGCGACCCAGACGGTGCCCTGCCGGCGGGGGCGGGTGGCTTTCGGCGCCTTCACGGGAAAGTCCTCGGGGTCGCCCATGGCTCTCGCGAGGCAGTCCCCGGACCACGGGCACAGCGCGCAGGCCGGCCGGCGCGGGGTGCAGATGGTGGCGCCCAGGTCCATCATCGCCTGCGCGAAGTCCCCCGGGCGGTCCCATGGGGTCAGTTGCGCGGTCAGCGCGGTCAACTCGCGCTTGGCCGCCGGCAGCGGGGTCTCCACCCGGTGCAGCCGGGCCACCACCCGCTCCACGTTGCCATCGACCACCACCGCGCGCCGGTCGAAGGCGATGGCCGCCACCGCCGCCGCGGTATAGGGGCCGACGCCGGGCAGGCCGCGCAGCCCTTCCTCGGTCTCCGGGAAGCCGCCCATGCCCGCCACCGCCCGGGCGCAGGCCAGCAGGTTGCGGGCGCGGGCGTAGTAGCCCAGCCCCGCCCATTCCGCCATCACCGCGGCGTCCTCGGCCGCCGCCAGCGCCTGCACCGTCGGCCAGCGGGTGGTGAAGCGGTGGAAGTATTCGCGCACCGCGGCCACGGTGGTCTGTTGCAGCATCACCTCGGACAGCCAGACGCGATAGGGGTCGGGGCGCTCGCCCGCCCGACGCTCCAATGGCCTCACCCGCCAGGGCATGACCCGGGCATGGCGGTCGTACCAGGCCAGAAGCCGCGCCACCATGTCGCCCGCGTCACGCAATCTTTATGCTCCCTGTCGCCGCGCGGCACTGGCGGGCCGCACCTGCCCGCGCCAAGATAGGCTGCGAAACAGGATCCGCCAGATGCCCCGTCGCCCCGCCGCGCCCCAAGGCCCCCCCGAACGCCGCCTGCGCGGGTTCGAGGCCGCCGGCGCGCTGTTGCAACCCCGCATCCGGGCGGCGGGCGAGGCGCGCGGCTTCGCCGTCGCCCGCCTGCTGACGCATTGGGCCGAGATCGTGGGGCCAGAGATCGCCCGCCACTGCCGGCCGGTGAAGATGGGCTACGGGCGCGAGGGGCTGGGGGCCAGCCTGACCCTGCTGGTGCAGGGCGCCGCCGCCCCGATGATCGAGATGCAGAAGGAGCGCATCCGCGAGCGGGTGAACGCCTGCCACGGCTACAATGCCGTCGCCCGCGTCCTGCTGACCCAGACCGCCGCCACCGGCTTTGCCGAGGCGCAGGCGCCCTTCGAGCCGAAGCCCCGGGAAAACCCCGCCGCCGTGCAGGGCGCGCGCGAGCTCACCGGCGAGGTGCGGGACGGCGCGCTGCGCGAGGCACTTGAACTCCTGGCCCGCAACATCCTATCCCGTCCCCGCAACTGAGGAACGCGACATGAGAAAATCCTACGGTCTTGCCGCCCTGGCGCTGGTTGCCATCGCGGTTGCCGGCCTCTGGGCCGCCACCCGCCCGGCCGGCCCCGGCCAGCCCGCGCTGGTCCCCGGAATGACCGCGCTGGCGCAGGACAGCCAGGCCGCCCCCGAGGCGCTGCCCGAGGTGGCCGAGATGGCGCTGGGCAATCCCGAGGCCAAGGTCACGCTGATCGAATATGCCTCCTACACCTGCCCGCATTGCGCCACCTTCCACGAGTCCGTGTTCAAGCCGCTGAAGGCGGAATACATCGACACCGGCAAGGTGCGCTTCGTGATCCGCGAGGTCTATTTCGACCGCTACGGGCTCTGGGCCGCGATGGTGGCGCGCTGCGGCGGCGAGCAGCGGTACTTCGGCATCTCGGGGATGCTGTTCGAGCAGCAGCGCAACTGGGCGGCCTCGGACGACCCCTCCGTGGTGGTGGGCAACCTGCGCCGGATCGGGCTGACCGCGGGGATGGACGAGGCGCAGCTGGACGCCTGCCTGTCGGACGGCGCCATGGCGCAGGCGATGGTGGCCAAGTTCGAGGAGAACATGGACCGCGACGACGTGCAGGGCACGCCCACGCTGTTCATCAACGGCACCAAGCATTCGAACATGAGCTACGCCAACCTCAAGGCGCTGCTGGACGCCGAGCTGGCGAAGTAGCGCGGCGGGCCGGGGGGCGGGCGATCTCGCCCGCCTCGAACAGCCGGATCACCCCGTATTCGCCATCGTATCCCGGCTGACGGATCACCGCCCCGGCGCGCAGCCGGGCCACCGCCTCGGCCAGCAGCGGGTCGGCGCGGGCCAGGTCCTCGACCGGCACCTCCTCCAGCACCGAAAGCTCCGGCCCCAGCGCCGCGGCCGCGGCATAGGCGGCGGCGACGGCCCGGGTCGCCGGGCCGCAGCCGAGGATCTCGGAGAGGATCTCGGGCAGGGGCACCAGGCTCGACACCGCGCCCTCCACCATCCCCGCATCCCGGTCGGCCAGCGCCTCGATCCGGTGGGCCACGCCCACGGTGACGGGCCGGCCGCAGGCAGGGCAGCGCCCGCCCAGCGCCAGCGTCTCGCGCGGGGTCAGCCGCACCCCGCAGGCGCGATGGCCGTCCATGTGGTACTTCCCCTCCTCGGGAAAGAACTCGACCGTGCCGACATAGCCCTCGCCGGTCTCCAGCGCCCGGCGGATGGCGTGGTAGCCGGGCTCGCCGGAAAACCGCGTCGCCTCGCGGCCCAGCTTGGCCGGCGAATGCGCGTCGGAGTTGGAGGTCAGGCGGAATCGGTCCAGCGCCGAGACCCGCCGGTTCATCGCCGGGTCGGAGGACAGCCCCGTCTCCACCGCGAAGATATGCGGAGCAAGGTCGCCATAGCAGTCCTCGATGGAATCGAAGCCCGAGCGCGAGCCCAGCGCGGCGAACCACGGCGTCCAGATATGCGCCGGCACGAGGTAGCTCTCCGGCCCCGACTCCAGCGCGATCTCCAGCAGGTCGCGCGAGTCGAGCCCCAGGATCGGCCGGCCGTCCGAGGCGATGTTGCCCACCCGGCCCAGGCTGGCGGCCAGCCGGTCCACCGCCGGGAAGTCCGCGGCATAGATCAGGTGGTGCACCTTCCGCACCCGGTCGCCCTTGCGGTAGATCGTGGAGATCTCGGTCGACAGCATGAAGGACACCGGGCGCCGGCAGGCGGGCGGCAGGCTGGCCAGCAGGGGCTCCTCGATCTCGGGCCGCAGGCGGAAAAGCCCGTTGCCCTCGGCCACCAGCTTCCCGCGGATCTCGGCCAGCCAGCCGGGATGCACGCAATCGCCGGTGCCGACCACCGCGATCCCCTTGCGCGCCGCCCACCAGAACAGGTGTTCCAGATCCAGATCCCGGCTGGTCGCGCGGGAGTGCTTCGAATGGACGTGCAGGTCGGCGAGGAAGGTCATGGCGCAGGCAGGGGGGAGACGCCCCTGCCTAGCACCCGCGCCGCCCCGCCGCCAGCCGGCTCAGCGCGCCTCGCCCAGCGGCTGGATATAGGTGACGATCGAGCCCTCGGGCAGCGACAGCGCCTGGGCGATGGCGTCGCGGTTGGCGGCCCCACCGATCAGGCAGGTGCCCAGCCCCTCGGCCGCGCAGGCCAGATAGATGTTCTGCGCCGCCACCGCGGCGTTCACATGCGCGGCGATGGCCAGCGCGCGGTCGTCGGCCCCCTCGCCCGCCGCGCGCAGCTTCTCGCCGTCCGAGACAAAGATCACCAGCGCCGGGGCGCGGGCCACGAAGGCGCTGTCCGAGGAGATGGCGCGGATGTCCTCGCCCACCCGTTCCAGCGTGTTGGTCAGATGCGCGTGCAGGAACAGCCCCTCGGCGGTCGAGACATAGACCACGGTGTCATGGGCGCTGCGCCATGTGGGCGAGGTCTGGCCGCCCGTCTCGGGCCGGTTCACCCCGTTGGCGGCCCAGAGCACGCGCAAGAGCACGTCCTCGGCCACCGGGGCGGGCGAGAAGCGGCGCGAGGACTGGCGGCCTTCCAGCGCGGCCTTCAGCGTGACGTCGCCGATGGCGGCGGCGGCCGGGGCGGCGGCTACGGCGGCGGGGGCGGCGGCCGAGGCAGCCAGGAAGCGGCGGCGGTTGAGGTCTTTCATCTCTCTCTCCTTTTCGGGTGGCTCAGCGCCACTGCTGCGACAGCGCGCGCAGGACGTCGGTGCGGCTGATCTGGCCGACCAGCCGGCCTTCGTGGGTGACGGGGAAGCGGCGGTAGGGCGAATTGACGAAGCGTTCGGCGGCGGACACCAGGTCGAGCCCGGCGTCCAGCACCTCCGGCCCGGTGGACATGAGGTCGGCGACCGTGCCGCCCCATTCCTTGTAATAGGCGGCCGAGAGCGCGGCCTTCAGGCAGTCGCGCTTGGACAGCACGCCGACCAGATTGCCCTCGTCGTCCAGCACGCAGGCGCCCGAGACGCCGGCGTCGAGCAGGATGGTGACGGCGCGGATGATCTCCATCCCCGCGGTCAGGGTGACCAGTTCGGTCTGCATGTGGTCGGCGACGCGGGCGATGGTCTCGGTCATGGCTCCCCCTTCCGGCGCGGGCAGGCATGGCAGGCGTTGCGGCAGGCAAGGCCGCCGCAGGAACCGGCGAGCGGCGCGCGGCGGAACAGCAGGCCGAGGCCCAGCCCCAGCATGGCGAGGGCGAAGATCAGCAGGGTGGCAAGCAGGGTCATGGCTCCCCCTCAGGCCAGATGGGCGGCGAAGGCGGGGTTCAGGCTGGCGCGCAGCCCCTGCCCTTCGCGGATCAGATACATCGCGCCGGCGTCCTGTTCCCGGGCGAAGGCCAGCCCCCGTTCCTCGCCCATCACCAGAAGCGCTGTGGCCAGCGCGTCGGCCTGCATGGCGGTGGGGGCGATGACCGAGACCGAGGCGAGCCCGCCCGCCACCGGCCGGCCGGTGGCGGGGTCGATGGTATGCGACCAGCGCCGGCCGCCCGCGTCATAGCCGTTGACCGCATCGCCCGAGGTGGCGACCGCCCCCGAGGTCAGCCGGATCCGGCTGTGCACCCCGCCCCGCAGCGGGTCGGCGATGCCCACCGGCCATTCGCCCTGCGCCCGGATCTCGCCGCCGATCTCGACGACGAACTCCGCGGTTTCGGCCGCGAGGATCTCCGCCAGCCGGTCCACCGCGAAGCCCTTGGCGATGCCGCAGAGGTCCAGCGTCACCGCGCCCTGCCGGATCAGCCGCCCGCCTTCGCAGGCGATCCGCCGCCAGCCCCCGGGCGCGAAATCGCCGCGGATCGGGCCGAAGCCATAGCGGTTCACCGCCGGGCCCACCGTGGGATCGAAGGCCCCGCCCGAGGCCCGCGCCATCTCCAGCGCCGCCCGGGCCACACGGGCGAAATCCTGCGGGACCGCCAGCGCGGGATGGCTGGTGTTGAAGCGGGTGAGCGTGCTGTCGGGGCGGAAGGGGCTCATCTGGGCGTCGATGGCGGCCAGCGCGGCGGCGATCCGGCGGGCCAGCGCCTCGGGGTCGGGCAGGTCGCGGGCGGCCACCGACCAGCCGGTGCCGAAGGCGCGGCCCGACAGCCGGGCGGGCCCCCCGGCCAAAGCGGGCAGCGGCAGCCCCAGCATGGCCAGCCCGAACAGTGTGCGGCGGCGGGTGATGCGCATCGGCCTAGATCCCGAAGTCGTCATGGTGGATGTCCTCCGGCTCGACCCCGCAATCGTCCAGCATGGCGCGCACCGCCTGTATCATCAGCGGCGGGCCGCAGAGATAGTATTCGCAGTCCTCGGGCGCGGGGTGGTCGCGCAGGTACTGCCGGAAGGCCACGTCGTGGACAAAGCCGGTGGCGCCCTGCCAGTCGTCGCCCTTGGCCGGCTGCGACAGCGCCGGCACCCAGCGGAAGTTCGGATGCCGGGCGGCCAGCGCCTGGAACTCCGCGGCATAGAACAGCTCGGCCTTCGACCGCGCGCCGTAGAAGAAGCTGATCCGGCGCTGGGTCCCCAGCCCCAGCTGCTGATGGATCATCGCCCGCAGCGGCGCCATGCCGACGCCGCCGCCGATGAAGACCATCTCGCGCGCGGTATCCTGCACCCGGAACTCGCCATAGGGCCCGGCGATCTCGACCAGATCCCCCGGCCGCAGCCCGAAGAGCCAGGAGGAGACCACGCCCGGCGGCGCCTCGGGGCTGCCGGGCGGCGGGGTGGCGAGGCGGATGTTCAGCACCACCCTGCCGGTATCCTCCGGCCGGCTGGCCACCGAATAGGCGCGCGAGACCGGCACCCCGCTGCCCGCGACCAGATCGAGGATGCCCAGCCGCCGCCATTCCTCGCGGAACGCATCGGGCTGGTCGATGTCGCGGTAGGCCAGCCGGTAGGGCGGCGCGGTGACCTGCACGAAACTGCCGGCGCGGAAGGCGAACTCGGCGCCTTCGGGCAGGGCCAGCACGATCTCGCGGATCAGCGGGGTCAGGCTGGCCACGCTTTCCACGGTGCAGGCGTGGCTGGTGGAGCCCAGCACGTCCTCGGGCACGCTCAGCGCCATGTCGCCGCGCACCATGACCTGGCAGGCCAGCCGCACGCCGGCGCGCAGGTCGGCGGGCGACAGCCGCGCCGCCTCGGTCGCCAAGGGGCCGCGGGTGCCGGTCACGTCCGACACCCGGCAGAGCCCGCAGGTGCCCTGCCCCGCGCAGCCCGAGGGCACCGGCACGCCCGCGCCGTTCAGCAGGTCCAGCAGCTTTTCGTTGCTGCGCCCGGCGATCCGGCGCTGGCCGTTCAGCACCAGCGTGACCGGGCGCGAGGGCAGAAGCCGCCCGCGCAGCCCTTGCAGCAGGAAGGCCAGCAGCACCGTCAGGCCGGTCAGGAACACGAAGGCGAAAAGGATCTCGGTCATGGCAGGCTGACCCCCACGAAGGCCGAGAAGCCCATCGACATGATGCCGGCCACCACGAAGGCCGCGCCCAGCCCCTCCAGCCCCTGGGGCATGTCGGCATAGCGCAGCCGCTCGCGGATCGCGGCGAAGGCGGTGATGGCCAAGGCCCAGCCGATCCCGGTGCCCAGTCCGTAGACCGCGCTTTGCGCCAGGTCGTAGTCGCGTTCCACCATGAACAGGCTGCCGCCGATGATGGCGCAGTTGATGGCCAGCAGCGGCAGGTAGATCCCCATCGCCGCGTGCAGCGCGGGGGCATAGCGGTCCAGCACCATCTCCAGCACCTGCACCATGGCCGCGACGATGCCGAGGAAGGTGATCAGCCGCAGGAAGTTCAGGTCCATCCCGCCCAACCCCGCCCAGGCCAATGCGCCGGGGGCCAGCACATGGGCATAGAGCAGATGGTTCAGCGGCACGCTCAGCCCCTGCACCACGATCAGGCTGATGCCGACGCCGAAGGCGGTCTTCACCTGCCGCGACACGGCCAGGAAGGTGCACATGCCGAGAAAGAACGACAGCGCGAGGTTCTCCTCGAAGATCGACCGCTGGAACAGGTCCATCATGGCCGGGCCTCCCGCTCGGCCTGCCGCAGGGCGAATTCGCGCGCCTCGGCCAGCGCCGGGCGCCAGGCCCGCAGCGCCCAGACCAAGAGCCCCAGGATGATGAAGGCCGAGGGCGCCAGCAGCATCAGACGCAGCGGCACGAACCAGCCGCCCTCGGCCTGCGTGGTCAGCACCTGCACGCCGAACAGCGTGCCGGCCCCGAACAACTCGCGCACGAAGGCCACCACCATCAGCACCAGCGAATAGCCCAGGCCGTTGCCCATCGCGTCCAGCATCGAGGGCAGCGGCGGGTTGTGCATCGCATAGGCTTCGGTGCGGCCCAGCACGATGCAGTTGGTGGCGATCAGCGAGACGAAGACGCTGAGCCGCTGGCTCATCTGGAAGGCGAAGGCTTGCAGCAGCAGGTCGGCCACGATCACCAGGCTGGCGATGATGGTCAGTTGCAGGATGATGCGGATCTGGCCGGGGATATGCGCCCGGATCGCCGAGATGATCCCGGCCGCCAGCGTCACCACCACGGTCAGCGCCACCGACATGGTGAGCGCGGTCGCCATCGAGGTGGTGACCGCCAGCGCCGAGCAGATGCCGAGGATATGCACCGCCACCGGGTTCTTGTCGATCAGCGGATCGGTCAGCCGTCTCACAGGCCCGCCCTCCCTTCGCGCAGGTTGTCGAGGAAGGGGCCGAAGCCCAGCTCGCCCATCCAGAAATGCACCATGTCGATGGTGCCGTAGCTGGTCACCGTGGCGCCCGAGATCATCTCCACCTCGAAATCGCCCGCGGCATTGGTGGCGGTGTCGATCAGGATCACCCCGTCCTCGGCGATGCGCCGGCCGGTCCAGCCGCGCAGGAACTCGGGCTCGGCCACCCGCGAGCCGAGGCCGGGCGTCTCGGCCTGCTCATAGACGGTGAAGGCCGCGACGGTGTTCAGGTCGCCCTCCAGCGCCAGATAGGCGTACATGGTGGACTGATAGCCCGCCCCCCGCACCGGCAGCACCACGAGGCGGATCTGCCCCCCCTCGCGCACGATCCAGACCAGGGATTCGTCCTCGCGCCGGGTGATGGCGGCCAGGTCCACGGCGGGGGACAGCAGCGTGCTGCGCTCGGGGTCGGCGGCGGCGGCGGTCTGGTCGAAATCCGCCGGGTCGGTGTCGGACAGGGTGCCGGTGGCCAGGTCGACCACGAAGGTCTCGATCCCCCCGCGTTCCAGCAGTTCGGCGATGCCCGGCACGCCCGCCAGCATCGCGGCCATCTGGCCGGCGCGGGCGGCGGTGCGGTTGTCGTCGATCAGCGGGCGCAGGGCGACGGCGGTCACCGCCACGATCAGCGCGCAGGTGGCGGCGACCAGGGCGGCCATGCCCATGGCCTTCGCCGGGTCGGTGTTGGGGCGGGCGAGGAAGCGGCGGAAACGGTCAGCCACGGCGCAGCCTCCCCGCCCGGCGGCGCATCAGCCCGGTATGGGCGGCGATGGCGATATGGTCGATCAGCGGCGCGAAGACCTGCGCCAGCAGGGTGGCGAAGACCAGCGCCCCGAAGGCGGGGCCGGAGGTGGCGAACAGCGCGGTCAGCGCCCCGGCCAGCAGGCCATAGGCGATCCGGCTGGCCGGGGTGGCGCCGGCGACCACCGGGTCGGCGGTCAGGTAGGCCACCCCCAGCAGCACCGCCCCCGCCCCGAACAGCGCCGGGATCTGCGCGGGCGCGATCAGCCACAAAAGGCCCGCCAGCCCGGCCGCGACCCCCGCCAGCACCGTCAGCCGCGCCTGCCCGACGGCGGTCAGCAGCACCAATGCCGGCCAGGCGGTGGCGGCGGGCAGCGCCGGCCCCTCGCGCCAGGGCTGGTCGGGGAAGGAGAAGGCCATGAAGGCCAGCGCCAGCGCCACCGGCTGCACGAAGTTGCGCCCGCGCCCGCCGAACACCGCCTCGCCCAGCACCTGGCCGAAGCTGACCCCCAGCGCCAGTTGCCAGAAGGGCGCCGAGGCCGGCACCAGCAGCGCCACCAGCCCGGCGGAGACCAGCGCGGAAAGCCCCATGCCCTGCCCGCGCCGCGCGGCGAACAGCGCCTGCCAGCCCAAGGCCAGCGCCGCGCAGAACAACAGCCGCGGGGCGAACCAGGCGTCCTGCGAGGCCAGCCACAGCGCCGGGGGCACCAGCGCCGCCAGCGCCGGCAGGTCGCCGTGCAGGAGGGCGGCGGGTCTCATGCCGTGGCCTCCAGCTCGTCCAGCGTCTGGCGCAGCAGCGCGGGGTAGTCGGGGCCGCCCATCCGGGCGCCCATCGCCGCCAGATCCTCCTCCACCAGCCCCAGCGCGCCCAGATCCCGCGCCGCCGCCGCATCGCCCGCGGCCAGCGCGCGCAGGAGCGGCACCGGCAGCACGCCGCGCGGGGCCAGCGCCTCGTCCCAGCGGTTGGGGATCAGCGCGGCCCGCCGCGGGGCGGTCAGGCGGCCGAACAGGCCGGGCCGGGCGGCCTCGCGATGCGGGACGGCGGCGATCCGCCGGATGCCGGGGCGCAGGAAGGGCATCTGCACCCCCTCCGCCCCGCCGGCCAGCAGGCGCAGCGGCATGTCGCGCAGCCGCCCGGCGGCGATGTCGTGCAGCCGCGCGCCGATGGGGGCCGCGATCAGCCCCGGCCGCGCCGCCGCCGGGCCGGACAGCGCCACGATGCGCTGCGGCCAGATCCGCCCGGTTTCCAGCAGATGGCCCAGCGCCACCACCTCCTGCCAGTGGATCTGCCAGACCATCCCGCCATGGGCCACCGGATGCAGCGCGTGGATGTGGGCCGAGGGCAGGCCGGCGCGGAAGGCGGTGGCCCGCACCCCCGGCAGCACCGGCGGGGAAAGGCCGGGCGGATGGCACAGATGCAGCGGGCCGAGCGCCGGCAGCGCGGCCAGCCCGCGGTGGAACCAGGTATCGAAGCCCGGCAGCAGCGCCTCGGGGTCGGGCGCGCCCGCCTGCCCCTCGGTCACGGTGACGAACAGCGCCTCGGGGTGCCCCGCGGGATCGGGGATGCGGCCGAAGGGCCGGCTGCGCAGCCCGGTCCAGAGCCCCGCGGCGGTCATCAGCGCGACCAGCCCCTCGCGGTCGCCGGCCGCGTCGGTGGGAAACGCGCGCGCCGCCTCGCCTTCGGGCTCGATCTCCAGCATCGAGATGCCGCGGCGCGGCCCCGGCTCCAGCCGGCGCACCACGCCGGCCACCGGCGCCACCGCCGCGATCCACGGCCGCTTGCGGTCGGAGAACAGCAACTCGCCTGCCGCCACCCGCTGCCCCTCGGCGACCGCCAGAACCGGCCGCAGCCCCTGCAGATCCGCCCCGGCGATGCCGACCGGCCCGCCCGGCGGAACCTCCCCCACCGGGCCGGCCATGAGCGAGGGGCGTCCTGCCCAGTGTGGAAATCCCATGCCTTCCCCTCTGCCGATGCGGCGCCATCCGGCGGACCGACCATCGAAGCCGATGCTACACAAGGGAAATCCCCCCGGCGTTGATTTACGTCAAGCCGAGGGCCCCTCCAGGCTCAGCCCGGCAGGGTGACCACGATGGCCCCCCGGTCCGTGGCCACGACCGTATGCTCGTACTGCACAACCGGCGCCCGGGGCTCGGCATAGAGCGTCCAGCCGTCGTCGCCTCCCCCCGCCCAGAGCGCCCCGGAGGACAGGAACGGCTCCACCGTCAGCACCAGCCCCCGGTCGATCCGGCGCCGGTCGCGGCTGGGCCAGGTGGCGATCTCCTGCGGATATTCGTGCAGGGCCCGCCCCACCCCGTGGCTGGCGAGGTTGCGGATCAGCGTATAGCCGCGGTCGGCGGCAAAGCGGCCGATGGCGTTGCCGATCCCCGCCAGCGGCCGGCCGCTGGCCACCTGCGCGATGCCGATCTGCATGGCGCGCTTCCCGTCGCGGCACAGCCGGTCCTGCGAAGGGCGCGAGGGGGGCACGCGGAACGTGGCCCCGGTATCGGCGAAATAGCCATTCTTCGAGGCGGATACGTCGATGTTGACCAGATCGCCCGGCGCGATCACCCGCCCGCCGGGAACGCCATGCGCGATCTCCTCGTTCACGCTGATGCAGGTCGCCCCCGGGAAGCCGTAGGTCGACTGCGGCGCCGAGACCGCCCCCTCGCGCTCCAGCATCGCGCGGCCGACCGCGTCGAGTTCCTGCGTGGTCATGCCGGGCTCCATCGCCCTGGCCATGGCGTGCAGGGTGCTGCCGACGATCCGGCCGATCTCCTTCAGCCCGTCCAGCTCGTCCTGGTTGGTGATGGTCATGCCCGGCTCCCCTCGCGGCGGATACGGGGGACAGCCTAGCGGCGGCGGCCCGGCTGGGCACCCCCAAAAATGCCCGGGGCTTGCAGGTGGCGCTATTGCGCGATCACCATGGTGGCACCCGTGAAGGCGCAGAAGGATCGCGTCACCACGCTGCCGCCGGGGTCGGGGCGCATGGCCGGGATGCCGCAATCGCCCGGATCCGTCAGCCGTCCCGCCAGATCGCCGCTGTCGAGATTGCCGGTCCGCACGTAGATCCGGGTCGGGAAATCCTGCACCGCGCCCTCGTAGTCCGCCAGGCCCCCGGGAGAGATCAGCTGCTGCCGGCCGGCCGCATCGCGCAGGATCTGCGTGGCGCGGCCCGCGGTCAGGTAGTGGACCGGGAAATAGGCATGGCCCCAGTTCCCCTCGGCGTCGTGGATCACGATGGTCGCCTGCGGATCGGCGATGGCCGCGGCGATCCATTCGCCGGGCCCGTGCGACCAGGTTTCGGCGTGGCGGATCAGCCGGACATCGGCGACCAGATGGGCGCCCACCACCAGCACCGCCGCGCCGAGGGCGGGCCCGCGCAGCCGGGGGTCGGTGAGCGCGGTGGCGGCGAACAGCGAGAAGAGCGGCACCAGCCAGAGATTGTAGTGCGGGGCCAGCACGTCGAACCCGCCGATCGCCAGCCGCAGCAGCGGCAGGGCCACGAAGGCCAGCGCCAGCGGCAACAGCAGGCCGATCCCCGCCGGGCCCTCCCGCCGCCGCAGGGCCAGCAGGGCCAGGCCGGTCAGGGCGGCAAGGCCCGCCAGCGCCGCCGCCATCAGGGCGGGCGAGGACAGATGCGTCCCGTGCAGCCACAGCCGCACGGCCAGCCGCACGCCGTCGCGCGCCACCTCGGCCAGCCCGGGGCGCGGCGCTGCCTCGGCGGACAGGTTCATCGCCGCCAGGACGAAGGGCAGCAGCCCGGCGAACAGCAGCCCGGTCGCCCCCCCGCCGACCAGCACCGGCAGGACCGGCTCGCCCCGCGCCAGCCGCAGGATCAGCAGCGACAGCCACATGACGCCGGCCATGACCACGCCGAAGAAATGCGTATATCCGGCGGCGAGGCAGAAGACCGCCAGCAGGAACCAGGCCCGCGGCCCGGGGTGCAGCAGCGCGCGCAGATAGGCGAAGGCCGCCCAGGCGGAAAAGGCGAAATACAGCGGATAGGCGCGGATCTCCCCCGCCTGCACGATGGCGCCCGGCGCCAGATAGACCAGCGCCAGCACGATGGCCGGCAGCAGCGGGCCGCCCCTTTCCCGGCCCAGGTCGCGCGCGGCTAGCCAGACCGCGGGCACGCCGCAAAGCATCGCGACGATCCCGAAGACCCGCATCGAAAGCTCGGACAGCCCGAAGACCCCGGCCCAGAGCCCGCCGATCCAGTAGGACAGCGGGGGCATCCGGTCGGGCGGGACGCCGGGGATCGGGTTCTCGCCCCCGGCCAGCCAGTCGAGCTGCGCCCCGAAGGCGAGCGTCAGGCCCGAGAGCTGCGTGGTCTCGTCCACCCAGATGGCCTGGGACAGGGCGAAGGCAAAGGCCAGTGCGGCAAAGCCCGCGATCACCACCAGCGGCAGGACGATCCGGCTCATGCCCTGTGCCTATTTTCCGATATAGCGCTTGCGGAACACGACATAGCGATTTCCGATGAAATTGAACAGCATCCCCGTGGCGATCCCCGCCAGCGAGGCGAGGTAGATCGAGCTGCGGCCCTCGGGCAGCACCGAATTCAGCATGAAGATCGAGACGGTGTAGTTCACCACGATCCCGATCGCCGAGGCGGCGACGAAGCCCACGAACTGGGTCAGCGGATTGCGGTCGCGCGCATAGCTAAAGGTGAACCGGCGGTTGAGCAGGAAATTCGTCACCACGCTGACCGCGATCCCGCCGGCGATGGCCACCTGCGCCTGGGCGCCGAGCAGCAGCAGCAGCGTCAGCACCGCCCAGTTGACCAGCACGCCCGAGGCGCCCACGGTCAGGAACTGGGCCAGATACATCGTATTGGCGAAACGGTAGAGATACAGCCGGCGCAGGTGCTTGATGTATTTCAGCTGTTCTTTCAGCGTCAGCTTGCTTTCGCCGTGGATCCGGTCGGTGAAGTGGATCGGCACCTCGCCGACGTTCTGGAAGCCGCATTTGACGATCAACTCCAGCGCGATCTTGTAGCCGACGGGATTGAGTTCGTCCGCCCGGTCGAAATCGGCCTTGCGCAGGGCGAAGAACCCCGACATCGGATCGTGCACCTTGGTCAGCGGCCGGGCCAGCCAGGTGGCCACCCGGCTGTTGAGCCAGCGGAAGAACCCCCAGTCGTCATCCGTCGAGCCGCCCGGAACATAGCGCGAGCCGATGACGAACTGCTGGCCGGCGGACAGCGCCAGGATCATCTGCGGGATCTTCTCGGGCGGGTGGCTGAGATCGCAGTCCATGCAGATCAGCACGGGATGCCGCGCCTGCCGGAACCCGTCGATCACCGCCGCGCTCAACCCCCGCTCGCCCGTCCTTTCGATGATGCGCACCCAGTCGTGGCCGCAGGCCGCGACCGCCTCGACGCTGCCGTCGCGGCTCTGGTCGTCCAGGAACATGAGCTCGATCTCCAGCCCCTCCTGCGCCTTCAGCCGGGCGATGCGGTCGATCAGGTGCGGGATGTTCTCGCGTTCGCGATAGGTCGGGACGATGATGCTCAGCGGAACCGCGACCTCGATCCTGGCCAGCACGTCATGCGGGGCGGCGGGCGCCTCCGCGGATGCCTGTCCGGAAGATGTCAGGGGCATGGGCTTTCTCTCCCAGATGGCGGCGGCATGGTCAGGGCCGGTTCCCCCCGTGATCCCGCGGGGGAAGACCGGGGCGGGCCCGCCCGGCAGCGATCAGCACGATCATTATGGCGACAATGAGGGGCAAAAGGGGTTCCGCAGGGATATCAATGCAGTGTCGCCCCCGGGGGCCTTGAGGGCTCCCGGCGAACATGACCGGGGCGGCGGCCGAGAGGAAGTGCCATTCTGTCGCGCGGCCGTTCCCGCGGCCTGAAGCCTTGCGCCCGGGCCGGCCATGCCCTTTCATCCGGATGACCCTATCGCGAAGGCGGGACAGGATGCCGGAACGGTTCTTCGGAATGAATGCGCGGGCCTTGGCGGCGGGCCTGGTTCTCGCCCTTGCCGGCATGGGATGGGCAGAGCCGCGCCCCCTTTCGCTGCGGGTGATCCAGTCGGGGCACAGCCTGACCGATCCGATCCCCGATCCGCTGCGGGCCATGGTGCGGGCGGGGGGGCATCGCGGCGCGGTGATCGACGGCTCCACCATCCCCGGCAGCCCGATGGACTGGCGCTGGGACAACCCGCCGGGCTATGGCAAGCCGGATGCGCGAGGCGACATCGGCAACTACGACGTTCTGGTTTTGACCGAGCGGGTCTCGCTGTCCGGCACCCTGCCTTGGCACGATTCCGAGGCCGAGGCGCTGCGCTGGTTTTCCCATGCCTGGAGCGAGGGCAACGGCGGCAAGGGCGCCGAGACGGTGCTGTATGCGACCTGGGTGGATATCGCCCCCGCCCCCGGGGCCGGGGGCGACGACCCCGAGCGGCACATTCCCTTCCGCGACCGCCTGCCGCTGGAAATGGCGCGCTGGGAGGCGATCCGGGATCATGTGAACGCGAACCGCCCCGCCGGGTCGCCCCCGATGCGGATGATCCCCGGCCCGCTGCTGATGGCCGCCCTCCACGACGCGATCGAGGCGGGGCAGGCGCCGGGGCTGTCGGATATCTCGGACGTGTTCCTGGACCATATCCATCTGAACGACCTGGGCGCCTATTACATCGCGCTGGCCCATTACGCGGTGATCTACAACCGCGACCCGCGCGGATTGCCGGACCGGCTGGGGCTGGCCTCGCCCCCGGCCGAACTGGCCGCCTGGATGCAGGAGATGGTCTGGAGCGTGGTCACCGGATACGAGGGCAGCGGCGTCGGCGGCTGAGACTTGTCTCCAAGCGGCATACCGGCTATATGTCAGGATACACCGGAGGCCAGCCATGAGCAATGCCGCACAGAAGAGGGCGATCGAGGCCTACCGGGCACGGCTGACGCAGCGCGGTTTCAAGCGGTTCGAGGTTCTGGCGCTGGAATCCGACCGCGAGCTGATCCGGTCGCTTGCCCGCCAACTGGCGGAGGAGGGGCCGGAAGCGGAGCAGGCGCGGGCCGCGGTCAAGGCCGCCCTTGGTGCAGGCGAGCCGCCAAGGTCCGGCGGTATCCTGTCCGCCCTCCGCCGTTCGCCCCTGGTCGGCGCCGATCTCGATCTGTCTCGCCCGCGCGAGGAAGGGCGCCGGGTCGATCTGTGACCCGCTTTCTTCTCGACACCAACATCATCAGCCATGTCGTCAGGCCGCAGCCATCGGAGGCTCTGCTGGCCTGGTGGGCGCAGCAGCGCGACGAAGACCTGTTCATCTCCGCGCTGACCATCGCCGAGATCCGGCGCGGCATTCTGGAGAAGCCGCGGGGGAAAAAGCGCGATGCGCTCGATGCCTGGTTCTCGGGGCCGGAGGGGCCGCAAGAGCTGTTCGCCGGCCGGATTCTGTCGTTCGACGACAAGGCGGGGCTGATCTGGGCGAGGCTGATGGCCGACGGCAAGGCCGCGGGCCGACCACGCAATGCGCTCGACATGATCATTGCCGCGGTTGCCGGAGCCAACGACTGTGTGGTCGTCACGGACAACGAGAAGGACTTCGCCGGGTTGGAGATCGTGAACCCCGTGCGGGGAGGAGACTGATGCCCCCTACCGCGGCACCAGCCCGGCCGGCGTCAGGTCATGGGCCAGAAGGTCGATGCCGGCATGGCCCAGCGCCAGGTCGCGGGCCTCGGCGGCGGCCCGGGCCACGGCCGCGGCATCGCCGGCCTGCTTGCCGTCCACATAGCGGGCCACGATCAGCATCGAGCCGGTGCCGATCAGCTCGGCATAGGTCTGCTTCTGCGCATCGGTCAGCAGCGCGACCCAGCCGCCCGCCACCAGCGCGTCGCGCAGGGCGGCACGGATCGCCTGATAGCCCCGCGGTTCCTTCAGGTCGGCGCGGTCGTTGGCGACCTGCCAGAGCACGATCAGATGCGCCGCCAGCACGTCGCCCAGATCGGTGTCGGAAAAGCCCTCGGCGGCCAGGATCCGGCGGAATGCGGCCTGCAGCCGGCCGCTGTCCAGCAGGCTGCGGAACTCTCCCGCCGTGCGGCCGGGGGCCAGCGCGGGGGCCAGCCCCTCGGCCAGCATGGCGTTGACCTCGCGCGTCACCTCGGCCGAGGGGGCGAAGCGCAGGGCGGCGTCGCCGGCAACGGGCGGGGGCACGGGGGCGACGGGCCTCGCCGCCACGATCTCGGCCTCGCGCATGGTCAGATAGCTGCGCCGCTCCATCTCGGCCGTGCCGCGCAGGGCAACCGTGGCGCCATGTGCGGGCAGGTCGAAGGCCGGGCGGCGCCAATGGGCCCAGACCCCGTAACCCGCCTCGGGCGCCCCGGCCAGGCGGAACGACCTGTCGGTGCGGTCCTGCCGCTCGACCCGGCCCTGCACGGTGATCACCCGCCCGTCCAGCAGGGCGCGCATCCGGTCGGGATCGGAGTGGCGCATCGCGGCCAGCTCGTCGACGGTGAAGACATGGGCGGGCGCCGTCGCCTCGGTCACATGGGCGGGCCAGATGGCTGGCGGGGCCGGGGGCGTGACCCGGCCGAGGCTCTGGTTCATGCTCTGGCGGGCGGCATCGTTCAGGATCTCGGTGCGCAGGATGGTCTGCACGTTCCAGCCGTATTGCTCGACCATGCCCATGTAGTCCTGCGCCTGGGCGGCCGGGGCAAGCGCGGCGGCGGCCGCGAGGGTCCGCAGGGTCCGGGACATGTCGCCTCCTCCTGTCTGGTCGCGACCGGGCAGGCCGCCCGGGTCCAGGGAAGGACACCCGGATCTTCCGCCAGGCCAAAGTGGGGAAACCCCGACATGCGCGGCTTCCCGCGCGCGGGTGGGGCGGTTCCGGGCGGACAACCGCCGGGCGTGGGTCAGCGGTTCTCCAGCCCGTTCTCCTCGCGCAGGCGGGGGATCTGGTCGCGGTTCTCCTCGACCTGGGCGCGCAGTCCGGCCAGGCCCTGCCGCTCCTGCTCGATGACGGCGGCGTGGGTGGCCTTGGGGTTGACCGCGTTCTCGTGCGCCGCGTCCCAGTCCAGCGCGGCGTCGATGGCGGCCAGCCATTCGTCCACATTGCCGCCGATATGTTCGTTGACCGGCCGGCCCACCTGTTCGTGCAGCGCCGAGAACAGCACGCGGGCGTCGTGGCCGGCCCCGGCGGCCAGCAGGATGCGATAGCGCAACTGCGCGACATACATCCATTTCGCGGCCTCCTGCCCCTCGCCCGCGGCCAGCAGCCGGCCCGCCAGGACATAGAGCGCCGCGGGATGCTGTTCCTCGGCCGAGGCGATGATCTCGGCGCTGGAAATCCGGTCGAGCCGCGACAGATCGGCCGTGCCCTGCGCCTGCGCGGCCGCCGCGCCAAGGGCCAGCATGGCGGCGAGGATCAGCTCTCTCATGGCGAAGTCCTTTCGGTCGGTTGTCCGCGGCGCGGCGGGGCGCCGCATTCCTGCCGGGCCCCGACCACGGGACGCGCGGCGACGGGCCGACCTTGGCCGGCGGCGGGCCGATTCCACAACCCCGGGGGTTCTTCGCCGAATGCGCCCCGGCGGGCCGGTGAGCCCGTGGCGTCCGGCCTCAGAACTTGGCGATCACGTTCAGGAACAGCCCGCGCGCGTGATAGTCGATCCGGGTCGCGTCGTCCGAGACCCGGCCCCATTCGTAGCCCAGCCCCACCTTGGCGTTGTTGCCCACGTGGCGATAGAGGCCCAGGAGCGCGCCGGTCTCGGTCAGGCCGATGCCCTGGGTGCGCAGGATGCGGCCCTCGGCCAGCGCGTCCCACTTGTGCACCACGTGCCAGTCCAGCCGCAGGATGCCCAGATGCGCCCGCTGGCGGTCGAAGGCATCGGTGCCGCGGTCGGCCACCTCGGAGATCCGCAGCGCGTACTTGCCCCCGACCGTCAGCTTGGGCGAGAGGTCGTAGTTGGCATCGACCGAAAGGACGTGGCTGATCTGCTTCGGCCCCGCCTCGTCGCCGTTGGCGTTGCGCTGGTTCATCCCCGGCAGGTCGCGCAGATAGGTATAGCGCGCCAGCATGTTCAGCCGGTCGTTCAGCACCGGGCGATAGGCATAGCCCAGGCTCGCCTCGACATACTCGCCGTCGCGGAAGGCATCCTCGTCGCTGCGCGAGACCAGCGCGTCGAGATTGGCCAGGAAGCGCCAGTCGTCGCTGACCTTGTATTCGTAGCCGCCCGAGACCGCCCAGGTCCGCCGGTCGCGGGTCAGGCCCACGCCGTCCTCGGTGCGGTATTCCACCCGCAGCCGGGCCGACTGCCGCTCGGGCCCCGCATAGGCCATGCCGAAGGACACCGCGCGGCGGTCGAAATCGCCGTTCGCCGGGTCGCGGACCTCGCCCACCTCCATCCCGCCCGAGAAGGTCCAGACCGCATCGGGCGTATAGGTCACGCCATAGCTGCGGGCCAGCGAGCGGCGGTCGCCGAAGAGATCCCAGTTGTTTTCCGCATAGCTGGACAGGTGTTCGTCATAGCGGTAGCGCCCGCCCAGCACCACCTGCCCGCGGTCGCGGCCGACCAGATCATAGCCCGCCCCGGTGCGGGTGGGGTCGAGCGTATAGCCGAAGTAGATCTCGTTGTCGGCGCTGGGCGAATAGGTCACCACCGCATGGCCGCCCGCCCCCTTGGCGCCGTCCGAGACCTCGGCCGAAAGCTTCAGCTTCTCGCCGAAGCGATAATCCCCGCCGAAGCCGATGCGGTCGTTGTTGCCCAGCCCCCCGCTCTCGGCCAGCGTGACCTGGCCGAAGACATAGGCGCTCCAGTCCTCGCCGGGCCTGTAGGTCACCCGGGCGCCCAGATCGGTGCGCCGGCCGGTCTGGTCGGGCCGGCCCAGCGTCACCTTGTCCAGCACCGCCACGCCGGCCTCCAGCGTCCAGGCCGCGTTCAGCTTGTAGCTGAAGGCCAGTTCCGCGCTGTCCTTGCGGTCGCCGCCGTCGCGGCGGAAGGTCTCGGCCTCCACGGCGAAGGCCAGCCGCGGCGTGGCCTCGACGCGGGCCTTGATGCCCAGCAGGCTCTGGTCGCGGGTGATGTCCTCGGTCAGGGTGGAGAACCCGGCCTCCTTGCGCTCGGCGTAGAGTTCGAACGATCCCGGGCGGCCGAGGCCCATTTCGGCCAGATCCAGATAGGTCTCGAACCGATAGGCCTGCGCCCTGCCCGCGCCCGCCACCCCGTCGCGGTCGATGGTGAGCCCGCCGTCGGTCGAGATCGCGCGGCCGAAGCCCGGCCCCTCGGTGCTGGCCAGCTCGGCCTCGACATAGCTGAGCGCGCCCAGATTGTAGCGCAGGTCGACGCCCGCCGTCTTCTGGTCGGCGGTGCCGGTCGATTCCGTCATGGCGGTGACGCCCAGCCGCAGCGCGTCGGTGGCCCAGACCTCGGCCCGCCCGCCCAGGGCCGAGCCCGAAAGGCTGCCGGTGGCGGGGGTGTATTCGTACTGCACCACCAGGTTGACATCATGGGCGCCGGGCGAGCCGTCGCCGATCAGCCCGCCGCCCGCCGAACTGCCCAGGGGCTGGGCCAGCAGGATGACGCCCTGCAGATAGTCGATGTCGTAGTCCACCCCCTCGGCCAGCCGGCGGCGCTGCACCACCCGGCCGGTGTCGGGGTCCACCACCTCGACGGTCACCGTCTCGGACCCGCCGTTCAGATCCTGCCGCGACAGGAAATAGACCGAGCCGCCGGTGCCGCGCAGGATGTCGCGCTGGGGCAGCGTGTCGGGGTTGGCGGCATAGGCCGAGACCGCCACCCGCGCGTCGCCCCCCGCCACCGTCCGGCGCGAGACCCATTTCAGCTCCGCCCCGTAGAGCGAGCGGCTCTGCCGCAGGAATTCGGTGCCGCGGATGTCGGTCTTGAAGTCGCCCCAGGTCAGCGAGGAGCCTTCCTTTTCCACCCGGACGTAGAACCGGCCCGAGGTCGGCGCGTCGTCATAGGCGGTGCTGTCGTCGCCATAGGTCGGATAGGTGTCCTCGGCGTCCAGCCGCTTCAGCAGGTGGCGGGGGTCCTTGCGGTCCAGCCGGCGGAAGGCGTCCTTCAGCCGCCCCTCGCCGGTATCGACCGAGACGGTCACGCCCACGCCCCCCGCGGTGCGGCCCTTGGCATAGCCGGCCAGCCGGCCGTCGAGGTAGGTGCGTTCGTAATCGGGGTCGGCGGCGTCGAGATCGTCCTTCAGCCGGCGGCCGAAGGTCAGGTCCACCAGCCCCACGTAGAACCATTCCGAGCGCGGCACGCTCACGTCGCGCAGGATGCGCCGGTCGCCCACCTGCACCTCGACCACATGGTCGCCCGCGGGCAGGATGCGGCTGACCACGAAGCGGCCGGCGGCATCCACCGGAACCTCCTCGCCCATCACCAGCACCCGGCGGCCCTGCGCGCCCTGCCCCGAAACGGTGACCGCGCCGCCGCCCTGCGGGATCATCCGCAGGCGGGTGCGGTCCTCGGCCTCGCCGGCGGCGATCACCGGGGCGGTGGTCGCATGGGTCGGGAAGGCCCGGTCGGTGCGGTCCAGCGGCAGCGCCGCGGTCTCGTCATAGCGGCCGTGGTCGTCGTAGACCCGCAGCACATAGGCGTATTCGCCGCCGCCGTCGGCCGGCATCCGCCAGTCCACCGTGCCGTTGGGCCGCGCGGGCAGCACCGCCACCACCGGCCGGCCCCGGGCGGTGCGGTCGATCACCCGCACCTCGGCCCGGCGCACCCAGGCGGGATAGTTCGACGAGGTGCGGAAGCGCACCGCCTCGCCCGCCCGGTAGCCCGCCCGCAGGTCGGCGGTCGAGACGTTCAGGTAGCGCCGGGCGATCAGCCCGTCATAGCGCAGGTCGACCGAGGCCGCCGCCGCCGCCATGTCGGCCGCCCGCCGCGGGTCGCGCGGAAGCGGGCTGCCCGCCACCGTCTCGTTGTCGATCGAGATCGAGAAGCCGGGCGCGCCCAGCCCCCCGGGCGAGCGGATCAGTTCGGCGTTCCGGCCCACCGGCATCGAGACCACGACATCGGCGTTCTGCCGGCGGCAGTCGGGCGGCTGGGGGACCAGCGCCTCGTCGCAATCCTCGGCGGCGGCGGGCAGGGCGCAGGTCAGCGCAAGGGCGGCGGAACCGAGCAGACGGGCGAAGGTGCGGTGCTGTCTCATCTCAATCCTCGCGCACCAAAGTGCGTTCAATCGTAAGTTTCACCCGGCCGACGCGGCGCCATTCCTCGCGGATCAGCCGCTCGACCACATCCATCAGCCCGTTGGCGCGCCGCACCTCCTCGCCCCCCGCGCCCCTGGCCAGATGGAAGGCCAGCCGCAGGTTCACCGGCTCGCCCGCGATCCGGGGCAGCAGGGTGGCGATCCCCGCCCGCAACTCGGCCGAGGGCTCGGCCCGGCCGCCCTGCCCGGCCACGAAGGCGCGTTCGGACAGGTCCATCCGCACCACCCGGGTGATCGAGGCGCCGAAGTTCAGCTCGGTCATCTTGCCCGGGGTCAGGCGCACCACCCGCGGGTTCTCGGTGGTCACCCGATAGCCGGCGGGCAGCGAGCGGGTGTCGAGCTTCAGGATGAAGTTCGAGCCCCGGTCCAGCGGCAGCATCGCGCAGGGCACGTGATAGCGGCCGAACTGGTCGGTGGTGATGATCGTGCCGTCCACCCCGGCCAGCCTGACGGCCGGCAGCCCGGGCTCGCCCTGGTTCTGGTAGCCGTCGCGGTTCCGGTCGTCGAAGACCTTGCCGAGCACGTCGCCGCAGTCGAACGCCGGCGCGGGCAGGCTGCGCCCCGTGGCCTGGGCGTCGGGCGTCAGCGCCGCGCCGCTGTCGGGCGCCAGCAGGCGGGCGCGGTTCACGTGCTCGCCGGGCTGGGCGCCGGTGGGCACCCGCGCGGTCAGGGTGGCGACGATCTCGCCCTGCGCCGGGATCGCCACGCTGGGCCAGGTGACGATGCGGCCCTCGACCTGCACGTCGATGGGCATGCCGCCCAGCGTCGCGGTGCCGGGGATGTAGAGGAAGCCCGGCGGCAGCACGTCCACGATGTCGACCAGCGCCACGGTGGGGGTCGCGTTGGTCAGCGTCAGCGTATAGGGCACCGCCGCGCCGCGCTGCACCACCCCGCGGGGCGTGGTCTTCTCCAGCCCCAGCCCCGAGGCCACGATCAGCGGGTCGAACAGCGTGACGGTCGGGTCGTCCTCGGTGTTGCCGTCGGTGTCGATGCCGTTGTCGGACACGTCGCTGACGGTGCCGGGCGTGCCGGGCACCCCGGGGCCGAAGACCTCGGTCGCCGTGGCGGTCACGGTGTTCTCGATCCCGCCGGCGGTGACCGAGGTTGCGGCCACGGTATGGCTGGCCACATAGGTCGCGGTCTCGCCGATGGCCAGGTCGCCCGCGGGGGAGCCCTGGTCGGCCGAGACGAAGGTGGGCCCGCTGTCCAGCGCCAGCGGCGTCCCGGCCAGGGTGGTGATGGTGTCGACCAGCGTCAGCCCGGTCAGCGGCACGTTGCCGGTGTTCTGCACCGTGATCGCATAGTCGATGCGGTCGCCCGCGCCGCGCACGCCGTCGCCGTTGTCCACCAGCGTCTCGGTCTTGACCGCGCGGATGCCGGGGATCGGCAGCTGCACCACGGTTTCCACCGTCTCGCTGCACAGGGTGGGGACCGCCGCGCTGCAGATGCGATAGGTCACCTCGTGCGGCCCGGCCGGCTGGCCGGGGGCCAGCGTGATGAGCCCGGTGGAGGTGTCCAGCGTGACGCCCGGATCGGCCGCCAGCACGGTGATCACCACGTTGTCCAGCGTCGCCGGCTGCCCGTTCAGGGTGTCCGAGGTCAGCATGGTGATCGTGGTGGTGCCGCCGTCGGTCGCGAAGGGGACGAAGGTCTCGGGCAGCGCCTCGATGCGGCCGATCACCGCCTCCACGGTGTCGTCGTCGCTGACCGTGCCGCCGGCCCAGGTGCCGGTGACCGTGGCGGTATTGGTCAGCGTGCCGACCATGATATCCGCCGGGGTCACCGCATAGGTGGCGGTGAAGGTGGTGGCGTCGACCTGCCCGGGGATCAGCGTGATCGGCCCGCCGCTCATCACCAGGCCCGGCAGCAGGTCGGTGATGGTGACGCCGGTCAGGGTGACGTTGCCGGTGTTGGTGACGGTGAAGGCATAGGGGATCACGTCGCCCGGCTCGGCCCCGGCCTCGACGCCCGAGGTATCGGCGGTCTTGACCAGTTCGATCCCGGGCTGGCGGTCCAGCGGCACCAGCGTCGGGTCGTCGTCGCCGGTGGTGGTGCCGGAGATATCCGACACATCCGGCCCGGTGGGCGGGGTGCCGGTGGCGGTGGCGGTATTGACCACCTCGCCGGCGTCGATATCGGCCTGCGTCACCGCATAGGTGGCGGTGAAGGTGGTGGCATCGGTCTGGCCCGGGGCCAGCGTCACCGGCCCGCCGCTCAGCACGATGCCCAGGAGGAGGTCGGCGATGGTCACGCCGTTCAGCGTCACGTTGCCGGTGTTGGTCACCGCGAAGCTGTAGGCAATCACCTCGCCCGGGGCCGGGGGCGAGCCCAGGCCCGAGGCGTCCGCCGCCTTCACCAGCGCGATCGAGGGCTGGCGGTCCAGCGGGACCAGCGTGGGATCGTCATCGCCCGTGGTGGTGCCGGAGATGTCGCTTACATCCGGCCCGGTCGGCGGGGTGCCGGTGGCGGTGGCGGTGTTCACCACCTCGCCGGCGTCGATGTCGGCCTGGGTCACCGTATAGGTGGCGGTGAAGGTGGTCGCGTCGGTCTGGCCGGGGGTCAGGGTGATCGGCCCGCCGCTCAGCACGATGCCGGGCAGGAGGTCGGCGATGGTCACCCCGCTCAGCGTCACGTTGCCGGTGTTGGTCACCGCGAAGGAATAGGCGATCACCTCGCCCGCGGCCGGGCGCGAGCCCAGGCCCGAGGTATCCGCCGCCTTCACCAGCGCGATCCCGGGCTGCTGCACGAAGGGCGTCACCGTGGGATCGTCGTTGTCGGTCGCGGTGCCCGAAATGTCGGTGACCACGATGCCCTCGGGGTCGGTGCCCTCGGCGGTGGCGGTGTTGATCACCTCGCCGTCGTCCAGATTGCCCTGCGACAGCGGATAGTCCGCGGCCAGCGTCGCGCTCTGCCCCGGGGTCAGGGTCAGCGGGCCGCCGGGCACCGTGCCGCCCAGCAGCGGGTCGGTGACCTCGACCCCGGTCAGGGTCACGTTGCCGGTGTTGGTCACCGTGAAGCGGTAGGTGATCAGGTCGAACTCGGCCGGCGGGGTGCCGATGGCCGAGATATCCGCGGCCTTGACCAGCGCGATGGCGGGTGCGCGGCGCAGCGGCACTTCCGTCGGGTCGTCGTTGTCGACCGCGGTGCCCGACACGTCCTCGACCGGGGTGCCCAGCTGGTCGCGCCCCGTCACCCGGGCCGAGTTCACCACCTCGCCGGCGTCGAGATCGGCCAGCGTCAGCGCATAGGTGCCGGTGATGGTAACCGCATCGGTGTCGCCCGGGGCCAGCCCCTGCACCGGGCCGCCCGAGAGGGCCACGCCGGGCAGCAGTTCCTCGGCGATCACCAGATCGTGGAGCGTCACGTTGCCGGTGTTGGTGATGGCGAAGTGATAGGTCACCACCTCGCCCGCCTGCGGCGGATCGGACAGCGCCGAGGCGTCGGCGGTCTTGACCAGCGCCACGGCGGGCGCCGGATCCAGCGGCACCACGGTGGGCTCGTCATTGTCGAAATCGCTGCCGGAGGCGTCGGTGACCACCTGGCCCTGCGGCCCCTCGCCCGTGGCGATGGCGGTATTGACCACCTCGCCCGCGTCGATGTCGGCCTGCGTCACCAGATAGGTGGCGGTGAAGGTGGCGGCGTCCTCGGCCCCCGGCGCCAGCGTGGCGATGGGGCCGCCGGTCAGCGTCACCCCCAGCTTTGCGTCGGTCAGCGCGATGCCGGTCAGCGTCACCGTGCCGGTGTTGCGCAGGGTGAAGCCATAGGTGATGGCGTCGCCCACCCGGGTCGGGCTGTTCAGCGCGCTGTCGTCGGCGGTCTTGACCACCGCGAGGGATACTTCGCGCGGCAGCGGCGTCACGGTCGGCGTGTCGTTGGTGGCGGCGGTGCCCGAGACATCCTCGACCACGGTGCCGAAGGGATCGCTGCCCGCCACCCGGGCCGAGTTCACCACTTCGCCCGCGTCGATGTCGTCCTGCGTGACGATATAGGTCGCGGTGATCGTGGTGCTGTCCGAGGCGCCCGGCGCCAGCGAGGCGATGGGCCCGCCGGAAAGGGTGACGCCCGGCAGGGTCTCCTCGGTGATGGCAAGCCCGGTCAGCGTCACGTTGCCGGTGTTGGTCACCGTGAAGGCATAGCTGATCGTGTCGCCCGGCAGCGCGTTCGCGGTTCCGCCCGAAAGCGTCGCGGTCTTCACCAGCGCGACCGCGGGGGCATAGGCCGGGTTGACCGGGGTGGGCGCGTTCTCGCCCGGGTCGGTGGCGCGGCCGTTGCCGTTGGGGTCGGGGTTGGTGCCGTTGTGCGACACGTCGGTCAGCTGCGGGTTGTTGCCCGGGTTCTGCCCGGTCAGCGCGCCGGTGCCGGTCACGGTGGCCGAGTTCAGATAGCCGCCCGCGGGCCGCGGGGCGGTGGGCAGCACGCGCAGGGTCACGTCGATGGTGCAGGTGGCGCCGGCGGCGATGGTGACGCCCGAGGCCAGCGTGGTGTCGCCCGCGCCATTGAAGCTCGCGTTGAACCCGCCGCAGTTGCCGGTCGGCGCAGCCAGCACGGTATAGGTCCCCAATGCCATCGGGTCGGTGGCCGGGGCGGCCAGCGCCACATGGCTGCCGAAGAGCGGCGCGGTGCCCGCCAGCGGGTCGGTCACCTGCACGTCGACCAGCGGCTCGAGGCTGAAGTTGCGCACCCGCAGGCGGAAGGTGGTGACGAAGGATCCGTCGGGGTTGATGGTGGGGCCCGAGAGCCGCTCCTTCGCCAGCCCGACGCGGGCGACCGGGATGACGGTGAAGTCATAGCCGGTCTCGACCGCCGCCGCGGACAGCGCGATGTTCTGGATCAGCGTGGCCGAGGCGGCGGTGCCGCTGGCGGTGCCCACCACCGACCGGCCCGGGTTCAGGTAGGTCTCGGCAATCGTGCCGCGCGAGATCTGGTAGGTGCCTTCGGGCAGGTAGGGGAAGACATAGCTGCCGTTGGCCGCGGTGGTAACCGTGCGGGTGACCGGCTGCCCGTCGAAGCTGGTGCCGGTCAGCGTCAGCGTGATGCCGCCCACCCCGGTATCCTCGGCGTCGCGCACCCCGTCGTCGTCGAAGTCGCGGAACAGCTGGCCGGCAACCGAGGAGGAGGCCACGGTCACGTTGCCCGAGTTGGTGTTGTTGCCCGGCACCGGGTCGAAGGAGCCGGTGGTCGAGACCGTGGCCGAGTTGGTCAGCGTGGCCGGCAGGCTGGCGACGGTGACGACCTCGACCGGCACGCGGATCTCGAACTCGGCGGCGGCGCTGACCGAGACGAAGGTGCATTCGAAGCTGGTCGCCAGCGCCGCCCCGGTGCATTCGGGCGTGGTCAGGCTGCCCGAAAGGGTGGTGACGGTGGGCGTGCCCACCAGCCGCATCCCCGCGGGCAGGGTGTCGGCCACGGTCACCCCGTCGGCCTCGGCCAGGCCCGGGCCGGTGTTGTTGCGCACGCGGATGACGAATTCGAAGTCGTCGTTCAGGTTGACCACCGCGGGGACCGCGGTCTTGCTGACCACCTCCAGATCGGCGCGGGTGCGCACGGTGGTGGTCTCGGTCTCGGTGTTGTTGGCGATGTTGGTCTCGAAGCCGGCCGCGACCTCGGTCGAGCTGACGGTGACGGAGTTCAGCCGCACGCCCTTTGCGGTGCCGCGGGCGGTGACGGTGACGGTCTGGGTCTGCCCCGCCAGCAGGACGGGGAAGCTGCATTCCAGCGTGCCGCCCACCGAACCCACCGCCGGAACCGTACCGCAGCTGCCGTCGCCCGAGACGCCATGCGCCTGATAGGTCATGCCCGATGCGGGCATGGTGTCGATCACCCGCACATCCTCGGCCGCCGAGGGGCCGTTGTTGGTGACCGTGATGGTGTAGACCGTATCGTCGCCCACGGTCAGCGGGTCGATGCTGTCGGTCTTGTTCACCAAGAGGTCGACGCGCGGCGCCTCGACATCCACCGCGCTGACGGCGGAGTTGTTGGCGGTGTTGTCCTCGGGCGTGGTGGTGGAGACCGCGGCGGTGTTGGTCAGCGTGGTGCCCCAGGTCGCGGTATTCGGCCGCACGGTGATCAGCACCGTCTGCTGCACCCCGTTGCCCAAGGTGCCGAGGGTACAGGCCAACTGGTCGTTGCCCGGCCCGGTGACGCTGCCCGCGGCCGGCGCCAGCGTGCAGCTGCCCGTGGAGGGCACGGCCGACAGGAAGGTCAGCCCGTGGGGCAGCGTGTCGGCGACGGCGACGCCGGCCGCGCTGCTCAGCCCGTTGGGCAGGTTGCGCGCGGTCAGAAGCCAGGTCAGGTTCTGCCCCGCGGTGGCGGTGGCGGGCGAGGCCTGCTTGAACAGCGCCACGTCCGCGCGCGGGGTCACGGCGAAGCCGGCCTCGGCGGTGTTGTTCGTCAGGTCGGGGTCCGGCACCTCGGAGGAGATCGCGCGGGCGCGGTTGGTGCGCGCGCCGCCGTCGCCGCCCGGGCGCACCGTGACCTCCACCACCGGGCAGTCGCCCCCGCTTGCGCAGACGGGCAGGGCCGGGATGGTGCAGGTCAGCCGCGCGCTGGTCCCGCCGCTGGGGGCGATGGCGCAGCTCATGCCGGCGGCAATCCCGGGATACACGTCCATCGAAACGATCCCGGCATCGACCGGCCCGGTGGCGCTGTTGATCAGCCCGGTCAGGTCGTCGGTCAGGGTGATGGCGGTCGAGGCGCCGGGGCCGGCGGCATTGGTGACCTCGATCCGGTAGGTCTGGGTGTCGCCCGCCACGACCGTGGGGTGAAGCGCGGTCTTCCGCGCCTCGATGTCCACCGAATTGCCGCCGGTGGCGGCGGTCACCGTATAGGTGGCGGTGTTGTTGCCCGGGTTGGCGTCGGCTATGTTGCCGTCGGGCGAGGCGACGGTGAGGGAGTTGGTCAGCACCCCCTCCACGGTCGCCTCGGCGGTGATGACGAGGGTGGCGGTGCTGTCGCCCGCAGCCAGCGGCTCGGCCGGGGTATAGACCCGCTGGCAGGTGATGGCCACGGGGCCGGCCTGCGGCGCGGCGGGCGCGCAGTTCCAGCCCGCGGGGAGGTTGTAGCCGGTCGCGGTCATGCCGGCGGGCAGGGTGTCGGTCAGGATCGCCGTGCCCCAGAACGGCGAGTTGCCGTCGTTCCAGGCGCTCATCTGGAATTCGTAGGGCTGGCCCATCACCATCAGCGCCGGCTCCGGCCCGGTCTTGTCGGCGCGCAGGTCCACGGTCGGCAGCATGATCACCGCGCCGCCGTCGGTGGCGGTGTTGTTGCCGGGAACCGGATCGGCCGGCCCGCCCGCGGCGATGGTGGCCTGGTTCACCGGCCCGCCGGCGCTGACCGTGTCGGCCACGATCTGGATCTGGCCCAGCGAGACCAGAGCGCCCGGCCCCGCCCCGGTGGCGCGCAGGCAGCTGACCGTCTGGCCGGCCACGCTGCAGGTCCAGCCGCTGCCCGGCGCCGGGGTGACCGACTGGATCGCATAGTTCGCCGGCAGCGTGTCGGTGATGACCAGACCGTTGGGGCTGTCGCCGGTATAGCGGCCGTGCAGCGTGAAGGTGACCGGATCGCCCACCAGCACCGCGCCCGCCGGGCTGCGGCTCTTCGTGATGCTGAGGTCGCTGCCCGCGGTCACCGCGGTGGCGAAGGAGGCGGCGTCGTTCTCGGGCCGCGGGTCCAGCGGGATGCCGCCGCCGACGCTGGCCACCATCGAGACGGTCGAGCCCGAGGCCGCGGCGATCTGGCCGCCCAGCACCACCTGCGCGCTGCCCCCTACCGCGATCGGCCCGGGCACGGTGCAGCGGTAGGTTCCCGCCGTCAGCGAACAGCCCGAGGGCGGGCTGAGCGCGGTCAGCCCCTCGGGCACGGGGAAGCTCACCACCACGCTGCCCACCGCATCGGGCCCGTTGTTCTGCACGGTATAGGTATAGTTCACCGGCGAGCCCGCGGCGGCGGTGGCCGGGCCGGTCACGGTCAGGCTGACATCCGCGCCCTGGGTGACGGTGGTGGTCTCGGTCGCCGCATTGTTGGCCGGGTCGCGGTCGCCGGCGACCGGCACGCTGATGCCCGCGGTCAGCACCTGCTGCGAGACGGTCTGCATCTGCACCACGAAGGCCACCGAGGCCCCGTCCGCCAGCGGGGGCAGCGGGCAGGTGGCGGTTCCCGGGCCGGCCAGCGGCAAGGGCAGGCAGGAGGAGATCCCGCCGGTGGTGCCGGTCAGCGTCGCGCCCGCGGGCACGGTGATGGTGACGCTCGAGGCGGGGGCCGCATCCGGCCCGTCGTTGCTGACCGTGACGTTGTAGTTGATGACGCCGCCGGCCGGGATCGGATCCGAGCCGGTGTCGTTCATGTTCACGATCCAGTCGTGATCGGCCAGTGCCGGGGTCGCGGCGGCCATGCCGGCGGCCATCGCCAGGGCGGCCAGACAGGACCGGACCGCGGAACGCCTCAGGCTGCGGCCACGCGCGAACTGCTCGAACACTTCTGCCCCCCACGGCCGCGGCTGGCAGGGGGACACCGGGATCGAGGCTTGCACAGGGGCACCAATCCCGGTGCCGGGGTCTGCTTCCCGGCACCTTGAACACACTGCGGCGTGAAGGGGTGCAGCCCTGGCCCGGCACAAGATGGCGCGCCGTTGCGGGCCGCACCCACCACATTTCCGCTGCCAGCCCTTCTCCGGAAACCCCGAATCGGAAACAACTGCTAAGGTTAACGGTTGACTGTTCTTATTTCGTGGGCCGGCATGGTTGTTTCGTGAACCGCTGTTCAGTTTGATCTGCCGCAAGGTGCCTGGCTTGCCCGACTCCTATTCAGGCTCCATGTTGCAGGAGCTGCCCTCGTTCATCGCCCCGATCTGCGTCGCGCAGGGGCGAAGGGAGATCCGGCAGGCCCTGATCTCGGCCATCACCGCCATCGGCTTCGACAACTTCAACCTGGGCTTCGGCAAGACCGACCCGGAGCTGTTCATGTCCGAGCCCGATTTCACCACGTGGAAACCCGCGGATCTCACCCGCTATCTGCGCGGGGGCTGGGCGCGCAACTACCCGGTGCTGGAATATGCCGCCAGCGGCGGCCCCCCGCTGCTGTGGCAGGCCGAGCACTGGCAGGATGTGCGCCATCCCGGCTATTGCGACTATCTGAAGGCGGCCGGCGTTCTGGCCGGCGTCGTCGCGCCGCTGGCGGGCGGCAGCGGCCCCTACAGTGCGCTGATCGCGCTTTCCTGCGCCCCGCGCAACCATGGCGCCGGGATCGCCGAGGTGGTCTTAGTCCTGGGGATGGTGGCGGTGGCGCGCGCCTCCGCGCTGGGGATGGTGCCGGCGCTGCGCGACTATCCGACCCCCCGCCTGGCGCTGCTGAGCGGCCGGCAGTCCGAGATCCTGCGCTGGGTGGCGGCGGGCAAGTCGAACGGCGAGATCGCCCTGATCATGGGCCAGACCCGCCGCGCGATCGACTATCACCTCTCCGAGATCCTGAGGAAGCTGGGCGTTGGCTCGCGCATCCAGGCCGCGGCGATCTACGCCAGCTCCGACCGCCTCCCCGCCCCTGCCGAGCACGAGACCTGATCCCGGCCCGGCGGCCCAGGGCGTGGCGGAACGCCCCTACATCGACGGCATCGAAAGCTTCCGGAGCCGACCGTCCGGCCCGGCCGACAGGCCGGGGCCAGGTCGGGCCGCGGATGCAATCTGCCTCGTCTATTGACTGTATGCATTTGGTATACTACTGCTTTGCCATTGATCGACTGATGCATCCGGGCTCGGGCAGGACAACTCCATGGGACAGACCGATTGGATGGGCGTGGCGCTCGACCGGGACATCGCGCCGAACACCAGCCAGGCTGCGGTCGTCAACGGGCGCTCGGTCGCGATCTGGCGAAGCGATTCCGCTGTCAATGTCTGGGAGAACCGCTGCCCCCACCGCGGGATGCCGTTCAGCTTCGGCTTCGTCAAGGACAGGCAGATCCGCTGCCTGTACCACGGCTGGTCCTTCGATGGTGAGGGGCGCTGCCGGCTGATCCCGGCCCATCCCAGCCTGACCCCGCCGAGCCCCATCCGGGCCAAGGTCTATCCGGCGCAGGTCCGCTATGGCATCGTCTGGACCCAGCCGGATGGCGGAGAGCCGGGCGATCCGGGGCCGGAGGATGAGGCGGAGGCGGAAGGCTGGGTGGGGCTGCGCAGCTTCTACCTGGACATTCCGGCCGCGTCGGTTCCCGCCGCCCTGACAACGGCGCTCGGTTCGCCCGCCGCCAGGAAACCGGCATGGCCGCCGGGCGGCGGCCTGCTTTCCTTCCAGACCGACGGGGTGGAACTGGCCGTCGCACTCCAGTCGATTGACGGGGACAGGGCCGGGATCCATGTCTCTGTGCGCAGCGGACCGGCCCTGACCCCGGCCCTGAAACATGCAGTCTCGAACCGGCTCGAGCGGTTCCGCAACGCCAACGCCATCGCGTGAGGTAGCAGATCATGACCGTCACAAACGATCCCGTGGCCCTGAACGAATGGATCATCTGTGGCTGGATCGGCCAGATGCCACCCGGCGAGAGCCTGGAGACCATGATCCTGGGCCAGCCGATCACCGTCATGCGGACCGGCGATACCGGCTACCGCGTGGCCGAGCGGCTGGCCGACGGGCGCGCGGGGCGCGAGCTGCCGGTGCAGCTGCGTTTCGGCAGCATCTTCACCACGCTGGGCACGCCGCAGCGCCCCCTTCCCGAAATGCCCGAGTTCGACGAGCCGGACCGTGTCCATGTCAACTGCGGCGCGATCCGCACCAATACCAGCCCCTACCGCATCATCGAGAATTTCCTCGATATGGCGCATTTCTCGTTCATCCATCCCGGCATACTGGGAACGGTCGAGGAGACCGAGGTGCAGTCCTACCGGACCGAGCATCGCAAGGATCCCGACGAGATCTGGGCGATCGACTGCCCCTATATGCAGCCCAAGGGGCTTTACAGCCCCTCGCGCGGCGAAGCGCCGCCCGGGATCGGGCTGACGACGCGGACCTACCGGATCATGTCGCCGTTCAGCGCATGTCTTGCCAAGGTAAGCCCCAGGGATCCGTCCCGCCTCGACATCACCTCGATCTTCGTGCAGCCCCTGACCGAGACCAGCTGCCTGGTCCATACGCCGGTCACCTATCTCGGCGATCCCTCCGTCGGCCCGGGCCGGGCCGCCTTCCAGCAGACGATCTTCATGCAGGACCGGATCGTGCTGGAGAACCAGATCCCGGCGCTGTTCCCGCTCGATCCGACCGCCGAGTTGCCGACCCGGGCCGACGCGACCTCGATTGCCTATCGGCGCTGGCTGAAGGGCATGGGCATCCGGTTCGCGATCTTCGAGCGGCGCGAGGCAGCCTGAGCCATGGCCGTGGTTCTCTACCAGCACCCGTTGTCCACGGACTGCTACAAGGTTCGGCTCATGCTGAGCTTTCTGGATGTCGCCTTCGAGGATCGGCTGGTCGATGCCTATCCCGGCAGCGCCCATCTGGAGCCGGCGTTCCGCGAGTTGAACCCGCTGTCGACGCTTCCGGTCCTGGTGGATGACGGGCTGTGTCTGCGCGACGCCCAGGCGATCCTGTGCCATCTGGCGCGGTCGCGCGACCCGGGGGCGGTCTGGCTGCCAGCCGATCCCGCGCGGTTCGCGCAGGTGATGGTATGGCTGATGTTCGCCACCCGCGAGCTTGCGCAGGTGGGGGCGCTGCGGATGCACGAGCTGGTCGCGTCGACGCCGGAGCCGGAAGGGCTGCGCCTGGGCGCGCGCCGGGCGCTCCGCGTGCTGGACGACCATCTGGCCGCGCGGGCGATCGACGACGGGGTCTGGATCGTCGGCGATACCGCGACCATCGCCGATGTCGCCTGTTTCGGCGATGTGGCATTGTGCCAGGACGCGCGGATCCTGCATGACGAATATCCGTCGCTGCGCAGGTGGATGCGGGCGGTCCGGTCCCTGCCCCGGTTCAGCGCGATGTCCGGGGTGCCGGAGTTCCTGTGATGTCCGGCCCGCTCGGGAGGCTGGTGCCGGAAGGCATCGCTCCCGGCGCGCCTGGTTCTGGATCTCTGACCCCTGGCCCGATGCCGGGCCGGATCTGCACGAAAGGATCGCGATGGACTACAGAACCGGGCCGCTGGGCGTAGGGGGCGGGGGCGAGGAGGCGGCGCGCCTCGTCTTCCGCGGTCGGCTGGGGCCGGCCTTCGTGAGGTTCGTTCTCGAGCGCGCGGCCCGGCTCGATCTTCGGGGCCATGTCCTGCCGGACGATGCCGCCGCCGGCGCTGCGGTCCGCGTAGTGGTCTCCGGCCCCTCGGCGCTGATCGACGCTTTCGAGATCGCCTGCTGCCTGGGACCGATCGACACGCTGGTCGAGGACTGGGACCGCGAGCCTGCCGATCCCGCAGCCGGTGTCCCCGAGCGCGCGATCCCCTTCGCCGCCCCTCCGCCCGGCTGACCAGAGCCGTTCAGTCCGCAATCGGCGCGCAGGCAGGCGTCGGCGTGGAACGTCATGGCTGTGGAGAGGTAACCTTCCGACGGATCAGGCGGTGGTGAGCGACCAGAAGCCGAACTTCCTGCCATGCTCCTCCTTCAGTCGGGCGACGTAGGCGTCGTGCGTCTCGAACGCACCGAAGTCCGATATGTCGCGCGCAAGCCTGGCGCCGGCGTTCAGGTGCTCGGCGGCATAGCGATACCGCTTCGACCGCGATCTGGTCAGCGTGAAGTCGATCATCGCGCGGAGCACCAGCGTCGCGGCCAGCGGATGACGCTCCGACAGGGCCTCCGAGGCGGGAACGAGATACTCGTAGTGATCGCCGTCGATCTCGTCGTGCCGGGCGACCAGGAGCGCGGCGGCCCGTTCCAGCGCGGGCCAGTCGAGGAAGAACCTCAGGGCGGCAGGAAGCCTCGGATACGCCATGGCGTGCGCCATCGCCCGCTCCTCGGCCTCGATGTCGTCGAAATCGGGAAGCCGCCTGAGATAGGCCCGCAGGCAGCTGTCGGAGAGCGTGCGCTCGAAACAGTCCCACCGGAACGCCTGCGCCTCCTCGACGCGACCCAGCGCCTCCAGCACCTGCAGGCGAATGTCCTGCCACGCCTGTGGCACCCGCAGCCCGTCGCCAAGCTCCGCGCGCCCGAGGAACCCCAGCGCCTCGTCTGCCCTGCCGGCTGCGAGCAGGCGCTGCGCGATCTCGGCCGCGATCTGCGGCACCTTGCGGGTCTTCGGATCGTACTGCGCGATGAAGCCGTCGACGTCGCCCCGTGCATCGGCGATGTCCTTGAGCGCCATGGCGATCGTGCCGGAGCGCTCGCGCGCCCGCATCTCGTGCTCGTAGATGGTGCCGCCCGGGCCCCAGCCCACCGTCTTCCATTGGTCCTTCGGCGGAACCGGCACCGGGGTGCGGCCGAGATCTTCGGCCATGGATTTCAGGGCGGCCAGCCCCTCGGCTCCCAGCGCCGGCGCCATGATGTCGATCATGCCGTCATACTGGCCATAGTCGTTGTCCTGCAGCGCATCGAGGACAGCTCCGGCGAGCGCCTGCGGATCCGGCCGGACCTTCGTGGCGAGCTGGCCCAGATCGGTGCAGGCCTGGTGGAAGATGCCGATGACGGTGCCGCTGGAGTCGTCGCAGCGCTCGAAGACGGGCGTGCCGAGCGCCATGAACCGCCACATCAGCGCCAGCGCCTCATCCGGATCGGCGGGCGCGATCTGCTCGACGATGGCACGCCGCTGGGTCTCGAGATCCGTGACCAGCGCCTTGCGGTTCTTCCAGGCGATGAAGCTGCGGGCGCGGGCGATGCTGGTCAGCCGCTTGGCGATTTCCAGCGCGGCCTCCCTCGGGCTCCGGGCGCCCGCCAGCGCGAGCCGCAGCCTGCGCTTGGCCTCCGCGTTCCCGATGCTCACCTCGATCAGCAGTTGCGCCAGGCGCTCGGCACCCAACGCTTCGAGGTTCTTTGCATTGAGGGGTGTCTTCGAAGCCATCGGAATGCCGTTTCCCTTTTCCCAAGCCTATCAGCGGCGCGGAGGGTTTGAAATCCGCGATCCGATTCGCGCGGCCTGCCGATCTTCCGCAAGAGCGCGCTCGAGCGCCTTGCGCGGGACCGCGTGGAATTTCATTTTTTTCGCAAGTTCAATGTGTTCATTGACTGCCGCCCACGGTTCAGCCCTGCGGAGCGGAACAAATGGCTCCGCTCATTCGGGCATCCGGGTAGGTATCGCTGCCGATCTCGCTGAGCGCGGCGCGATAGGGATTGTTTCCACAATGCTTCCATGGTGCTGGAACGCAAAACACCCCGCAGGGATGCGGGGTGTAGACCGTTGTAATCATCGGAATTTCTGGTTGCGGGGGCTCGCATTGGCCTTGATCGAACCGCTGAAATGCCCCTACGTTGAGATGAAAACCTGTGCTGACACTTAGGGCGGTAAAGCCGCCTGACGGCAGTGCGGCTACGCTATCGCGGCACCATGATTAAGCAGACATTGATTTGCAGCGAAACCCTGGGCCGGTACGATCGGCGCGTCGATCAGTAAATCAGGCTTTCGCCGAAGGCGAGAGAGCCTCCAGTCACGGTAAAAAGGCAGACACTTTCCACGGCTACATACTATCTATCAACATGAACAGTTACCCGGAGCCAATCTAGCGATGCAAACTAATCCTTGGAACTTCGACTCCGCTTCTCCGCCGCCGCAGCTTTCATATCGCGCAATAGCCTTTGTTTCTTTAGCAAGTTTGGGTCACCAAGCGCTCGATCACCAACCGCCTTGCGAATACCGTCAACGATGCTTGCAGCGTGATCGCGAAGCTCAGAGTTTCTGCCGCTGCTCAAGTATTCGCGCCTCAGGGTGCGCATCGACGCGGTTACGAGATTTTTGTCATCAGAGTGTTTTATACTATCCAAATACGCATCCTGATTTTCTTTGGCAGGCAAAGCAAGAAGCGCCTCCCGTACGAATAGGGCTCCCATGCTCGATAGCTTGGGAAGCACAGTTCGCAATGCCACTGACAGCTGCGGATTCTTCACGGCATCTGCCAGGATACGAGATACAGAGTTGGGGGAATTGAATTTGAATTCTGCGATTGACTTCGCGCGGTCCATTGCGGCTCCATGGTTGATGAAAGTCACGCCGCCAGCAACGGTCACGGGCGAAGATGCTATATGTGCGCGAGCTGCACTTAAAAACCCCACCCAAATTTCAGCTGCCCGATATAGCTTTTCTAGGTGCCGAAGCTTGTCGTTTGCCGGTATATGAAGCGCATTCCGTATTAGCTGGGCGTACAGCTTCATAGCAACGAGCAATCTCGCCTCCAACTCGGATACTTCCCGCCGACGAGTGATCCCTCGACGACGAATAACATCGGCCAACCTCTGATTATTCCGAAAATCGGCGACATTCGGATCCGGATCGGTGCTGTCAACTTCCGCCAATTCTCGGAAAACCTCGATGATCTCATTCGGATCATCTTTGGTCGACTCCAGCCACTCGGTCGTCAGATCGATACCATTACGAGAGTAATGCTCTAAGAGAAGCTCCTCCAGCTGATCAACCTGCTTATAAACGCGATCAAGTAAAGCGCCTGTGTCGGTGCCTTCCAGCTCACCATAGAATACCGCTTCACTGTGATGTTTGAAGAGTGCGTCGCCTGCTGTAATTGTCTCAGCGAAACGAGCGTCCGACTTCATTTGCCTAGCAACGAAATATGAAAACAGGTAATCCGCCCGAAACGTTATTCGGCCGCCTTCGCTGACAAGAAGACCCTTCTCTTCGAACTCGCCCAACAATCCGCTTGGCAACTCCATCAGATAGCTAGTCTCATAGTCTTTTACTACTTGTTTCCACTCCGTGTCAGCTAAGCCTCCATTGTCTCCTTCGAGAATCTGACGAGCCACAAAACTCAGGAACTCGATCTTGTCATGTGAGGAGAATGTGCCTTCCCGGACATCTTCCAGTTCAAACCGACCGAGAAGGCATTCTACGTAGCGATCGAGCAAGCGCGCCTTGTTAATTGGTCGGAAGTCGTGATCCTGTACAAGTGTCTCCACAAGGACTGCCACTGTACTTGGGAAAATCGGCTCATTAATCTGTGAAAGTGAGTCGATGGCATGGTTTGCCAACTTGTCGATCATGCCCTCGGTCAACTTTTGACGGTGCATGGCGATCACTTCCCTAATCTGCTGCACGCCTAGCTCGCCGAGCTCATAAACCTCGTCGTCTATTAGAGACAACGCCGGATGGTCCACACTAGATATCGACTGGCCGACCTTTTCCGTCCGAACAAAGGCAGTAATCGGCATCTCAGGAAAGAAGTGCTCAATAGTCCGACGAAAGTTATTGAAATGTGCAGCATTGCTAAGATTGAGACCGTCCACGATCAGGCGTACAGCACCCTCCCGAGCCAGATGCTCCATCTCTGAGGTAGTAAATCTAGTAAGGGATGTTTGAACCATTGATCGAAGAATGGAGGCTTTGTTCACGCTTGCCTCTCCTGCATCGAAGAAGACAGGAAACACACCGGTCGTAGGAACTTTCTCCGCAACACCTTTGAGGGTTAGAAATGCCGATGTGCTGAGCCCAGAATCTGCTGGAGCGATAATGAACTGATTCCTCGAACTCGCTTCGAATAGAACAGAAAGTGGGACTGGAGCCTCAAGCCATTGTTCATCGCCACCAGCAGCCACTTTCTGAATACGCGGAATTATGAAGCTCTCAATGTAGTTCGACTTGGCTCGTACATTTCGTCGATGCCAATCGACGAAATCGTGAGGCATGTCGGCCACGAACCGCTGTACCAGCGCAGGCAAAGACGGAGATCTCTGAAAAAACTGTTGATCGCTCCCCCTCGGGTAAGCGACCCCACCTCGCGCAAAGTCCTCCCCCACCACGAAAAGGCGCTGACTTTTTGAGTACGACCTATAGCTGATCTCCGATGCCTTGCTACGAGTATTGCAGCGAATGATTGCGTATCCGTTTGTTCCTTTCGACCAGTCCGCACGCAGCGGGGGCGATTGGATCAAAGCAGTACCATTTTTATCCTTGACAAGTTCGGTCAAGTCAGCGGTATGAGCATGACCGAACAAGACAAGATCGAAACTCTTTGTCGCAATCGATGTCACTGCATCACGCGTCACCTCTTCGAGCCAATCGAATGGATGGTGCAGAAGCAGAATACGAAAACTGTCCACAGGTAATCTGTCTACATATTTTGCAAGGATATGCGGCTCCACTCTTAGCTTTCCGCGATCACTGTCGCCCTCATCTCTTTCGTGGGAGAGCCAAGTTGAGTTCATTCCAACAATTGAAATCTCTCCGACCTGCCTGACGTAACCATAGAAGGACCGCTCAGTGTAGGGCGCGAACAGTTCCTCAAGTGTTCTGTAGTTCTTAAGTGGTCCATCACTATCCTCTTTATAAGGTGATGGAACCAGGGAGCTTCCAGAGAAAAGGTAGCTACTTGCGCGATCCTTTAGAAACGCGGCCGCGGCGGCCTTGTCTGTTGCATGTCTCTGGATGTCGTGGTTTCCGGGTACAATCGCGATCTGATGACCAGCTTCGATCAGCGGAACGAGAAGTAGTTCAAATAGAACATCATACTGATCCTGCTCTCCTGAATGGACCAGATCGCCGGTAAAGGCTATAATGACATTGGAGCCCAAGGGCAGCACTGCCAAATCATCCCGCAGCTTTTCAATTCGAAACCGGTTCTCGACGTCATTCTTGAAGTGGAGATCGCTCAGATGAACGACAGTGTATTCCATGTAAACTAGTCGCTTCTGCTGGATTTTGCATGTTCTTGAGGCAAGTTCGAGGTTAGCTCAAGCAGGCAATGGATACCAGTGACAAAGCCTCACCGGGAGGGGGACCAGTCCGATTGTGAAAATGTTGTTCAGTGGCGCCAACGACTGGTTTGGCGCCCGGCACGGCGGCATCCTTATCATTTGCGAACGTCCGCTTGGGGCCGCGGACGCGGCTACGTGTGGCTGGAGGCCCGTGCCGCACTGCAGCCCTTTGCTCGGAGCCCCTTGCGGACAGCAATGGTTTCATCGGGTGCAGACTCTGGGGATGCTGCGGGCCTAAGTCGGCCGGATGCCACCGAAACCTGCGGCGCGAGATCAAGCCGTAACCTTAATGGCATCGATCAGCCCGGGATGCACTCCAACAGCCTGGGGATACCGACAGGGGCACTGTTCGCTTGATGTTGTAGGCCAGCACGTTCAGCGCCAATTCGCTTCTGACGTTCTTCAGCCGCCGCGTCGGGAAATGGTTCATGCCCATCCAGGCCTTGGTCGTGCCGAAAGGGTGTCCGACCGTGCAGCGCGGAAGGGTCGTCGGATCGGGATTCCGAGCAGGGCGCTGGCGCATCTGGTCAGACGGCGACCTTGGTGATCAGGATATCGGCCACGCAGGAGCAGACCTTGCGGTCGCACAGAACGGGCAGGTTGGGCAGCTGCACCTCGCCACCCAGCCAACCGATATCTCCGCCGGCCGAACAGACGGCGCGCGTGACGCGCCCGTCGCCCTTGATACGCAACGATTCAAGCCCCGCATGGCACAGCCAGCCTTGCCAGCGGTTCGCTCCGGCCAGCATCAACTCGTGCACATGGGCGACCTGCGCGCTGCCGTCCGGAGCCGTCACCCGGAGGATGCCGCGCGGCGTCACCGCCCCCGCATTGCCCTTGCGCGTCATGCGCGTGTTGAGGCGTGCCCGCTGCCCGGTGGTGTAGGGATAGAGGTCCGAGCGGAAGCCCACACGCAGCGGCTTCAGCGCCAGCGTCGCTGCGGGCACGGCTTCGGCAATGGCCTCGGCCTGCGCGAAGACCGCATCGAAGCGGTCCGGCGGCATGGTCACGTTGACGTGGACAGGCATCGCCTCGGACAGCAGGCGCAGCACGGCGATAAAGGGCGCGGGTGTGGCGAATTCGGGGTGGTAGGTCAGGATCGCGGCGTCGAGATTGGGACGGATCCGTTCCCAGAACCGCAGCGTGCGCGAGGCGTTCGAGATCAGGCTGACCCGGAAACCATGTGCGGCGGCGGCCTCGAGAAGCGGCACGATGCGGGGATGCATCGTCGGCTCGCCGCCGGTGAACTGCAGCCACACGGTGCGTCCCAAGCCGCGCTGATAGTGGTCGGCCAACTGGCCGTAGAACGCGACGATCCGGCCCTCATCCTGCCAGGCGATGGTGCCATCGTGCAGTTCCTTGGGGCAGTAGCTGCAGGCATAGCTGCAGGCGTTGCCCAGCATCCAGTCCACCAGCACGATGCGGGCGTGCCGGGCTTCGGCATGGTCGATGCGAACCGCCGGGCCGACAGCGGCCACGGGCGGGGGTGTCGCGCCCTCTGCCACCCAGGGCACGTCCAGATCGTCCGACAGGTCCGGCGGGTCCATGACCTTTCTCGCCCCAAGGTATCAGATGGCGCCTTCAGGCTAGGGCATGCGCGCCCGCACGGCAACGTTACCTTGACTGACGGCCTTTCCGGGGCACACTTGCAGGGATTGTCAGTCCGATTCAGCCAGAGCGGAGCAAGCGATTATGCTGTCCATGCGTCGCCCGGTTGCCGTCGTCTGCCTGGTGATGGCGTTGGGCTTTGCCTTGCCGCAGCCCGTCCTTGCCGACGGCCGTTGGGCTTTTGTGCTGGGCGTGGCGAACTATGTCGACGAGGCGGTTCCCGATCTGGACAATACGGTGAACGATGCCCGCACCATGGCGGCGGCGCTGAACGACATGGGCTTTACGATCTATTATCTGGAAGACGCCCCGCGGGCCCAGATCGAGGGCATGGTCGAACGTATCGCCGCCGAGCAGGCGGGCGCCGAGCTTGGCCTGTTCTACTTCGCCGGCCATGGGCTGCAGCTTGGCGGCGTGAACTACGCGCTGCCGGCCGACCTGCGGCCCGAAGGCGATGATTTCCTGGCCAGGCAGGGGGTGTCGATCCAGGACCTGGTGGGACGGCTGGGCCGGATCGGCACGGCAAATCTGGTGGTGATCCTGGATGCCTGCCGCAATTCGCCCTTCCCCGATCGCGCGGCCAGCGGCACCGGCCTGGCACTGGTGGACGCGCCGGAAAACACCATCATCGCCTATTCGACCGAACCGGGCGCCGTCGCGCTGGACGGCACCAGCGCCAACAGCCCCTATACCGCCGCGCTGGCCTCGGCGCTGCTGGGGACAGAGCAGGACATGCGCGACGTGCTGCGGCTGGTCCGGGCGCGGGTGCGGCTGGCCACCGGAGGCTCACAGACGCCGTGGTATGTGGACAATTCGCGCGGCGAGATCGTCATACATGCACGTCCGCTGCTGGAGATCGACCCCGTGCTGCTGGGCGCCGACACGGCAGAGGTCACCTTGGTCAACACCGCTTGGCGCAATATCGAGCAAAGCGCCGACCCCCGCGACTTTGCCGCCTTTGCCGAACTGTTCAGCGACTCGCCGCTGGCCGAGGTCGCCTCGCGCCAGCTTGTCCTGATGAACAGCGGCCAGGTGCCGCCCTTCCCGCTGATGGAACTGCGCATGCCCGAGCCCGAAGCGATGGTGCCGAACGGGCTGCAGTCGATGATCACCGAATGCGACATCCTGGCCACCGGCATCAACGACGTGATGGGCCTGGTTGCCGCCGTGCCGCACGACCTGGTCAACACGCGCGCGGCGCTGCGGGCCTGCGTGGCGGCGGTGGCGGCCGATCCCGCAAATCCGCGTCTGCTCGGCCTGCTGGGGCGGGTGCTGCGGCTGGAACACCGATTCGACGAGGCGCTGCATTACGCCGAACAGGCGGCCCTTCTTGGCAATCCGATGGCCTGGGGCGCCATTTCGGAGATCTACCGTCTGGGCCTGGGGGTCCCGGCCGACCATGCGATGGCCGCCGAAGCCGCGCGCAACGGCGCGATGACCGGGGCGCCGGCGATGCGGCTGCTGATGGGCATGCACTATCGCGAGGGCTGGGGTGTGCCGCAGTCCTTCGGCGAGGCGCGCCGCTGGATGGAGGTGGCGGCGCTGTCGAACAACCCCGCCGCCCTGACCGCGCTGGGCGATCTCTACCGCCGCGGGCAGGGGACGCCGGCGGATCCCGTGCGGGCGATGCCCTATTACGGCAAGGCGGCATCCCTGGGCCATACCGACGCGATGAACCTGATCGGTATGGCCTATATGCGCGGAGAGGGGATCGAGCAGGACACCGACGTCGGCATCTACTGGCTGACCGAGGCGACCGACCTGGGCAACCCCTATTCGGCCTTCCACCTGGGCCGCGCCTTCCTGACCGGGTGGGGCGTCCAGCCCGACCGGCGCACCGCGCTGGCCTATTTCCGGCTGTCGGCGCAGCGGAACTATCTGGGCGCCTATGCCTATCTGGGCGACATTCTCACCGCGCCGGACTCGGAAGAGCTGCGCAATGTGCCCGAGGGCTATGCCAACTACATCATCGCGCGCGAGGCGGCGATCCTGCGCGACACCATCGATTCCAAGAAGGAACTGGTCGAGATCGAGGCCAAGATCGCGGCACTTCTGCCCACGTTGAGCGATGCCGATCGCGCCGAGGGTGAACGGATTGCGCAGGACTGGATCGACCAGTACGGGCTGCTCGACTTCAACCTCGTGCACGAGTGACCGTCCGGCCGATGCGCGTCGCCGATCTGCCCTTCGTCCTGATGTCCTATGACGAGCCCTGGGCGGACGAGACCTTCGCACAGTTGAAGGCTCTGGTGCCGGAGGCGATCCGCGTGCACGGGGTGCAGGGGCTGGATGCCTGCCACAAGGCCGCAGCCCGGGCAGCGGGCACCGGGTTCTTCGTGACGGTGGATGCCGATACCACCGTGCATGCCTCGTTCCTGTCGGTGACGATCCCGCCCGAACTGCTGTCCGAACACGTACGGCTCAGCTGGCATAGCCGCAACGCGGTGAATGGGCTGGTTTCGGGCAACGGCTCGCTCAAGGTCTGGCCCAGCGCCTTGGTGGAGGCGATGCGCACGCACGAGGCGGCGCCCGAGCGGGTGTCGCTGGACCACGACCTGGGCGAGGTCATTCCCGGCATCACCCGGTCCGTCGTGCTGCCGGGCATCCATGCGACGACCGCTCCCGCGCGCACGCCGGAACACGCGTTTCGCGCGGGCCTGCGCGAGGCGATCTATCTGGACCGCCTGGCGGCGGACCTGTCGGCCAGGTTCGGGGCCGAGAGCCATCGCGTGGCCGCGCTGCTGTCGGTCCTGTCGGCATGGATCAACCTTGGGCGCCATGCGCAGAACGGCCTGTGGACCATTTATGGGGCGCGTCTGGGCCTGTGGCTGGCCCGCACGCAAGCCGACCGCGACCCGAAGGCGGTGAACGACTACGACAGGCTGATCGCGCTGTGGCAGGACTGGGTGCTGCCGCGCTTCACGCCCGGCGGATGCCGATGCCGCTGGACCGGCACAACCTGGGATGCGGCAAGGCTGGAGGACGAGGTGCAGGCGTTGGGCCGGGGCCTTGCCGGGCGGCCCGGGCTGTTCCCGGCCGATATCGGGGCCGAGCACAGCCGTCTGATCGCGAGCGCCGCCATCCTGCCCGCACAGCGCAACGGCGATGCGCTGGACGCCGTGGGCTGGGCTCTCCTGCGCGGAACGGGTCTGCCACGCGACATAAAGGCGGCGCGGCGCCTGTTCGAGGCGGCAGCCGTGCTGGGCCATCCGTCGGCGCCGCTGAACCTTGCGCGGATGATGGAGACGGGCGCCATCGCCGACGCGGAGCCTGCGGAAATCCTCCGCCTCTACCGTCTGGCCGAAGCGCGGGGCAACCCCCATGCCTTGCCGCATCTGGCCCGGCTGGCGGACGAGGCAGGCAGCGGGACTCCGGCCACCGCATGACGCTGCTGGCCGATCTGACATGGTTTCGCGTTGCGGACGCCGGGCACGGGGCGCCCGCCGCCGAATTGGCCGCTTCGTTGCCCTGCCAGGATGTGGCACCCGATCCGGCGGCGCTGGCCCAAGCGGCGCAGGCGGCGTCCACATCCTATGTGGTTCTGGTCTTGCCAGACATCCTGCCCCGACCGATGGCGGCGGCCCTGTCGCCCGAACCTGCGTTGCTGGCCACGGGACGGGCACTGCTCTGGCCAGCCGAGAACCGGCTGACCGGCGAAGCAGCATCGACGTGCGGCCTGTGGGTTGTTCCCGCCCGGCTTCTGTCCAGACATGCGGAAGCCTTTCTCGGGTCCGGCGTTCCCGCCACCGCGCCGCCGGCGCTGGTCGTGCCACGCATTGTCGCGGACTGGGAATGCGGCCGGTCCGGCGCGGCTGCGTTCCGGGCGGCCTTTGACAGCATGGGCGCGGCAGAGGAGACGGCGGCGGCGCTGTCCGCCGGCCTTGGCGCCGACCGGCCCCATGGCGCCTGGTGGGGGATCGGGGCGTGCCGCGGCCTGCTGGGCGGCGATGCCTGCACGGCGTGGGAGGAAGAGCGGAGCGGCCCGGCCGATCCCGCAGCACTGCGGCAAAGGTGGTCGGAACTCGCGCGACAGGTCCGCGTGACGCGTGGGCTGCCGGTCTATCCGATGGAGGCTGACACCGCAGCCGCCCTGCGCCGCATGCGCGGCGATCAGGTGCCGCCCGCGATCTGGGACAGGTTTGTTGCCGGGTTGACGGAACTCGGCCCCGACACGTCGCGCCTTCGCGACGCCTGTGCCTTGGCCCGCGCCACGATCTGGGGTCATCCCGATGACCGGACCTGAGTGGGAACGACTCACCCAGTGCCGCCGCAGGACCTAACGGCCGGAGACGATACTACCCAACCGACCGGCGCCGGTGCAGGTCACCTGGTCCGGAAAAGTGGCCGTGGCGCCTTCCGCAAACTGGCGGGTTGCCTGCCAACCCCTGGGGGAATTCCCCACGGGCGCCTGGCTGACACGCACCTCGTGCTGCGCCCCGATACGGGCGGCGAAGGGCGCGGCGGCCTCCACCTCGATCGTCAACTGCGTGGAGGTGGCTACCTGACGCAGCAGGATCTGGCCCGGCGACGCCGGATCGAACACCGCCGCACGCACGGCATGCGCGGGGAAGCTCGCGACATTTCCGCGCGCGACCTGGGTGAAGGTGCCGCAATCCACCAGGCCTTGGCCGGCAAAACGGGCGACCACCCGTCCCGTGCGCGGGTTTGCGGCGCTGACCCGGAAACCCGCGGCGCGCAGCCGTGCGGCCACGCCGGCGACGGCCTCGGCCCGGCTGGCGCCCGGCACGGCGACCGTGCCCGCACCCGTGCGCACCTCTGGCGCGCGATAGGTCAGGCCGTCCTTTTCCGGCGGCATCGCGCAGGCGGCCAACATCAGCGTCAGCGCGGCGACAAGGGTGGCAGAACGCGCCGGCATCAGTACGGACTCGCGGGGGCAGAGGGCTGCGGACCGGGGGCCGCCTGGGCCGGGACGGGCGCCCGGGGAAGTTGCCGGACCTGCGGCGGCGCAGCCGAGATTGCCCCGAGCCGCACCAGTGCGGCGATGGCGCGATCCACATATTCGCCCGTGGGGAACCGGCTGAGATACGAATAATAGCCATCGATCGAGTCGGTTCGGGCGGCCGTGGTCCAGGCTGCCACCTCGTCGGAGGTCACGGCAGCGACCTTTGCAGGTGCGCCGGCCAAAAGAGTTATCAGGAAAGCTCGGACGAAAATCGCCCAACGGGACAATCCGGCCAACGGCCCCTCCTGCAACATTCTGCACTGGTGCGCAGTTACGAACTTTAGCGACAAGCATCTCGACCGCATAGCCACTTCTGGTCCGGCCGCGCAGAAACCGCAGCGTGATGCTCAGGCGACGATCATCGGTGGGCAGTGCGGACGGGCGCGCGCGTGTCGTTTGGGCGGAACGCGACCGCCGGGCGATCCCGGCCGGCCCGGGCCATCGCCATGCGGACCAGATCCTCGGCTTCGCCGCCGGTCCACAGGCATTCGGTCACGGCCCAGCGTCCGAGAATCAGCGCAAGCCGCCGCAGCCGGTGCTCGTCGGCCGCAGCAGGGGACACGGCGGACAGCAAGTCGGCCAACGGCGGCAGATGCTCGAAGATCAGGTCCGGTGCCGAGACGAGCTGGGCGGGCAGATGGTCGGCAATCAACACGGCCCGGCCGTGTTGCCCGCCGGCCACGCGGGCATGGGCTTCCGCCGCAGCCACCAGCGAGGGCGTGTCCAGGCCGAGCGCGAGCAGGGCCTGCGCCCGCGTGGCCTGCGCCAGTTCGCGCGCCGCGACCGCTTGCCGCCCTGCCTCGATCGCGTCGCGCAGTCGTCCCACCATGTCCTCCGCAGGGGGGCGGTGCCCATGGACAAGTCCGCGCCCCGCGGCCAGTTTAGCAGCCATGTGACGATGTGGAAGGGCGGCATCCGTGGAATGCGACGTGCTCCTGCTGGCGGATCCCCGGTTTCCTGGCGGCACCTCCACCGCCCTGACGGCCGAGGCGCGGGCTCTGGCGGCGGTGGGCTATCGGGTGGGTTTTCTGCCCGTCGCAAGCCCCATCCTGTCGATGCGGCGCGGCCCTCACCCCGAGATCGCGGCGCTGGCCGCGGCGGGGGTTCTGCTGCCCGTCCCGCCCGACGAGCCGGTGGCGGCCCGGCTGGCCTGCATCCACCATCCTGCGGCTCTGCTGGACTGGCCTGCCGGTGTCTGGCGCGTGCGCGCGGACGAGGCGGTGATCGTGGCCCATCATCCCCCCGTCGATGCGACGGGTGCTGCGCAGTACGACATCGCAAGGATCCGCCAGGTAGCGGCCGATCTTTTCGGCGCAGTGCCCTGGGCGCCCGTCGGTCCCGCGGCGCGCGCGGCCTTTGCGGGCCTTGCGGGCGCGCCGGAACTGACGGCCGAAGACTGGGTGAACGTGCTGCATCCGGGCGATTTCGCGGGGCCGCGTTCCGGCCCCTTCTCGGCGCTGGCGGTCGTGGGCCGGCACAGCCGGCCGGGTGCCGCCAAATGGCTGACACGCGCAGCGAGTTCCTGGCCGCCTATCCCGACGCGCCCGACATCCGCGTGCGGCTTTTAGGATATGACACGACCCTGGATACCGTGGCGGCCCCCCGGCCCGCGGGATGGCAGGTGCTGCCCTTCGGGACCATGCCGGTGCCCCGGTTCCTGACATCCATCGACTACTTCTCCTACTACCACGGCGGCGCCTGGATCGAAGCCTTCGGCCGCGCGCCGCTTGAGGCGATGGCGGCGGGTCTGCCCTGCCTTCTGCCCCCCTCGTTCGCGGCGCTGTTCGAAGAGGGTGCCCTTTACGGGCCGCCCGAGGCGGTGGCCGACAGGGTGCGCAGCCTGCATGCCGATCCGGCCGGCTATGCCCGGCAGTCGGCCCGCGCCGTGGCCGTGGTGCGCGACCGCTACGGCCCCGACCGCGCGGTGGCCCGCGTCGCCGCCCGCATCGGGCCGCCCCGTGCCTCGGCGCCCCGGCACGCGGCAGCGCGGGCCGAAGCGCGCGTGCTCTACATCACCTCGAACGGCATCGGCATGGGGCATCTGACGCGCTGCCTCGCCTCGGCCAGGCGGTTGCCGGCGGGCGTGCGGCCGGTGGTGCTGACGATGTCCAAGGCATTTGGCGTGGTGCGCGATCAGGGGATCGCGGCCGGCTATCTGCCCTATTTCCGCAGCGTCGGCCTGCCCGAGGCCGGGTGGGACGACAGTCTCGAGGCCGAGATCGACGAGGCGCTGCGCTTCTGGCGGCCGAACGTGACGGTCTTCGACGGCAATGTGCCCTATCCGGGCATGCTGGCCGCTTTCGCCCGCCATCCCGAGGTCTGGACGGTCTGGCAGCGCCGCGGCCTGTGGCGGCGCGGGTCGGGGGAAGGCGCGCTGGCGAACGAGGGCTGCTTCGACGCGGTGATCGAGCCGGGCGAACTGGCGGCTGTCTTTGACGACGGGCCGACCGCGGCGTTCCGCGACCGTGCGCTGGTGGTGCCGCCGGTCATGTTTCTGCGCGCGGACGAGGCGCTGGCACACGGGGCGGCGCGGGCCGCCGTGGGCCTGGATCCCGCGCGCCCGGCGGTTCTGCTGCAACTCGGCTCGGGCAACAATTTCGACATCCGCGGCCCGCTGGACCGGGCGCTGGCCACGCTGCGCGCCTTGCCGGCCGATCGCCGCCCGCAGATCGTGAATGCCGACTGGTTGATCAGCCAGGCCGTGACCGAACTGCCGGCCGATGTCGTCCGGCTGTCGGCCTATCCGTTCGCGCGATACCTGGCCGCCTTCGACTGGGCGATCGCCCTGGCAGGCTACAATACCTTTCACGAGAACCTGGCCGCGGGTCTGCCGACCCTGTTCCTGTCGAACGAGAACCCTGAGCACGACCTGCAGTCGGTCCGGGCCGCCTATGGCGCGATGCGGGGCCTGTGCCGCGCCGCCCGGCCCGACGATCCGCATGCGCTGCATGCCGCCATCGCTGAATTGAGCGACCCGGCCGCGCGCCGGATGATCGCCGCAGCCTGCGCCCGTCTGCCGGGCACCAACGGGGCGGACGAGGTGGCGCGCTATCTGGGCCAGCTGGCCGCGATGCGGAAGCCGCACGGTGCCCGCCACCGCGTGCAACCCGTGCGGCGCGCCGGGGCCTTGTTCGCGCCATGATCTGCGTCACCGTCGGCATCCCCGCCTGCGAAAGCGCGCGCACACTGGCCCGCGCCATCGGCTCGGTCCGCGCCCAGAGCTGCGCGGACTGGCGGCTGATCGTGTCGGACGATGCCTCGACCGACGCCTCCGCGGCCATCGCGGCGAACGCCGCGGCCCAGGATGCGCGCATCACGCTGCGTCGCCAACCCGCGCGGCGCGGCGTGATGAACTTCCGCGACCTGCTGGAAGGAGTGGAGACGCCCTGTTTCGCCTGGCTTGCCGCGGACGACTTCTGGGCGCCCGAATTCCTTGCCCGCACGCTGGCCGCGCTGGAGGAGCGCGGCGATGCGGTGTCGGCCCTGCCACGGGCGGCCTTCGTGGGGCCGGGCACCAGCGGGCGCATCCCCGACACCGCCGCGCTGGACGGCCCCTGGCCCGACCGGGTGCGCCGGTTCCTCGCCCATCCGGGCGGTACCCGCATGTACGGGCTGATGCGCAGCAAGGCATTGCAGGCGGCCTTTCCGCCGCGCGCAATGAATGCCTACGACTGGGCGCTGATGCTGGGCCTGCTGGCGCAGGGCCCGCAGATCGAGGTGCCCGAGGTGCTGCTGTTCCGTGAGGAAACCGACTGGCTGCGCTATGCCGAGGTCGTGGACGAGAGCGGCGCCCGGGGCCTCTACCGACAGTTCCCGGTGCTGGAGATGAGCCTCGTGGCGCTGCGGCGCGGGCATGTGCCGCGCGGGGCCAGGTCCGACCTGCTGGCGCTGAACCTGCGCAAGCACGAGGAGTACACGGCTATCTGTCGGCCCGCCGTCTTCGGGCGGCGGCTATGGTTCTACCGTCGGCTGGGTCTGCCCTACGCCACGCGCCCCGATGACGCCGCCGGGCTGATGAAGGCGGTCGCGGCCCGGGGCGATGCCGCGCGGGCGCAGGCGGCCCAGACGCTGCTGGCGCGGCTGAAGCCCGCTGCCGCCCCTGCCGGCCCCGCCCGCATCGGCCGGGCCGCCCCTCCGCTGACCGCCATCGTGACCGCCCGCAATGCCGAGGCCACGCTGGACCGCCTGCTGGCACATCTTCATCGCCATGGCGCGCAGGCGGTGGTCATCGACCACGGTTCGACCGACCGCAGCCGCGCGATCGCCGAGGCCCGGCGCGGCGCCCCGGTGCGCGACATTCTGACCGAGCCCTTCGACGGCGTGTTCGACCTGACCGCACAGCTGCGCCGCAAGCGCGAGGTCATCACGACGCTGGGCGAGGGCTGGGTGATCCATGCGGATGCCGACGAATTTCTCGATACCCCCGATGGCGGGCGGCTGCGCGATCTGGTTGCGGCATGGGGCGACCGCCAGATCCAGGCCGTTCCCTGCCGCGAACTGGCCTTCCTGCCCGCGGCCGAGGACGAACTGCACGATCCCGCCAGCTTCGAGGCGACGATGCTGATGGCCGCGCCGATGATCGAGCGCGACCCCAAGCAGCGGCTGTTCCGGGTCGGTGCCGACCTGTCGCTGTGGATGGCCACAGGCGGGCATACCGTCACGGCCGATCCCGCCCGGCTGGCCCCGCAGACGCTGAGCCTGCGGCACTACCTTGGCCTGTCGCTGGACGACCTGCGGGCGCAGTATCTGGGCCGCGTTTTCGCGCATGCCGACCGGATGAAGCGCTGGCACACCAACCGGGTGGCGGATGGCGTGCAGGTCGTGCCGCCACCCGCCGGCGCGCTGGCGCCGCTGGGCGCGCCGGAGCCGCCGCCGCTGACCGAGCTGCCCATTTTCGCGCCGCGGGCTGAAGAGCCGCCGCCCCCGCCACCTGCAACGCCGGTCGATCTGTGGATCGTCGCCGCCGATCCCGCGGCGGGGGACCGGGCTGCCCGCATGGTCGCCGCCAATTTTCCGGGCCTGCGCATGGCCCATGCTACGCGACCGCCCGAGGGTCCGACTGCGGTGCTCCATCTGCTGCAGCATCCCGCGGCGGCCGTCGCGTCCTCATCCGGCACCGCGGCACGACGCGAGGCCGCCTGCGGCTGGCTGCGCGGCATCGCCCGCGCCCGGCAGGCCGCTCTCGCCCCCGGCCGCGCCTATGCCGAGGTCCGCGCCGAAGATCTGCCCACCGCCGCCCCCGCGCTGGTGCTGGCCGTCCGCGATCTTTTGCTGCGGCGGACGACTGGCGGCACCAGCGGATTCCTGCGCCTCGCAGCGATGCAGCTTGCAGCATGTCCAGGCCCCGAGACGCGGGCGATCACCGCCTCGCTGGCGCGCGACCTTGGCTACGGTTGGGCCGAGCCCGCATAGCTCGCGATGTCCGAGCAGGCCGCGAGGCAGCCGCCGCAGCGCCCCGACAGCCCCAGCAGTTGCAGGCGCAGTCGGTCGGCACTGCGCCAGATGTCGGCCAGCGGCAGGCCGCGCCCCACATTGCCCATCGAGCGGCCGCGCAGGAAGAAGCAGGGATAGGTCTCGCCCCGCACATCGACCAGGACAAAGCGCGACGGCATCCGGCAGCCGCCGGGCGGTACCGGCCGCACCCCGTCGAACAGATAGGGAATGAAGGTCGCGAAGGCCGCTTCGGTATGGACCGCAATGTCCGCCGCGCGCGCCCGCGCGGCAAAACGTGTCAGCGCCGCCCTCGCCGCATCCCGATCTTCCGCAGGGAAGACGAAGGCCGAATGGTCGCGGCCGACTCCGGCGATCTCGGGCTGGAAGGGTTGAAGCGAGACCGAGGCCAGTCCCCGCGCCTCGGCCAGATCGACGATATGGTCCAGCGTCGCCAGCGTGGGCCGCATCAGCACCGCGGAAAGGCTGACCGGCACACCATGCCGCAGCGCAGCCTCAAGCCCCGCCATCGCGTCGTCATAGGCGCCCGCCCCCCGCAGCGCGTCGTGCACCTGACGCGGCCCGTCGAGGCTGATGTTGAGATGCAGCCCCGCGATCCGCGCCAGCCTTTCCGCATGCCGGGGAACCAGCGCCCCGTTCGTCACCACCTCGATGCGGGAAAATCCCAGCCGCGCCGCCTCTTCAAGCAGGTCCAGAGCGTCCTTCCGCATGAGGGTCTCGGCCCCCGAGGGCACGAAAGACGCCGCGCCCAGGCCCCGCGCCTCGGCCAGAAGCCCGGCCACGCGCGCGCCCGACAGCCCATCCCGCCGCCCCTCCCACACCGCGCACATCGCGCAGGAGAGGTTGCAGCGCTGCGTCAACTCGATGGATATCTCGTCGAGCGGCCGGGCAAGCGGGTTGGAAGCCTGCGCGGTGTGTCCATCGGGCATGTGGCCTCCGTCCAGTGCGACCGTCCCTATGCGGACGCTACCATGACCGGGCCAAATCTGGCGAAGACTGTATTCTGGAGGACCGTACTTTAATTGCGCGGGTGACCACGGACATGGGAGCGCTTCTCGGCGGGCGTCCTTGCCGCTCCCCCACTGCAGCTGGGTCGACGGGACGATCCTCGAATGGGGGAAAGAAATGCCGGCATGACCGACGCTGACCCGATCTTGAGATTGCAGGCCTGACGCGAGGTCTGTGATGTCCCGCCGGGACGGTGGTTGCGGTGATCTCGTTCAATCGGCTGCAGGCCCGCAAGGCACCTGCGCTGCGCACGTTGAAGGCACCCGACCCGAACATTAACATGAGGACATAACCTCGAAAAGGACCATGACCCCGGCACAGACAGAGAAACAAGCTTGACCAGAAACCGCCATTAAAGGCTTGGTTGACACCTGTTCAAGCAAATGGTGCAATTGGATCTGGAATCCCGCGCCCTCGCCACGCCGCGCGACCCCCTTCTGTGCCGCCTGATGTCCGGCGAACTCCGCACTGGTGAGGCCTGCGAACTGATCGAGGAGGTCACCTAATGGTCAGAGCATACTCAGTAACCGAACCTTTTTTCTTTGCCGAGGCAGATCCAGAGGTGGATTACCTTTCAGCCATTCAGAGGTTTGCCGAAAAGCAATTTGCCCACCTTGCCCGTAAAGTCGAATTTCGGATGCAGCGATCAAAACCGTCCGGTGTTTTTTCTGGCGAGTCGAAGCGCCTAAAAAACATGTGGGCGGAGTGGTGCTGGTATTACGAGAAGCACGCATTTTATGGCGGCCCGCTCTATTTCGCTTTTGAGGATTACCTGTCTACAATCATTGATGATGTTGTCCAAAGCGTTGACGATGAAGTCGCGATCTTGCTTTGTTGCGCGGCAGCAGAGGAGCAGAATGGTTTGCCTTGGCGCTCAAACGATCTGATCGCGTCTACGATCCGTGAGATGCTGTCAGAGGCAGCTGGCGCACGTGGCGTCGATGATTACGAGGACTATTGATGTTCCGCGTTGATCGGCCCCAGGATCGCTTGCCCCGCCTGATGCGAAGGTGGATTTTCGATCTGAACCCCAGCTTTGCTCCGGTCAGGCTCCCATGTTAGGGTCCGGACTTCGGTAAGGGGGTCGTCCCAGTCAAGCGGTTTTGCGCATACGGGATGTGCCGCCGGAGCGCGGTCTTGTTCTTTGAGCAAGTGATCTGCTTCCCTGTTCGGCAGCCTTCGCCTGAGATCGACCCGGGTGCATGCTTCGATCCATGGTCAGCGCTGTGGCCGCCAACATGATGCTGGTTCAATGCAATTCCGATGTGCCCATCTCATTGGCGTGCTCGATACGATCGGCATCAGTCCTGAGCACGGCATCACCGGTACCGCGCCCCGTGGGGACCTCGAAGGCCCGCGATCAGGCGGGCAGCAGTCTGGAACCTGTATTTTCAGCCGGCATGAGGCACCAGAATGTCAAAGCGGAAGTTGGTGTCATCCTTCCACATGCGGTGCAGGATCACGGCGATGCGCCGGGCCAGCGCAACCATCGCGCGCTTGGCACCACGACGGCTTGCAAGTTTTGCCGCCCAGGTTCGCAGCCAGCTCGCCCGTCCACGATGCATCATGACGGTTGCCGCCTGGCACAGCGCGCGTCGAAGGTTGACGTCACCTGCCTTGGTGATCCCGCCCGAGACGTCGCGCTCGCCCGACTGGTTGCGAGAGGGCGTCAGGCCGACCCACGGTCCGACCTTCTTCGAGGATGTGAAGCGGGCGGGGTCATCGACAGCGGATCGATAGGTCAACGCCACGACGGCGCCGATCCCGGGCATCGACATCAGCCGATGACAGACCGGATCCTCCTGGGCGAGTTGACGGACATTGCGTTCAAGACCCGCCAGCTCTCGCCGCAGCGCCGAGCGCGCGCGAAGCATGGGTTCGGTTGCCGCTTCCAGCATCGGGTTGCCCGTCGCCAGTTCGCGGATACGCTGTTCGAACCTGCCAGGGGATATGGTGCCAACCTTAAGCCCGAAGTTCCGCAGCAGCCCGCGCAGTGACATTTCCAGCGTGATAAACCTTTGTTGCACGGCCTTACGAGCGCTGAGCACCGCTCTAACCTCCTGTGCAGACACCGATTTGCAATGAGCGGGTCGGAACCAGCCAAGATGAAGCAGACGTGCAATACCCTCGGCATCCCGCCGGTCCGTCTTGATCGGCATGGCCTTCAGGGCGCCTTTTACCTGTCTGGTTTCCATCAGAACGACAGGTAGTCCCGCATCCGACAACCCGCGGTGCAGCCACTGCGACAAGGGGCCAGCCTCAAGCCCGACGGCGGCAATTGCGCCATCCTGATCGCCGATCCAGCGCAACAGCGCTTCGGGATCGCTGGCCACCTGCGCCTCCTTCACGATCTTCCCATGCTCGCTGATCGCGCAGATCACGGTCTTGTCCAGCAACACATCCAGCCCGACAAACAGCTTCATCCCGCAGTCCTCCATGTGGATCCGATACGGGAATGGCGCAACATGTGAGCCGTTCACCCGTTGCACAGATAGATGAAGAGGTGGGTGAAGGCCTTATTCTCAGTCGGGATCCAGATCACGCGCTCCTCCGGTGGCACATCGGGCATCGCGGCAATTGTAGGGGACCAGCTGGAAGTGATCCAGCCGTCGAGCATGTAAAGATAGCTTTCCGCGCACATTGCACCCAGTTCCATGGTCATGGTGACCCTCCCCTGTGCTGTTTGGCCGCTAAAGCGCATACGGGCAGTCGGCAAACTGCCAATCCGGCCCACCGATTGCAGGTCCATCTCCCCATTCAGACTTCCTCCCAGCGAGATCCATTCCTGCCCTGAGGCGGGCATGGTGCAGATGACGGCAGCGGTGGAGATCAGGGGGATTCTCATGTCATGTTGCAACTCGATCAAAGTGCTATGCCGTGGCGAGCCGCGACCTCGCGCACGCATGTTTCCATCTGCACCGGTCGACCTCTGAATATCGTGCAGCTGTAGTTCAAATCCCGGCGGAACGCCTCATAAGCCCCGCGCGTCATGCCCTGCGTCGGGGCGTTGCGTTGTGCCCGCTGCTCACGCACGACATAATCTTGAACACCGATCCCAGCGGGCTGTCGGGATGAAAGGTGAGGGTGATCTCGGCACGGGCCGGCAGGGAGATAATCAACAGTGAGCCCAACAAGGCCAGCGCATGGATATGCGCAAGCTCGTCGGTCGGAACTTTGCGCGCTTGCGCCGAGCCAAGGGCCTCACCCAGGAGGACGTGGAGGCGCGGGCCGGGTTCAGCCAGCAGTACCTCAGCGGCCTTGAGCGTGGGCAACGAAACCCCACAATCATAACGCTGTATGAGCTGGCGCAGGCCATTGGTGTCAGCCACATGGACCTTGTAGCTCCCGAAGAATGAGAGCCAGTGCGCCATTCGGAACCCCGCGCGATCGTGCATGCAGACGAGCCGGTTCCCTCAGCCACCCACGCATTGTCGGATCATCCTGACGGATGGGCAGGCGAGCCGCGTGACAAGGTGCCGAAGAGATCCGTCGAACGCGCGACCGACAGCTACGGGATCGCGGGCATGGGTGGCGCGGGAGCAGGCGCGGGCGGCCATGGTGGCGGGCCGTGCGGCCGGCGGCGGCGAGGGTTTTGGGCCTGGTGATTGCCGGCTGGACAGGTGTGCGGGGGTCTGTGCGGCTGCGTCTGCCCGGTGAAATTGCGCGCAGATAATTCTTCCCCAAGGTGAACGCGGCCGTGATAGCGTTGCCCATAAGGACACCTGCACGTGATTCGGCAAGCTCGCTGCTTTGCGTTGGAAGTTGTTCTCCGGCTTTCGGGGGAAGCATGTTTGGCATTCCACTGGCGATCCCAGTTATTCGGCGCTATCAAGCTTCTTGCGATAACAGGCGTGCGCTGGGGCGGCTTCCGAGTGCTGGGGACCAATGCCGACGGCTCGACCGAGACGAAGACGCTGGCTGCGCTGCACAACGCCAGGACCAAACCTTAAGCTCGACACGGCCCAAGGACCATAGATGAGTACAGATGGTTGGAGATTGCCGTCGCTATGGGGTTGCGCGCTGATATTTCTTCTCGCGCCCACCCCTTATGACCGATTGGCGTCTGAAGAATTATTGCCGAGAGCGCATCGCCTTTATTCGATCCTGGGAAACGAAATAGATATTGATGACATCAAAGAAGTTATCGGCAATTTGGAGGACCATGTAGAGGACATAGGTCTCGAAAATATCATATCTTCAGGTAGAATTATCAATGATATTTCACCAGCAGCGTTAGCCGCATGCGGGCACGATGAGGAGTTTGAGGATTTTTTTCGCGTACATTCCTTCGAAGTGAGAATCCTAACAAAGGACGAATGGAGCTTTCTTCGGCGCTGCGTTGAGAGTGTGCTTGAATCTATCGAGCAAAAGTATAACTTTACCGCCCCAGGTTTTCTCCAACGTTACTCCATGAGGAGTGTTGATAGCATCATTACCTCGGCCTATCAATGCGGATATAGAACGAAAAGACTTCTCACGTATTATTCATTGGCTGTCTGGCTCCGAGGGCAGGATGCAATCAAGAATGATCCTAGATTTCGGTGCCTAGGAGATATCACTTCCGAAAGCTCATATGCAGAGGAAGACTTTCTCTGGGCGATTCGCAGTATTGTGGGCGAGGTAATTTTTCTAGAAGAGGCCTTCAATGATTGGCGAGATGTCCTGACATATCTTACTTACAAAGATCTGGTTTTAGGAAACCGTGCGACCGCCGTATGTCGGGAAATCTACGAAGACTACGAACCCAATGACCCGATATTTTCTGAGCTGGTCGAGGGAAACTCTTGTGACACTATAGAATATAGATATAAAGTCGGTGCAGGGGAGCAGCGATAGGCTATGACAAGTGTTATTGATCGAATTCACGCCATTGCGCCTTACACAGACGCCATTAAGAGGATATCTACAAATATTATGGAGGCCGGCGAATCCACACTGCCGAGGGTAAATCCCCCCTCTGGCACCACATTTACGCCGATTACTCCGCTCTCAGAAGATAAAGTCTACGAGGTAATGCGAGATATATATTACAATTTCCGCTCCCTTCCCGCCGATAGCGACCTAACCGTTATAGCATCCAGGGGGGCAATTCCGATTACGCAAGCAGCAGTTTCGCTGCGCTACGTCGAGCTCTCATCTGTCTATCTGGGGAGCGACGGAAAGTACTACGTTGGAACCAAATCCGCTCTCTACGTTCCGAGCAGAAGCCAATATGAAAACAAGTATAACGGGATATACAAGGAATTAGATCCCACGCTTGCGGCTCCCGGCACCAACCCATACACCATTAAGGACAGGAAGGAGGGTCTGAAGACGATCATAGGCAGCACATTTGTCGTATACCTTGAAGATTTTATTCGTTTCCGCCTGGCAACACCCGAAGAAATCGAGAGATCGCTGAACTATAGAGCCAATGCGATAGACAGGTTTGGATTTTCCTTAAATTCAGACGGAACACTTTCTGCGCCCAATGAATGCTTTCCCGCATCCACGCTGATTCTTACTGGCGAAGGCAAAGCAAAACCCATCCGCGATATTTGCACTGGCGATACTGTTCTGGCATTTGACTCCACCTTCGATCTCGGTCGCGCGAATCTCGTCGTGCGCAGTGTAAAAAAGATCTTTCGGAGCTGCACAACGGAATGGGTGCAGATGGCGTGGGTTGAGGGAGGGGTTTCAAAAAGTTTAGTAGTAACGCCCGGCCACAGATTTCTCAATAGGTACGGTGAGTTTCAATCCATCGGCGAGATGATTGCTGCCGGCCGAGCGGAGGTCGTGCTGGCTTCCGGCGAGCTGGCTGAGGTGACCGCCGAACGGATAGTTTATTCGGCCGAAACGGCGGATATGTTTGAACGTGCCGTTGCCTATGTGGATGCGGGTGACGGCACCGCGGCAAAGCCTACAAAGTTAGATGGCTGGCAGACCTATAATTTCGAGGTCGAGGAACTCCACACCTATGTTGCCGGGGGCGTACGAGTTCATAATGACTCTTGGTTTCAGGCGGTAGTAAATACCGGCATCTTTGCGGAGCTTCCCATTGAAGCACAACGAGCAATGACGCTAGCAGCCATCAATGCGGGATATACGGAAGGATGGAGCGGCATTTCTTCGGGAGCGATGGCTTATGGTGCCGTTCCGGATTTCAATCTCGACGGCATACCAGAATCGTGGATCCCGCTGAACGCGCTACCCTATGCCTTTGCGGATTTTATCGGCCTGGACGGAACTCCGCTCCGACTTGATGGCAGATTCTCACCGCAATACCAAGAAGCTCTTTTTGCGGATTCTATCCGGAACATATACTTCTCCCATCCGACCGGCGATCATGGAGCGTGGCAACCTTATGTAGATACCGCGCATAGACAGTTTGTAAACGAGACCTTGGCAGGCATGGGTGGCTGGACGCCACCAGATGGCTACACTATCGTACCGAACGGCGGTGGTTTTTCTATCGTAAAGGTAGGCGGGGATAACCGTCCTACCGGAGAACACCTCAATCCGAACGCAAACGGCACTGAAAACGGCGGCTCCAATCATCAAAGTTTTGGCGGCGCACTTGGAGAAGCATTCGGTGCTGTCGCTGAAGCCATCGGGAATGTGGTGGAGGCCATCGGGAATGCCATCAGCGGTTTCTTCGACGCGATCAGCAGCGCCTTCGGCGGCAAACCCATCCTTCTCGACCTTGACAATGACGGGATCGAGATCACCCAACTCACCCAGTCCACCCGGTTCATCCAAGGGGAGGACGGGCTGAGCCACCGCACGGCCTGGGCGGGTGCGGGCGACGGGGTGCTGTTCATCGACCTGGACGGCGACGGCCAAATCGGCGACGACCGGGAATATGTCTTCACCGAATGGGATCCGACCGCCGACAGCGACATGGAGGCGCTGCGGCTGGCCTTCGACACCAACGGCGACGGCAAGCTGACCTCGGCGGATGCGCGCTGGGGCGACTTCCGGGTGCTGGTGACCAAGGCCGACGGCTCGACCGAGACCAAGACGCTGGCGGCGCTGGGCATCACCGAGATCGGGCTCGCCCCCGACACGACACAGATCGTGCTGGCAGACGGCTCGCGCATCGACGGGCAGGCGAGCTTCACCATGGGCGGGACGAGCCGCACGGTGGCCAACGTCACCCTGGCGGCCGAGCGGCGGGTGGTCGAGACGGTCTCGACCGACGGGTCGGGCACCCGGACGGTCACCGCGACGGGCTATGGCACCGGGGGCGAGAAGGTCTTCGTGGTGAAGTCGGTGACCAATGCGGCGGGCACCCAGATCACCAATACCTGGGACGACAACGCCGACGGCGTGGTGGACCGCCACCAGACCATCGCCACGGTCACCGACGGCAGCGGCAACCGGATCGAGACGGTGGAGAACCGGCTGGGGGCGGATACGGTGTCGGGCGTGGAGCGCGACCGCACCGTCACCACCACAAGCGCCGATGGCCAGACGGTGGAGATCCTGCGCGACAGCCGGTGGGGCGGATGGTTCGACCAGAGGGAATACCGCGAGGTCACCGGCGGCGGCGGCCGCAACGTGACGATCCAGGAACTGGCGCCGAACGGCGCGGTGATCACCGTCAGCAAGCAGGGGGTCAGCGCGAACGGCAATTCGAGCGTGCTCTACGAGAACCTCGACGGGATCGGAGGCTCCGGCAGCTCGGGCGCCGAACGGGTGACCACCCGGACCATCGCCACCAGCAGCGGCGTGCGGACCGAGACCACGGTGGTGACCAACCGCGACGGCTCGCTGATCGGGGCGGATACGTTGACGATCAGCGCCGACGGACTGGACCGGACGACGGTGCAGGATCTGAACGGCGACACGGTGATCGACCGGCGGTTGATCGAGGAGACCACGCAGACCAGCGGCGGCGGCACCACGGCGGAAGTCTGGCTGCGCAACGGCGACAATTCGCTGGTGTCCTGGCAGTCGTCCTCGGTCTCGGCGGACGGGCTGACCCGGACGGTGGCCACCGATGCCGACGGCGATGGCGATATCGACCGGACGGTCACCGAGGTGGTGGTGATCGACGGCAGCGGCAACCGCACCACCACCACGACGGCGCGCAACACCGACAACTCGATCTTCAGCCTGACGAAGACGGTGCTGGCGGCCAATCAGATCACGAGCGAGACCTGGGTCGACCAGAACCAGGACGGCACGCTCCAGTCGACCGATCTGGTGCGCTCGGTCATCCTCGATAGCGGAACGCAGAACCGGATCACCACCACCTGGGTCCGCAATCCCGACGGCAGCTATTCGGCCCAGACGGTCGAGACCACGAGCGCCAGCGGGCTGACCCGCAGCGTGACGATCGATGCCGACGGGGACGGCGACATCGACCAGCGGCTGTCGGACGTGACGGTGCTGAACGGCGACCAGACCTCCACCCGCACGATCGAAGTCCGCAACAACGACAACAGCCTGGTGACGCGCGAGACGATCACCACCAGCGCCAACGGGCTCACCACCACGACGCTGCGCGATCTGAACGGCGACGGGACCACCGACGGCAAGACGGTGGAAACCGTCTCGCAGGGGGTTGGCGGCGACATCACGCTCGTGATGTCCGACTACGCGGGCAATGGGACCACGCTGCTGTCCCGGCTGACGGTGGAGGAAAGCGCCGATCGCCGTACCCGCACCGAAACGCTGGATCGGGACGGCGACGGGGTGGCGGACAGCATCGTGACCTCGGTGATGGCATCGGACGGATCCGTCACGATGACGACCATCGACCAGCACGCGAACCTGGACCTCGCCGCCAGGACCGTGCAGGCGATCAGTGCAAACCGCCTGTCGGTCACCACCACGACGGACAGCAATGGCGACGGGATCGACGACACTGCGACGACCGATGCCACCGCCATCGGCGCCGACGGCGTGCGGACCCGGACGGTCGAGGTCCGGAACGGCGACGCCAGCCTGCGGATGGCGGAAGTGACGCTGACCAGCGACGACGGCCTTGCCACCATCGCGTCGCGCGACCGGGACGGCGACGGGATCGTGGATCAGGTGGTGTCGTCTTCCACCACGATCGCCACGAACGGAACCCGGACGACGCTCGAGCAGGTGCGGTCGGGCGACGATACGCTGCTGTCGCAGGTGGAAACCAGCATCAGCGACGACGGGCTGACCATCGTGCGGCGGTCGGATGCGGACGGGGACGGGGATTTCGACCTGTCCCGGACCACGGTGACGGTGCTGCAGAACAACGGCGGGCAGGTGACGACGGAGGAGTTGCGGGATCTCGCGAATGTCCTGCGGGAAAAGCGCGTCACCACGGTCTCCGACGATGGCCGCAACATCGCGATCCAGGAAGACCTGAATGGCGATGGCGCCTTCGACCGGCTGACGACGCGCGTCATTGCGAACGACGGCACCCTGACCGAGGCTGTCGTCGACTATTCCGCGACCGGACTGGTCATTGCGCGGTCCAGAACCGTGGCGAGCGACGATCGTCTCGTGGTGACCAGCCAGCAGGACCTCAACGGCCAGGGCTTCTACGAACGGATCGAGGAACGGACCACCGTCATCGGGACCGACGGCTCGCGCACCACGACGGTCCTCGGAAAGGCGGACGACGGCACGATCTTCAGCCGCGAGGTGACAGAAGTCAGCGACGATGGCTGGCAGACCACGGTCTCCCGTGACCTCGACGGCGACGATACGTTCGAGTTCGTCGGCACCAGGATCGAGTCATGGAATTCTGCGGGTGTTCGCACCATCACTGAAACACTGCGCAGCGAGAACGACACGCTGCTGCAGCGGCAGGTCACGACGATCAGTGCAAACGGCCGCAACGTGACCGTCGAGACCGATATCGACGGCAACGGCGTGAAGGACCTGTCGGTAACGACCTTGCGCGATGCCGCCGGGCAGGTCACCACCACCACCGATCGCTACGCCACGGGAGGTGCGCGGGAAACCCGGCAGGTCGTGACGGTAAGCCCGGACGGACTGACGGTGGTCGATGAAAGGGATATCACCGGGAACAACCGGCCCGAGCAGATCGTCACAACGCAGACGACACTTGGGGCGAATGGAACCGTCACGACCGAGAGATTGTGGCATACATACAACTACGTCGACCTGGCGCGCATGGTCGTCATGGTGAGTGACGACGGGCTGCGGCGGACGATCCGGATCGATGACGACGGCGACGGGATCTTCGATTTCCGGGCCGAAGAGGAGACGATCCTGGCGGCAGATGGAACTGTCACCACAACCCGCTCGGGCTTCAATGCCACTTCAACTGGCATTGGCAGCATGGTTACCACCACCAGCGGAAATGGGTTGGTCAACGCGACAGAAACTGACTACTCGGGCGATGGCCTCGCCGATCGGGTACGGGAAATCACCCGCCAGGCCGATGGCGCCGCTCAGGAAGAGGTCTGGCGCTTCGGAGCCGGCTCCCAGCTTCTTGAGCATGTCAGCACCGAAACCTCGGCGAATGGACGCCGGATCGAAAGCCTGATGGACCGGATGGCGATGGCTGGCTGGACCGCCGCATCCTGTCGGAAGTCGACCTCAGCCGGAACCTGAAGGTGACCTACGAGGACATCGGCCTTGACGGCGACGTCGATGCGCGTGTGGTGGAAACCCGGCTCGCCAATGGCACCGATGTCAGCTTCTACATCGACCGTGACGGCGACGGCAGCTCCGAGGTCATCCGCAAGACCATCACGCATATCGAGGCGGATGGCGACCGGGTCACCACCTTCACCGAAAGTCATACGCCGATCTCGAGCGAATACGGGGCCGGCCGGCTGGCCCACAAGGCTCAGACGACGACTTCCGCCGACGGATTGTCATCGATCACGCTCTACGACATCGACGGCGACGGAACCTGGGATGGCAGCTCGACCAGCACCACTACCTACCATCTCGACGGGCGCCGCACCGATGTGCGGGAGACCCGCTATGCGGATGACAGCCTGCGGGAGAGGCTGACCGTCTCGAACAGCGCCGATGGGCGCCGCGTGACCGAGATCGCCGACTACGACGGCAATGGCCTGGCCGACAAGATCGTCGAACGGGTGGTGGGCGCCGACAGGACGGTGACGGGAACAGAGGCTGCATTTAACCAAGCCGGAATCCGCGGGCAGCTCTTCGTCACCACCACATCTGCCGATGGGTTGACTACGACGATCGCGCGGTCGAGCGGGGTGCAGACCATCAGCCGGTCGGTGCTGGAGAACGGCACCTACAACTGGGACAATGGCCTGACACCGGCGGCGTGGACCCCGGTGGTTCGGCTCGCCACCTCGCACACCGTCGATGCGCTGGGGTTCGAGACCTGGACCTTCGTGCAATCCTGGTACAACAACGCTGCGCCGCAGACACAGACCTACACCACGCGCCTCGACGCGGAAGCGAAGGCCGCGATCATGGCCGAGGCGGCTCGCCTCTTCGACACCATCTTCGACCGCGACATGGACGTGATCGAAGCCGAGACGCTCGTGGCCTATGTCGCCAACGGCGAGCTGAAGCGAAGCGATCTTGCCGGCGCGCTGCTGTCCTCGACCGAGTTCTCGACCAGGTATGGCACGCTGTCCAACGCCGAGTTCGTGGCGCAGCTCTATCTGAACACCTACAGCCGGTCGCCGACGCTGGCCGAGATGAACCGGGACCTGCGCGCGCTTGCCGCCGGAACCATGACGCGCACGCAGATGGCCGTGCAGATCGCCGAGACGATCGAGCATGTCGTCACCGGCAACGAGCATATCGCGACCAACAACTTCGATACGATCATGAACCCGGTGGTCTTCGATCGCTTCCTGGATCGCGCCTATGTGGAATCCCTGGTCCGGGCGCTGGTCGACACGGCCTATGACCGCGATGCGACGGCGCAGGAAGTGGCCTATCTCTCCGGCGAGATGCTGAAGGGCACCTGGAATCTCGACGATCTGGCCGCGGTGCTCCTCAGCTCGTCCGGCGAGCTTCACGGGGTGGGTGTCAAGTCGCTGCAGGGCCTCAGCGGTGCGGCGCTGGTCGGGCAGGTCTTTGTCAATGCGCTGGGCCGCCAGCCTTCCGCGGCCGAGTTGCAGGCCTGGACCGAGAACCTCTCCGCCGGACGGATCACTGCGGCCCAGTTCATGGCGACGCTGGCCACCAGCGTCGAGAAGACCGCCGCCGGCAACGGGCACGAGCCCATCACGCCCCCCACCGTCACGCCTGGGTGGGCAATTCCTCGAACAATACCATCAGCGGCGGCAACGGGCAGGATTCGATCGACGGCGGGGGCGGCAACGACAGCCTCGTGGGGGGCAATGGCGCCGACTTGCTGATCGGCGGCACCGGCGACGACACCCTGAAAGGCGGCAACGGTTCGGACGAGTACCGCTGGGCCCCGGGGGATGGCAACGACATCCTGCATGACGAGGGAACGGCCCGAAACGAGGAAGACCGGCTCGTTCTCACCGGCGTTGCACCCACCGACGTGACCCTGGTACGCGGCGGGGCCAGCGACAACGGCATCATCGTCAGGATCAACGATGGAGGCGTGGAGAGAACCATCGAGTTGCGGCACATGCTCCAAGATCCGGCATCGGGCGTCGGGATCGAGGCGCTCGTCTTTGTCCATGGCGGCACCACGACCACCTGGAGCCGCGCCGAGATCCTGCGCAAGGTGACCACCACGGGAACCTCCGGCAACGACTCCCGCACCGGCCTTGGCGGACCGGATCACCTGATCGGCCTGGCAGGCAACGACTCTCTGTCCGGCGCTGACGGCGACGACATTCTCGATGGCGGGACCGGGATCGACACCCTGGTCGGCGGAAACGGCAGCGATAGGTACATCTGGGCAAAGGGGGATGGCGTCAGCACCACATTGGTCGATCTGATCAACGATGCCGGGACGAGTCCGACGGAGATCGACGAACTGGTTCTCGTCGATGCTGTCCCCGCCGACGTCGCGCTCAGCCGGAACGGCAACAATCTCTGGATCGACGTCCAGACCTCCGGCGGCGTGCAGCGGATCGCGGTACAGAACCAGTTCACTTCCGCAGAAAATGGCGTAGGCATCGAGCGGATCGTCTTCGCCGACGGGTCCGTGTGGTCGGCCGACGAGATCGTCAGCTGCACGGTCTTTGCCGGCACGGCATCGGCAGAAGGCCTTACGGGAACCACGGATCGCGACTTCATCACCGGCCTGGGCGGCAATGACACGATCACCGGCGGAACCGGCGACGACACGATCATCGGCGGCGCTGGCGCGGACTTCCTGGCCGGCGGCGCAGGAAGCGACCGATATGAGTGGAGGATCGGAGACGGCAATGACACGATCAACGACAGTGTGGCCGGCGGGATCGACATAGATGTCCTGCATCTGGTCGATGTGGCTCGGGCGCCGCGACCCTGACACGCTCCGGCACGACGATGCAGATCACGGTGGGGGGCGAGATGATCTCGGTCCTCAACCAGTTCGACGCAGCCAACCCCGGACGGGGCATCGAGCGCATTGCCTTTGCCGACGGAGTGGTCTGGACGGTCGAGGACATCCTCACCCGTACCAGGCTCAATGGCACGGTTCAGAACAACACCCTCACGGGTACCGCCCTGATGGACAACATCTTCGGCCTGGCCGGCGATGACACGATCACCGGCGGCGCCGGCGACGATCTCATCGTCGGAGGCCCCGGCGCCGACGATCTGGACGGCGACGCAGGCAACGACAGGTTCGAATGGTCGCTCGGCGACGGTGCCGACATCATCCGCGACACGGCGGCCTCGCTCACGGATGTCGATACATTGGCGCTGCTCGACGTCGGCTCGGCCGGGGTAACGCTGGACAAGAGCGGCAACAACCTGCTGGTTGTGATCGGCGGCACGACCCTGACGGTGATCGACCGGTTCGATCAGACCCAGATCGGCCGCGGCGTGGAGGTGATCGAATACGCCGACGGGGTGATCACGCGCATCCTGAACCATCCGGTGGCGGTACTGCACACGACGGGAACGGGCGGCGCCAACACCTTCACGGGCTGGGCATTCCGCGACCTGATCGAAGGGCTTGGCGGCAATGACACCTTGATCGGGAACGGTGGGGACGACACGCTGGTCGGCGGTGCCGGCCAGGACAGCCTCGTGGGGGGCGCAGGATCGGATACCTATCGCTGGTCGCGCGGCGACGGCAACGATATGATCAACGACGCCGCAACGAGCCAGACCGATATCGATGTCCTTCATCTGACGGATGTGGCGGCCGCCGACGTGCAACTGACCCGCACCTCCGGCCTGAACGATCTCGTCGTGACCGTGACCACATCGGGAACCCCGGAAACCCTCACCGTCAAGGACCGCTTCCTGTCCGCCACCGAAGGCCGCGGCATCGAGACCATCCTCTTCGAGGACGGCTCCGCCTGGACCCTCGACGAAATCCTCGCGCGCACCGAGACACGGGGCACCACCGGCAACGACAGCCTGTCCGGGACGGGCTATGCGGACAACCTCTTCGGCGGAAACGGTGCAGACACGCTCGTGGGCGCAGGCGACGACGACCTGCTTGTCGGCGGCGCAGGGGCCGACTCGCTGAACGGCCAGGCGGGCAACGACCGCTACCTCTGGCTCCGCGGCGACGGGGCCGACACCATCAACGACACCTCGACCTCGCTGACCGAGAGCGACACGCTGATCCTCGGCGATGTCCTGCCCGCAGAGGTCACGCTGACCCGGGCCACCGGCAGCCTGAACCATCTCCTCGTCACCATCGCGGGAACGGGAGGCGCCACGATCACGGTCCTCAACCGCTACGGTGCCTCGTTGTCCGGCACCGGGATCGAACGGATCGAGTTCGCCGACGGAACCGTCTGGTCGCTGGACGACATCGAAGCGCTGACCACGGTGACCGGGACCAGCGGCAACAACAACATCTCCGGCAGCGCGCGGCGGGACAATCTGTTCGGGGAAGCAGGCCAGGACACGCTCGCCGGCGGCGCCGGAAACGACTGGCTGGTGGGCGGCACCGGCAACGATTCGCTCGTCGGCGGCGCCGGCAGCGACACCTACGTCTGGACCCTGGGGGACGGCAACGACACCATCAACGACAATTCCTCTTCGCTTGCCGAGATCGATACGCTGCGACTGATCGGCGTTTCTTCCTCCGACGTCTCGCTGACCCGAGCCAGCGGCGGCAGCGCCGGAAACCATCTCCTGGTCAACATCACAACGCCCGGGGGAACCCAGATCGTCACCGTTCTCAATCAACTCTACAGCACGTCGGAAGGCTGGGGCATCGAGCGCATCCTCTTCGATGACGGGACGGACTGGAACCTTCAGGAAATCCACGAGCGGATCGTGACCTGGGGGACGAGCGGCGCAGACGATCTTTACGGGAGCGACTTCGGCGATCATCTGGCCAGCGGTCCCGGCAATGACAGGCTCTACGGCGGAAACGGCAATGATGTCTTCAACGGAGCCCAAGGCGCGGATTCGCTCTATGGTGGCCAGGGCGTCGATACCGCGAACTACAACAACGTCGCGCAGGGCGTCTCGGTCGATCTGCGCATTGTCGGAGCACAGCCCGGTATCGCAGGAGGCGTCGAGGTGGGGGATGTGCTGTCCAGCATCGAGAACCTGTTAGGTTCGGTCCATGCAGATACCCTGATCGGAGACGACGGAGCGAATATCATCGACGGTCATGACGGCAACGACATGATCGAGGGCAATGGCGGATACGACATTCTGCGGGGCGGCAACGGCCAGGATACGCTTTACGGCGGGAACGGGGCGGACTACCTGCGCGGGCAAGGGGGCGCCGATACTCTCTACGGCGGGGATGGCAACGACACCCTCGATGGCGATGCCGACGGCGATCGGCTCTACGGCGGCGATGGCGACGATCTGATCTACGGCGATGCCGGCAACGACACCCTGACCGGCGGGGCCGGGGCGGACCTCTTCGTCTTCCGCGGCATCCAGTTCGCCACCGACGAGGTGACAGACTTCGAGGTGGGCAGCAGCGGCCAGGTGATCGACCGGATCGACCTCTCGGAGGTCAGCGCCATCGCGGACTATGAGGATCTGGTTGCCAGCCACATGTCGCAGGTCGGCGCCGATGTCAGGATCACCATCGGCGGCTCCAACACGATCTACCTGCGCGGCATCGCCATGAGCAGCCTCACCGAAGACCACTTCGTGTTCTGAGCGCGTGGGGAAGGCTCGCGATCGAAGCGTTGCCAATGGCCTGGCCCCTGGCGTGGCAACCCATTCACCCACCGAACATTCGAGCCAGACGCAGCGCGGCGGGGGTGAGAAGAAGGGCTGCCGGTGCGGGATCGCGTTGCCGCGCCAGGATATTGATGACGGCCGGGGCCGGTCGAGGGCTTCGCGGCAGGCGACCCCGACCTCCTGTCAAGAACGCAGCTCAATATCTGGACCATCAGCCGGTCAGCGTCAGCCGCTTCCGCAAGGGTTTCGACGCACTCGACGACAGGAACTGTTCAAGCTGACCTTCGCCACGGACCAATACGCAGGATCGGTAGCTGATAGTGTTGGTTTGGACATTCCTCATGCCTACAGTGCAGTCGGGATTTCGGAGGTCGGGATATGCCGGGGGAAGAGGATGAGCCGCACGATGGTGGGCGATCTTCCATAGAGCCGTCCCGATCGCTGTTCGGTGCGGAAGACGCGGCCATTTTCGCAGCCTATATGGCGAAGCATCCTGCTGAACGTATCAGGTTCAGGCAGGTCAAGACTGTGACCCGGGCGACCGTGCCATGGAAGCACCTGCCAAGGGAGGGGAGCCCAGACATGGCACTGGCGGAACCGGATATCATGGAGCTTGCCGGGAACTACGAGCTCCCGGCGGAGCGGCTGCGCGCGCTGTCAGTGGCATTGCGCAGCGTGACCGCGGCGGAACTGGCGCTCGCGCAACCCGAGCTGACACCGGCACGTCGCAAAGCGGGACTGAAGAAGCTGGAACGCAGCATCGATCTGATCAGCATGGCACAGGAGAAGCTGGGTGGCGCCTCGAGCGCTCTGGAAGAGGTTTGGCTCCTGTCGCCGATATCGCTGCCCGGAACGCCCAATCCCGGCACCGCCTGTGTCGAGGAGCTGCATCAGGCACGTGCAGTACTGGAACACTGTCGCAGGGTGTTCGAAGCCCTGCATGCGAGGGGTCTATCCACGCTGCCCGGCGCACCGGACCAGCGCAAGGTCAGCGATCAGAAACGGACCATCCTGTGCACACATATCTTCAATCTCTGGCTGGAGCTCGGCCGACCGCTGAGCTTCACCACGGACCCGATCAGCAATGAACGCACCGGCCAGCTGATCAACCTGATACAGGATATCGCCCGTCGCCTGACCGATCCTCCCTCCGAGTTGGACGGCGACGCGATCATGCGCGAGTTGCAGGCGTTCAAGAGTCAGATCGTGTAGCTGGCCCCTCACGGCACGACCTCGACATATTTTCGGATCGTGCCACTTAGCGCGGTGTCTGGTTCCCGGTCACGGTCAGGCCATGAACCGCAGCCCCGGACCGCTCCCTCAACCCCTGTCGCCTGACGCGCAACTCGACGGCGCGCTGCAGGCGTTGGTCGCGCTGATCGCGCGCCGGGTTGCCCGCGAGCATCTGCAGGCTGTCACCGCAGAGGACACCGGCAATGACGACCAAACTCAGGAAGCCGACTGACCGTATCTGCACCCTGCTGACGGTGCGTGAAGTGGCCGAACTTGACCGTTGCTCCGAGAAGACCGTGCGCCGGGCGATCGATGCCGGCCTTCTGGACGCTCTCCGGGTCGGCCCCGGCGGGCGCATGTTGCGCATCGATCCGGCGGCCCATGCGCTCTATCGCCAGCGCCTTCGCCAGTGATCACTGGCGTCCGCTAATGTCCATTCAAGTCAATGCGTTACGCACTTATCGGGAAGACCCGGCCACAATAAACGGCCCAGATATAGTGAACCTGTCTTCCCGATTCTCCACCCCTGACACCCCCTGTCCACACAAGGGCAGACCTGACCAAGGAAGGATCCCCGCGATGAAGCATATCGATCAGAAGCAGCTCGAACCGGCGCCGATGCCCGACGGCACGGCGACCCTTGAGAGCGTGATCGAGCAGGTCCAGACGGCTCCGGGCCTCTCGGACGGCCGCCGCCGCGACATGGTCTCCGGCCTGCGCCGTGTGGCGTCGGCGCTGGGGCGCGATCCTGCGGACATCCCGGCGTTGCCCAGATGGCTGCAACCCCGGCTCGCGGATGTCATGCCGGCGGCCCTCGGCGCGACCGACAAGACCTGGCAGAACGCCGTCAGCGCTGCCCGATCCGCGCTGGCCCATGTCGGCATCGTGACGCGCCGCAACCGCCATGTCGATGACCTCGGCGCGCCCTGGCGCGATCTGTGGCGCGCGGTCGTGGTCTCCAGGGACAAGTCGCTGACGATCGGCCTCGGTCGCTTCGTGCATTTTCTCAGCGCGCGGGATATTGCGCCCAACGAGGTGACCCAAATCCACGCGGATGCATTCCATGACGCGCTGCTGGCCGACGAGATCGCGAAGTCGCCGGATTGGGCTTGGAAGAACGCGATCTGGGGCTGGAATCTGGCGATCGACCGGATCCCGGATTGGCCGCAGAAGCGCCTGATCCCGCCGAACCGCAAGAAGGTCATCAAGTTGCCCGACGAGGCCCTGCCCCCGGCCTTCCTGGATGACCTGGCGCAGCTGATGCAGCGCCTTGCCCATCCCGATCCCTTCGCGGAGGAAGACCCGATCCGCGCGTTGCGCCCGACGACAATCAAGCAGCAAACCAGCATGCTCAAGCGCTTTGCTTCGGAACTGCTGCAGGCGGGGGTGCCCGCGGGCGAGATCGACTCGGTCGCGGCCCTCTGCGATCCGGCGCGGGCCGAGCGGGGCCTGCGCGCCATGGTCGCCCGCAACAATGGCAAGCCCAATGCGGTGATCGCCAACATGGCCTCGATGCTGCGCAACCATGCGCGGCGCCTCGATCTCGGCGACAAGGTCATCGCGCTCCTGTCGAAGCAGGCGCAGCGCCTGACCCCGTCGCAGCAACCCGGCCTGACCGCGAAGAACCGTGAGCGCCTCCGTCCGCTGCAGGACAATGCGACCCTGCGCCGGCTGCTCGATCTGCCCAAGATGCTCATCAGGAAGGCCGCCCGCCTCACGCCCCGTCACGCGGCGCTGGCACGGGAGGACGCGCTGGCGATCGCCATCCTGCTGACCTGCCCGATGCGGATCAAGAACCTTGCCGGGCTGCGTGCCGACCGGGAAGTGCAGCGCCCGGGTGGTGGCCTCGTCTTCGTCGCGATCGATGCCGACGATGTCAAGAACGAGCGCAGGATCGAGTTCGAGCTGCCGCCTGACCTCCGCCGCATGCTCGACAGGCATCTTGCCACCCGCGCGCCGCTGCTGTGCCCGCCCGGTACCCCCTGGCTCTTTCCCCGGCGCGATGGCCGCGGCCCGGTGGATCTTCCCGCCTTTTCCACGCGTCTGTCGAAGCGGATCCGCAAGGAGATCGGCCTCGCCATGAACCCGCATCTGTTCCGGCACCTGGCGGCGATGATCTGGCTGAGGGCCAATCCCGGCTCCTATGAGGTCGCGCGCCGCCTGCTCGGGCATTCCTCCGTGAGCACCACGATGGATTTTTACACCGCGTTCGAGACGGATGCCGCGCTTCAGGCCTTCAGCGAGGTGATCGCCGGGAAGCGGAAGGGCAAATGATGCGGGTACGGATGTCGATGCCCATGGCCGAATGGCCTGATGCCGATCGCGAGATGGTGGAGGCGATGCGCGCGAAGGGCGGTCTTTTCGATGACGGCGGCGCACTGGCCGATCTGTGCGCCTCGTCGATGCGGATCCTGACCCGGTCTTACGGCCGGTGGCTGGAATGGCTGCACCTGAACGAACCGACGGCACTCGAGGAACCTCCCATCGCGCGCGCCACCCTGCCCCGACTGCGGGGCTGGCAGGACTCGCAAGACGACCTCGGTTCCACCAGCCGCCAGATGTTCTATACCGGCGCACTGCGTCTCCTGCGGGCCGCCGCGCCCCATGCCGACTGGTCGGCCCATCTGCACGTGCAACGTAAACTCGCCCGGGCTGCCGGGCGGGGTGATCCGGCCCGCAAGGCAGGCCGGATCCTTTCGAGCCAGCTGCTGCTTGAAGCCGCCATCCGCCATGGCAGCCCCGAGGTAGAGCCGGAAGCCACGCCCCTGCAACGCGCCAAACGGCTGCGCGACGCCACCATGATCGCACTTCTGGCCATGATGCCGATGCGCCACCGGGCGCTCACCGGGTTGAACATCGGCACCTCCCTGCTTGTCGGTTCCGAGACCCTGACGGTTTCCTTGCCGGGCGACCTCACTAAGAATGGCCGGCATTGGGAGGCCGTTGTTCCCGAGCCTGCCGCCGGGCTGCTGCGCCGCTACCTTCAGGAGGCCCGACCGTTCCTTCTGCAAAGGGCCGGCAAGCGCCACTATGTGCTCTGGGCCTGCGACAACGGGGATCCGATGAGCTACAGCTACGTCGGACGCAAGGTGTCCGCCATCACCCTTGCCTTGACGGGCCAGCCGATCCCGCCGCATTTTTTCCGGGACGCGGCTGCGACGACGCTGGCCCGGACCTCTCCGCGGTCGGCCCGGCTGATCGCCCCGGTGCTCGGCCACCGGGATCTCAGGACGGCCGAGCAGCACTACATCCACGCCGACATGATCGATGCCTGTCGGGACTATGCCGCCGTGCAACGGCGCCTGAAGAAGGGGAAGTGACATGGAGGCGGTGATCTACGCCCGGTTTTCGAGCCAGCTGCAGCGGGAAGCCTCGATCGAGGATCAGGTCCGGCTGTGCCAGGAGCGTGCGGAGCGCGAAGGCTGGCGGGTCAGCGAGGTGTTCTCGGACATGGCGATCTCCGGGGCGAACATGATGCGTCCCGGGTTGCAGGCACTGCTCGGCCGGGTTGCCACCGGATCGATCGGGATCGTCCTCACCGAGGCTCTCGACCGGCTGAGCCGGGACCAGGCGGATGTGGCGACGCTGTTCAAGCGCCTGACGTTCCACGGGGTGCAGATCGTCACCCTGGCCGAGGGCGAGATCACGGAGCTGCATGTCGGGCTGAAGGGGACGATGAACCAGCTCTTCCTGAAGGACCTGGCTGCGAAGACGCGCCGCGGCCTGCGGGGCCGGGTCGAGCAGGGCCTGTCCGGCGGCGGGAACTGCTACGGCTACGAGGTCGTGCGCCGTCTGGGATCCGACGGGCTGCCCGTGACCGGCGAGCGGGCCATCCTGGAGCACGAGGCGGAGATCGTCCGGTGCATCTTCCGGGAGTTCGGCGCCGGTCACTCCCCGAAAGCGATCGCGCAGCGGCTCAATGCCGGGAAGGTCCCCGGCCCCCGCGGGGCGGCATGGCGCGACACGGCGATCCGGGGCCATCGCCAGCGCGGCACCGGCCTGCTCAACAACGAACTCTACATCGGCCGGCTGATCTGGAACCGCATGCACTATGTGAAGGACCCCACCACCGGCAACCGTATCTCGCGCCTCAACCCGCCGGATCAATGGATCGTCACCGAGGTTCCCGAACTGCGGATCGTCGACGATGCGCTCTGGGCCGAGGTGAAGCGGCGGCAGGGCGAGATCGAGGCGGAACCGCGGGTTCGGGCGATCAAGGCGACGCGGTTCTGGGAGCACCGGCGCAGCCCGCATCTGCTGACCGGCGTGCTGCGCTGCGGCTGCTGCGGAGGCGGATTTGCCGCGGTGGGAAAGGATTATCTAGCCTGCTCGGCCGCTCGCAAGCTGGGCACGTGCAGCCAGAGACGCTCGTTCCGGCGCGCCGGTCTCGAGGAGGTGGTGCTGGATCTTCTGCGCCGGAAGCTGATGCAGCCCGAGGCGGTGGCGCTGTTCATCCAAGCCTACAGCCGGGAGATGAACGCCGGCCGGGCCGAACGATCCGCGGCACGGGCCCGGCTCGAAGCGGAACGGGAGCAGGTCGGGCGGCGGCTCGGCGGCCTTTACGATGCGATCGCCGACGGCCTGCGGACGCCGGGCCTGAAGGGCAGGCTGGAGGAACTGGAGGCCCGGAGTGCAGAGATCGACGCGGCGCTGTCGACCCCTCCGCCTTCCCCGGTGCGTCTGCATCCCAACCTGAGCGAGGCCTACCGGCGCAAGGTGACGGAGCTTTCGGGGCTGCTGCGCGACCCCGATGCGCGCATTCCTGCGCTGGAGGCGATCCGCGGCCTGATCCAGCGCGTGACGCTGCGCGAGACCGGAGACGGGATCCGGATCGAACTGGAAGGTGCGATCACCGCGCTGATCGGCCTCGCGCAGCCGGAGGCCGGCGCCGGGATCGACCTGAGTTCGGTGAAGGTGGTTGCGGGGGCAGGATTTGAACCTGCGGCCTTCAGGTTATGAGCCTGACGAGCTACCGGGCTGCTCCACCCCGCGACAGGGTTTGGGTGCGAAGGTTTGGGGCCTTTCGCGCGTGGGTCTGGATCGTCGGGAGAGAGGG
>JBBCJM010000047.1:0-2701 GCA_037190175.1 Paracoccaceae bacterium | reverse complement strand
GCTCTCTTCGCGGAACCCAGCGAAGAGAGCCGCAAGGCTCGATGAGCGCCCGGTCAGAGCACCTCTTCCAGCGCCGCGATCAGGCGCGAGACCTCGGCGGCGGTGGTGTAGTGCACCAGGCTCATCCGCAAGACGCCGCGGTCCAGGTCCACCCCCATCGCCGCCAGCGGCCGCACGGCGTAGAAATCCCCGGCCCAGGCCGCGATGCCGCGATGGCCCAGCGCCTCGGCCACCTCCTGCCCCGGGCGGTCCAGCGCCACCGCCACGGTGGGCGCCCGCCGCGCCGGGTCGCGCGGGCCGATCAGCCGCAGGTCGTTGCGGGCGGAAAGCCAGTCCATCAGCGGCCCCACCACCGCCACCTCGGCCGCCCGCATCAGCCCGTGCACCGCCCTGTTGCGCGCCACCGGGTCGGGCTCCGCCGCGAAATGGTGGTCGTGCAGCGCGTCGAGGTAATCCGCCATCCCGGCGCAGGCGGCGATCTGGGCATGATCCGGCCCGGCGGGGGTAAACCGCTTGGTGAGAGTACCCGCGTTGAACCAGTGGCCCTGCGCCGGCAGTTCCGCCCCGAACCCGGCCCGGATCGCCATGATCCCCTGATGCGGGCCATAGGTCTTGTAGGCCGAGAACAGATAGACATCCGCCCCCAGCGCCGGGATCTCGGGCAGGCCGTGGGGGGCATAGCTGACGCCATCGACCACCGTGCGGGCGCCGGCCGCGCGGGCCATCTCGCAGATCTCGGCCACCGGGTTGATCTCGGCCACCACGTTGGAACAATGGGGAAAGGCCACCAGCCGCACCTTGCCGTCCGCCAGCAGGGGCTTCAGCCCGGCCAGGTCCAGATGCCCGGTCTCGGGGTCGATCTTCCACTCCCTGACCTCGATCCCGTCCTCGGCCAGCCGGCGCCAGACCCCGCTGTTGGCCTCGTGGTCCTGGTCGGTCACCACCACCGCGGCCTCGGTGCCGCGCAACCAGACCCGCACCGCCTGCGCCAGCACATAGGTATTGGCGCTGGTCGAGGGGCCGAAGCTCACCTCCTCCTCCGCCACCCCCATCAGCGCGGCCAGGCGCGCGCGCGCCTCGTCCATCTCGGCGCCCCCGGCCAGGGCGGCGGGATAGGGGGCATAGGGCTGCACCTTGCGCTCGGTGTAGAAGCGGTGCAGCCGCTCGACCACCTGCCGGCAGGGGTAGGAGCCGCCGGCATTCTCGAAGAACGCATGGCCCGCGGTCAGCGCGGCGGAAAAGGCGGGAAACTGCGACCGCACGAAGGCGGTGTCGAGCACGGGGGCGGCGGTCATGAGGATCTCCCGACGGATGCCCGCCAGCATCCCGCGCCGCCCCGGCGGGCGCAAGCCCCCCTGCCTGCGCCGAATTGCGCGGGCGCCCCATCGCCCCCCTTGAGCCCCGGCCGCGCCTCGCCTAGCCTGCCGGCATCCAGGCTCCGCAGAAGGGCCTGCGCCACCTGCCATAACCGGCGGCCCGCCCGCCCCCGACAGAGAGACGAGGAGCCACCATGACCATTCGCCGCCACCTTCTGGCCAGCGCCGCCGCGGCGCTGGGCCTCGTGCTGCCCGCCATGGCCGCCGACCCGCAGATGACCGTCTTCGACTGGGCCACCTTCGAGGATCCCTCGCTGTTCCAGGACTATGTGGCCAAGCACGGCGACACCCCCACCTTCGCCATCTTCGGCGACGACGACGAGGCGTTCCAGAAGGTGCAGTCGGGCTTCCGGGTGGACACCGTGCACCCCTGCTCGCAGATGGTGCCGAAGTACCGCGCCGCCGGGCTGATCGAGCCCTGGGACGTGAGCCGCATCCCCGAATTCGCCAACATCGCCCCGCGGTTCCTGGATTCCGAGGTGTTCAGGGACGACGAGGGCGTGTGGTACATCCCCACCGACTACGCCTATACCGCGATCGCCTACAACACCGACCGGGTGCCGGCCGACAAGGTGGCCTCGCTGAACGTGTTCAAGGACCCCGAGTTCGCCGGCCGCATCTCGCTGCCCGACAATACCGACGACGTGTGGGCGCTGGCGCTGCTGGCCACCGGGGTGACCGACTGGACCGAGACCACCGACGAACAGTTCGAGGCCGCCGCCAACTGGCTGCGCGAGGTGCACCCGAACCTGCGCGTCTACTGGACCGACCCCTCGGAGCTGGCGCAGATGATGGCGACGGGCGAGGTGCTGGTGGCCTGGTCCTGGAACGACGTGGTGCCGCTGCTGAAGGAGCAGGGCTTCCCCATCGGCTTCCAGCGCACGCCGGCCGAGGGCGTGTCGAGCTTCTTCTGCGGCTTCGTGAACGTGGCCAACGGCCCGGGCAGCGAGGACAAGACCTATGACTTCATCAACGCCTGGCTGGCGCATGGCTCGGCCCGGGCGCTCTTGGACGTGGCGGGCTATGCGCACGCCAACGACGCCGCCATGGCCGAGATCGACCCCGAGGAGCTGGTGACGCTGGACGTGAACCCGATCGAGGGCACGCTGCTGGCGCAGACCCCGCTCTCGACCGAGCTGCGCGACCGGATGGTGGACGAGTTCGAGAAGATCAAGGCCGGGTTCTGATCCCGCCCGGAACGAAAGGGGGGAGGGCCGCCGCGCCCTCCCCCTTCTTGTTGTGCGTTGCGCTTGTGGAGAGCGCCGGGGTGCCGTCTGCTCCGTCGCCATCGCGTTTGAGCCGATGCCCCTCCGCCGTAGGGTGGG
>JBBCJM010000046.1:0-6100 GCA_037190175.1 Paracoccaceae bacterium | reverse complement strand
TCCACCGGGAAGGGGGGCGGCTCCACCGCCGCGGCCACCGCATCGGCGATCGAGGGTTGCAGCGCGGCCACCGCCGCCGCGGCGGCCTGCGCCGCCTCGCGGTCCGGGCGGGCCAGCGGGCGGGGCGAGCGGGCCAGCGTGGTGACCAGCCGGATCGTCTTGCCCGAGGCCACGCCGCCCGCCATGGTCGCGGTCCCGGCCGAGGCCACCAGCATCGGCTCCTGGGCCGGCGCGGGCGGCGGCGAGGCGGGAATATTGGCCGGCGGCGGCTTGCGCACCCGGGCGTTGGCCGGCGCCTCGGCAAAGCCGATGTCCAGCAGTTCCTGCACCTTGGCGTTGCGCTGCGCGGTCGAGGTGCCGCCGAAGACGGTGGCGATGATCCGCACGTTGCCGCGCTCGGCGCTGGCGGTCAGGTTGAAGCCCGCGGCCACGGTATAGCCGGTCTTGATCCCGTCCGCGCCGCGATAGCTGTCGAGGAAGCGCGAGTTGGTGTTGGCCACCCTTGCCACCCCCGCGTCCTCGGTCCGGCGCGAGAAGATGTTGTAGTATTCGGGGAAGTCGTAGAACAGCCGCCGCCCCAGCACCGACATGTCGCGCGCGGTGGACAGGTGCCCGGCCACGGTCAGCCCGTGCGCGTTCTTGAAGGTCGAGTTGGTCATCCCCAGCGCCTTGGCCGTGCGGTTCATCCGCTGGGCGAAGGCCGCCTCGTTGCCCGACAGGGCATCGCCGATGGCCGCCGCCGCATCGTTGGCCGACTTGATCGCCGCCGCGCGGATCAGGTGGCGCAGCGCGATCTTCTGCCCCTTGCGCAGGCCCAGGCGCGAGGGCGGCTGCTTGGCCGCGTGTTCGCTGACCGTCACCATGGTGTCGAGCGAGATCTCGCCGCGCCGGATGGCGTCGAAGGCGATGTAGAGCGTCAGCATCTTGGTCAGCGAGGCCGGGTGCAGCCGCGTCTCGGCGTTGCGGGCATAGAGCGTCTCGCCCGTGCGCGCGTCCATCACATGGGCCGCGAAGGGCGCGGCCCGGCCCATGCCCGCCATGACGGTCAGCACCGCCAGACACATCAGTACACGGGCGAACTGCCCCCGAAGCGATTGCACGTCGCCGGTCCCTCTTGCCTTCCGCCGCGCGCCCGCCTGTTGGCCGGAGGGTCGCGCGATCTGCCTCAAGTACGAAGGCTAGCACGGGTTTGCCGATGCGAAAACCCCTTTGTGGCAATGGCTTGCGGAAATCTCTTCATGCGCCCCGATTCCCGCGCACCAGATATGCGCCCGGGCCGGGCGGCCGCCGCTAAGGGTTGAAGTCCGGGTAACCGCGGCCCACGCCGGGCAGCCTGGAACAGAACGGTCGAAAGCCGGGTTGAGCCGTTGCGGTCGCGACCGGCCCGGAGTTGTGCATGTCACCGGCAGAGAAACGACGCTTCCGGCTTTCGGGCGGCACGGATTTGTCCTTCGTGACCGCGGGGGCGGCATCCGGCCCGCCCCTGCTTCTCCTGCACGGGTTTCCGAGTTCTGCCCGGACCTTCAGGGATGTCGTCCCCGTCCTGTCGAGGACGGCATGGGTGATCGCGCCCGACCTGCCGGGTTTCGGGGGACTCGGACGTCCTGCCATCCCCGTCCTTCGATGCCTTCGGCGAGGCGGTTTCCGAACTGCTGGACCATCTGTCGGTCGGACCGCGCTACCTCTACCTGCACGACTTCGGCGCGCCGGTGGGGCTCCACCTGGCCATGAAGGCGCCGACGCAGGTCCTGGGCCTGATCGTCCAGAACGCCAACGCCCACCGGACCGGGATGGGTCCGCAATGGGCGGCGACCAAGGCCTACTGGGCCGATCCGACCCCGGAGAACGAGGCCGAGGCCACCGCGCACCTGACCTTCGAGGGCACGCGCGACCAGTACGTCGCGGAAGTCCCCGAGGACGTGGCCGCGCGCATCCCGCCCGAAAGCTGGGAAGAGGACTGGCGCGTCATGCAGCGTCCCGGCCGGCTGGAGGCGCAGCGCGCGCTGATTGCCGACTATGGCAACTACGTCGAACGGTTCGGCGCCATCGCCGAGTACCTGGCCGGGCGGCAGCCCCCCGCCCTGATGATCTGGGGCCGGCACGACGCCTTCTTCGACCTGGCAGAGACGCTGTCCTGGATGCGGGCGCTGCCCCGAATGGAGGCGCATGTTCTCGACGGCGGGCATTTCCTGCTGGAAACCCATGCGGCGGAAGCGGCGAAGCTGATGGCCGATTTCATCGGGCGCGGCAGGGAGCGGTGAGAGGGCCCCTTACCCCCCGCCCTCATCGAACCCCGCCAGCCATGCCCCCAGCCCCCCCAAATCGGGCAGGGTGGAGAACCGCGCATGGCCCAGGGGCGGCTCGGCGTGTTCCAGCGCCCAGGTGGTGTGGTGCGGCACGTGCACGCCCCAGGAGCCCGCCTCCAGCGCCGGCAGCACGTCGGACTTCAGCGAGTTGCCGATCATCGCCGCCGCCGCGGCCCCCGCTCCGTGGCGGGCGAAGGCGCGGGCATAGACCTGCGGGGTCTTCTCCGACACGATCTCCACCCCGTGGAACAGCTCGCCCAAGCCCGACTGCGCCAACTTGCGCTCCTGGTCCACCAGGTCGCCCTTGGTGATCAGCACCACCCGGAACCTTTGCGAGGCCCGTTCCACCGCCTCGCGGGCATGGGGCAGCAGGTCGATGGGATGGGCCATCATCTCGCGCCCCGCGGCCATGATCTCGGCGATCACCTTCGCCGGCACCGCGCCCTCGGTCACCTCGATGGCGGTCTCCACCATCGACAGCACGAAGCCCTTGATCCCATAGCCATAGGTGCCGAGGTTGCGCCGCTCTGCCGCCAGCAGGCGCTCGCCCAGGTGGCCGGGCTCGGCATGGTCGGCCAGAAGCTCGGCAAAGCGGGCCTGGGTCAGGCGGAAGAAGGTCTCGTTGTGCCAGAGCGTGTCGTCGGCGTCGAAGCCCACCACGCTCAGCCGGGTGCTCTCGGGGGGTGCCATGGCGGCGGTTTAGGCCCGCGCGAGGGGCGGAGCAACCCCGCCCCCCTTTTCGGAAACGCCGAATCAACTATATTCCGGCAGGAACACCCTCATCCGAATCTTCCGCCAGCCGGAGCGACGCGCCGTGATCCACCGCCCCATCGTCATGTCCGGCCCGCCCGGGGGCAACGGGAACGACAGCGACACCTCGATCCTGCCGAAGACCAAGACGCGCACCCAGCGCCCGCCGCTCTACAAGGTGCTGCTGCTGAACGACGACTATACCCCGATGGAATTCGTGGTGCATGTGCTGGAGCGGTTCTTCGGGCTCAGCCACGCCCATGCCTTCGAGATCATGCTGACCGTGCACAAGAAGGGGCTGGCGGTGGTGGGCGTGTTCAGCTTCGAGGTGGCCGAGACCAAGGTGGCGCAGGTGATGGACTTCGCCCGCCGCCACCAGCACCCGCTGCAATGCACGATGGAAAAGGAATAGGGCCCGGGCCCGTTCCATGCGCGCCTCCCGCCTGACCCATGCGCTGGACAGCGGCGCCCTGAGCCTGCCGGAGGGGCCGGTGCTGGCGGTGGGGCCGCGGGCGGGCGAGGATCTGTCCGGGCTTCCCCCCGAGCGGGTGGTGGCGGTGCAGGGCTTTCGGCCGGATCACGACGCCCTGGCCACGCGGGGGCTGCGGGTGGTGCCGGGGCTGTCCGATGCGCCGCCGGCCGCGGCGGCGGTGGTGTTCCTGCCGCGCTCGCGCGACCTCGCCCGCGCCTGGATCGCCGGGGCGGCGGCCCGGGTGGCCCCCGGCGGGCCGGTGGCGGTGGACGGGCAGAAGACCGACGGGATCGATTCGCTGCTGACCGAACTGCGTCGCCATGTGGCGCTGGGCGAGCCGGTGGTGCGCGCGCATGGCAAGCTGGCGGTGTTCCCCGCCGGCCCGCTGCCGGCGGAGTGGAACGACGCCCCGCGGCAGGTGGAAGGCGGCTGGATCACCCGGCCGGGGGTGTTCTCGGCCGATGGCCCCGACCCCGGCTCGCAGCTGCTGGCCGCCGCGCTGCCGCCCCGCCTCAAGGGCCGCGGCGTCGATCTGGGGGCGGGCTGGGGCTACCTGTCCCATGCCGCGCTGCAACGCGAGGGCGTCGCCGCGCTGGACCTGGTGGAGGCCGAGGTGGCGGCGCTGGAGTGCGCGCGGCTGAACGTCACCGACCCCCGCGCCGCCTTCCACTGGGCCGACGCCACCCGGTTCCGCGCCGCCCGGCTGGCCGACTGGGTGGTGATGAACCCGCCCTTCCATGCCGGGCGCGCCGCCGATCCGGCGCTGGGCGCCGCCTTCCTGACCAATGCCGCCCGCATCCTCGCCCCCGACGGCGCGCTCTGGCTGGTCGCCAACCGGCATCTGCCCTATGCTGCCCCCCTCGCGGCGCTGTTCCGGCAGGTCGAGGAAGCGGGCGGCGACGGGACCTTCCGCGTCCTGCGCTGCACCCGCCCGGCGCCGCAGCCCGGAGGCCGCAGATGACGCTTTCGATCCAGGGCAAGACCGCGATCGTCACCGGCGCCGGCGCCGGCATCGGGCTGGCCGTGGCCCGCCACCTGCTGGACAAGGGCGTCAACGTGATGTGCGCCGACATCGACGAGCCGCGGCTGGAGGCCGAGTTCGGCGAGGCCGCGCGGGCCGAGGGCGCGGTGCGGATCTTCGGCGGCGACCTGCGGGAACGGCTGACCATCGCCAACCTGCTGTCCGCCACGGTGGACGCCTTCGACCGGGTGGACGTGGTGGTGAACGCGGCGCGGGTCTTCGCGGCGTCGGACGCGCTGGACCCCGCGAAGGACAACGTGGACCTGCTGTGGCAGATGAACCTCATCCCCGCGCTGCGGCTCACCCAGATGGCGGCGCGGCGGATGATCGCGCAGGCCGAACGCACGAGGCAGGAGGGGCCGGCGGGGACGGTGGTCAACCTCTCCTCCACCGCCGCGCCGCGGGGGCAGGCGGAACTGCTGGGCTATGCGATCAGCACCGCGGCGGTCGAGCAGATGACCCGCTCCATGGCCCTGGCGCTGGCGCCGAAGGGGATCCGGGTGAACTGCATCGCCTTCGGCTCGGTGATGAGCGCCAGCCTGCAGGCGCAGATCCGCGAACATCCCGACTTCCGCCCCGCCATCGTCGAGGCCACGCCCTTGGGCCGCATCGCCGCCCCCGCGGAACTGGCCGAGACGGTGCAGTACCTCGCCTCCGACGCCTCGGGCTTCATGACCGGGCAGGTGCTGGTGCTGGACGGCGGGCGGTCGCTGCGCGAAGGGGGCGGCGCACCCGCCTGGTGATCACTCCGGGAACTGCGCCCGGCACTGGGCCACCGACCGCTCGGCCGCCCGCGACAGATCCCGCCGCCGCTCCTGCATCGAGACCAGCTTGGCCCGCTCGGCGTTGAGGTCGATCGCGCGCGGCCGGGTCTCGGTGCGCGCGCGCTCGCGCAGGCAGGGCTCGGGCACCGGCGGCGGGCGTACCCCGTCCTCGCCCGGCGGCTGCGGTCGCAGGCAGGTGCTCCAGTAGTCGTCCCAGACCGTCACCTGCTCCAGCGCATAGCCGCGGGCGAGGTTGCCCTCGGTCTCGGCGATCAGCCGGTTCAGCGTGCGCAGGTCGCGCGTCTCGCGCTGGATGCAGCGTTCCTGCGGGGTGCCGCAGGCGGCGAGCAGGGCGAGGCCGGCAAGGATCAGGGGGCGGCGCATGGGGAAACTCCTCGGCCACAGGATAGCCCCGGGGCGGGGAAACGCCAATCCCGCCCGGGGCCTTGCGCAACCGGCCGCCGAGGGGTTTTGTTCCGGCCATGACCGACCTCAGCCACCTCGCCCGCCCCGGCGCCACCTTCGCCCTGCGCGTGCAGCCCCGCGCCCGGGCCGAGGGGCTGGAACTGGCCCATGACGGCCGCCTGACCGCCCGCGTCAACGCCCCGCCGGTGGACGGCAGGGCGAACGAGGCCGTGCGGCTGCTGCTGGCCCGCGCCCTTGGCGTGGCGCCCACGCGGCTGACGCTGGTGCGGGGGGCTAGCGGGCGCGAGAAGCTGTTCCGGTTGGACTTGGTGGCAAGCGCCGGGGGCTTCGCGCCCCCAAGCCAGCGGTTCCTCGAACCGAT
>JBBCJM010000045.1:0-7870 GCA_037190175.1 Paracoccaceae bacterium | reverse complement strand
ACGGCGACCTTGCCGGCCATCATCGTGTCGGTGGCCCGCCGGATGCCGTCCACCAGCGATTCCTTGCAGCCGTACTTGTTGTCGAACTTCGATTTCGTCACGCTGTCGTTGACGTTGATCGCCGGGAAGGGCAGCAGGCCCTGCTTGTGCAGCTCGTAGAGGCGATGCACGCCGGTGGTGGTTTCCTCCGACACGCCGCGGATCCCGGCGCGCTGCCGGGTGAACCAGCCGGGGCTGGCGGCCAGCCGCTTGCGGATCTGGTTGTAGAGGCAGGCCTCCTCGTCGCTGGTCGGCACCGCGATCAGGTCAGCCTCCCCCGCCTCCACCCGCGCGCCCAGCAGGATATAGAGCGTCGCGTCCCCGCCGTCGTCGAGGATCATGTTGCAGGTGCCTTCGGCGAACTGGAAGATCCGGTCGGTATAGTCCCAGTATTCCTCCAGGCTCTCGCCCTTCACCGCGAAGACCGGGGTGCCGCTGGCGGCGATGGCGGCGGCGGCGTGGTCCTGGGTGGAGAAGATGTTGCACGACGCCCAGCGGACCTCGGCCCCCAGCGCCTTCAGCGTCTCGATCAGCACGCCGGTCTGGATCGTCATGTGCAGCGACCCGGCGATGCGCGCGCCCCTGAGCGGCTTCGCGGCCCCGAATTCCTCGCGGCAGGCCATCAGGCCCGGCATCTCGGTCTCTGCGATCGTCAGTTCCTTGCGGCCGAAATCGGCCAGCGTGATGTCCTTGACGACGTGATCGGCGGTCATGCGGGCGGCTCCTGCCTCGGTTCGGATGCGCGGGCCAGATAGCACGCGCCATCCGCCGCGGCAATCAGACCGCCAGCCCCGTCGCCGCCATCAGGGGATGCGGCGGGGCCGAGGGCATCCAGCCCTCGCCGTAATCCGCCACGCAGGCCACCCCGTCCGCGCGGTGATAGACCAGCGTCCAGGTGCCGGCGTCCTCGGAGGCCCAGAGCTCCAGCATCCGCCCGCCCGGTATCCCCGCGGTCTCGACCACCTCCTCCAGATAGTCCTCGGCCAGTGAGGCGGCCACCACGTCGCGATGGTCGCAGAACGCGTCGGAGGGCGCCAGCGAGGCCCCCACCCGCGTCTGGCGGTCCAACTCGCGCAGGGCGAGCGGCAGTTCGAAGCCCGGCACCGGCTCGGTCGGCTGCACCACGGCGGGCCCGCCGAAAGGCAGGGCCAGCACGGCTGCGGCAATCAGGAAACGTGTCATGGCGTCCTCGCGCCCCTCTGCTCACGGTCAAGGGGGAAACGCGCGGGGCGCGATTTGGTTGCAGATTTGTTGCGGCGATGCCCTTCAGTCCTGGAAAAGCGCCACATAGGCGTCATAGCGGAAGACGCGGTTGCGACGGTTTCCGGTGATCTCGCCGACCAGCCCCAGGCCCAGCATCCGGTCGGTCAGCGTATTGGCCGCCTGGGTGGACACGTTCAGCAGCTCGGCTACCTGCGCCACCGAGAAATAGGGCCGCTGATAGAGCGACTCCAGCAGCTTCAGCCCGTTTGCCGCACCGCGCCCCAGTTCGCCGATCAGGGTGTTGCGATGATCCTCGCGCAGCGCCACGATCCGCCGCGCGGTGGCCGCGGCCTCGTCCGCCACCTCGGCCACGCCGCGCAGGAAGAACTTCAGCCACGCCTCCCAATCGCCTTCTGTCCGAGTGGCCTGCAGCAGGTCGTAATATCGCGCGCGATGGCGCTTGAAGTAATGGGACAGGTAGAGCACCGGCTTTGACAGGACCTGCCGCTGGCACAGGCAGAAGGTGATCAGCAGCCGGCCCATCCGGCCGTTGCCGTCCAGAAACGGGTGCAACGTTTCGAAATGCGCGTGGATGAGGCCGAGTTGCACCAGCAGCGGCAACTTGTCGTCATCGTGCAGATAGCGTTCGAATTCGGCCAGCAGATCGGGCAGGGCATGGGGCGGGGGCGGAACGAAGGTCGCCATATTGAGCGTCGCCCCCGCGGCGCCGATCCAGTTCTGGCTGCGCCGGAATTCGCCTGGCGTGGCGTGGTGGCCCCGAACGCCCGCCATCAGCCGCGCATGGATCTCGCGCAGCAGGCGCAGGGACAGCGGCAGTTCTTCCAGCCGCCGCAGCCCGTGGTTCAGCGCGGCCACGTAGTTGAGGATTTCCTCGGTGTCGTCGGGGCGCATCGGATCGAAAAGTCTGGCCTCGACCTCCAGCACGTCGCCCAGCGATGCCTGGGTTCCCTCGATCTGGCTGGAAAGCACGGCCTCCTTGCGGACATACATGAACACGAACAGTTCGGCGTTGGGCAAAGCCTCCACCGACCCGTCCAGCCGGCCCAGCGCGCGGTCGGCCCGGGACAGCAGGGTGGTCAGTTCGTCGTCGAATTCGATCGGGGGCGAAGGCGGCAGGTGATGGGGAACGAAGGCCCTGTAGCCCTCGATCTGCCGCACCCAGTGTCCCGCCTCCCTCTGCATCCCGCTCTCCCCCGTCGCCTTGATCAAGCGAGCGGAATCATGAGAACAACATGGAAGCCTTAGTCAAGTGATGGTTGATTATGCGGCCGGCATTCCGCCCTTGATCAAGCAGGAAGGATCAAAGCCGTGAGCAAACGCCCCCTCCGCGCCTGGCAACGGATGCTCTCCGGCCGGCGGCTGGACCTGCTGGACCCGGCGCCGCTGGACGTGGAGGTGGAGGACATCGCCCATGGCCTGGCCTTCGTGGCCCGCTGGAACGGGCAGACGCGGGGGGACTGGCCCTATTCGGTGGCCGAGCATTCGCTGCTGGTGGAGGCGCTCTTCGCCCGGATGAACCCCGCGGCGCCCGCGCGCTGGCGGCTGGCGGCGCTGCTGCACGATGCGCCGGAATACGTGCTGGGCGACATGATCAGCCCGGTGAAGGCCGCCATCGGGCAGGGCTACGGCGAGCTCGACGCCCGGCTGGCGGCGGCGGTGCATCTGCGCTTCGGCCTGCCGGCGGTGCTGCCCGCGCCGATCAAGAAGGCGATCAAGGCGGCCGACAGGGTCTCGGCCTGGATGGAGGCCACCCGGATCGCCGGGTTTTCGGAGGCGGAATCCGACCGGCTGTTCGGGCGCTGCGACCGGGCGCTGGTCGCGGGGCTGGAGATCCGCCTGCGCCCGCCCGCCGAGGTGCGGGCGGACTATGTGGCGCGGCACGCCGCGCTGCTGGCGGCCTGCACTAGTACCTGATCCCGGCGATCAGCGACCAGACGCGGCGGCGGTGCGCCTCTTCCTCCTCGTGGCGGCGGCGGTGGTCGGGGGCCGGCCGGCGGGGGTTCTGCCGGGTGGCGATCATCAGGACATCGGCGAGTATCTGTAACATGATCTTTCCTCCATGGAGCGGCCCGGGCCGGGTCACGGCCTCAGGCCCAGCGCGGCGCGGTAGCGGGGCCTCGCGGCCGGGGCGGCGGGCGCGTCCAGCGCCTGCTGCAACAGCCGCCGCGCGGTGCTGCGGTCGATGCCGATGTCGGAAAGCATCCGGTCGTCCATCTCGGCCAGGCCGCGCAGCTCGCGCAGCTGCCGGGTGCGCGTCTGCCGGTACAGCAGCCGGTCGCGGATCAGGGTCAGCATGGTCATGGCAATCGCTCCTCGCTGCCGATGGCGCCTTGGCGCGGTTCATGCTGGGATATTGCCCCGATCCGGGCGATAACCCGAGTCAGGAAGTTTTCCGATCTGTAAGGTGAGCTGACAGATGGCCGTGGATTGGCGCGAGATGCCGCCCCTGACCGCGCTGCGCGCCTTCCAGGCCGTGGCGCAGGCCGGGGGCTATTCCGCCGCCGCCCGGCTGCTGAACGTGACCCATGCCGCGGTGGCCCAGCAGGTGCGCGCGCTGGAGGAGCATCTGGGCCGGGCGCTGGTCGCGCGGGCGGGGCGCGCGGTGGCGCTGACCGCGGACGGCGCCCGGCTGGCGCAGGCGCTGGACGAGGGCTTCGGCGCCATCGCCGCGGGCGTGGCCAGCCTGCGGCAGTCCGATGCCGACCGTCCGGTGCGCATCAGCCTGACGGCGAGTTTCGCGGCGCAATGGCTGATGCCGCGGCTGCGGCAGTTCTGGGCCCGCCACCCCGAGATCGGCCTGTCATTGCATCCCGACAGCCGGGTGGTGGACCTGCGGCGCGAGGGGATGGACCTGGCGATCCGCTATGGCAAGGGCCGCTGGCCCGGGGTCGGCGCGCGGTTCCTGGCCTCGGCCGGGCTGATGGTGGCGGGGGCGCCTGCGCTGATGGCGGGGCGCGCGAGCCTGACCGCGGCCGAGATGGCGGCCATGGACTGGGTGCTGGCCCGCAACTGGCCCGAGCAGGACGACTATCTGCGCAGCCTGGGGCTGGACCCCGCGGCCCTGTCGTCGACCGAGATCTCGGACGAGACGCTGGCCATCGCCGCCGCGCGGCAGGGTTTCGGGCTGGTGGTGGAAAGCCGGGCGCTGCTGGCCGACGACATCGCCGCGGGGCGGCTGGTGGCGGTGTGCGACAGCCGCGACACGCTGCCGGCCTATTTCGTGGTGACGCCGCCCGGACCGGCGCGGCCGCAGGTCCGGGCGTTTCTCAACTGGCTGGCGCAGGCCGCCTGACGGATCAGACCGCCATGTCGCCGGGCTTCCTGCCCGCGGCCAGCGCCTCGGTGAACCAGCGCGGCTTGCGGCCGCGGCCGGTCCAGGTATCGGCGGGATTGGCGGGGTTGGCGTATTTCGCCACCGAGCTCGATCTCGATTTCGACCCGCCCAGCTTGGCCAGATCGGCGAGGCTATAGCCCAGCTCGCGCGCCTTGCCCTCCAGCTCGGCCAGCGCGGCCTTCATCCGGCGGTCCTCGAAACTGCCGATCGCCCTGGTGACCTGTCCCTGAAGGTCGCGCAGTTCCTTCAGCGAAAGCTCGTTGAGATTGATGTCCAATGCCGTAGCCCTTCCTGTTCCGGGGGAGTGGCGGCACTATACATTCGGATAGGGCAATTACAATATGCCAGAAACGGCAGGCGATCCTTCCGAATTGGCGATTTCCCTACTTCGGGCTGCGCTTGGCGAGGATCCGCTGCAAAGTCCGCCGGTGCATGTTCAGCCGCCGGGCGGTTTCGCTGACATTGCGGTCGCACATCTCGTAAACCCGCTGGATATGTTCCCAGCGCACCCGGTCGGCCGACATCGGATTTTCCGGCGGCTGGGGCAGGGTCGCGGTGCGCGACAGCAGCGCATTGGTCACCTCGTTGGCGTCGGCGGGTTTCGAGAGGTAATCGGTGGCCCCGATCTTGACCGCCGCCACCGCGGTGGCGATCGCGCCGTATCCGGTCAGCACCACGATCCGGCAATCCGGCCGCCGCTCGCGCAGGGTCTCCACCACGTCGAGCCCGTTGCCGTCCTCCAGCCGCAGGTCCACCACCGCATAGGCCGGCGGCCGCGCCAGCGCCGCCGCCTTGCCCGCCGCCACGCTGCCCGCGGTCTCGACCAGGAAACCGCGCTTTTCCATGGCGCGGGCCAGCCGTTTCAGGAACGGCTCGTCGTCGTCCACCAGCAAGAGCGTGCGGTCCGGCCCCAGTTCGGCCGCGATGTCCTCGGTCATGCTGGGCTCCCTTCCCTGGCCAGTCTCGGCGCCGCCAAGGCTAGGTGCAACCGGGCGCAGCGTCAATTTGCCTCCGTCAGGAGGCTTCGACATAGCAGGCCACGCGGCGGGCCATTTCCTCGGGCTCCATCTCGCGGCGGAAGAAATCCATGAAGCCGTGCTGCGGCGTCATCAGATAGGTGAAGGTCATGTGCTCGACCAGATAGAACTCCTCCGAGGGGTCGGCGATCTTGTAGAAGGTCTTGTAGGCCTGGGCCGCGGCGCGGATCTGTTCCTCGGTTCCCGAAAGCCCGATCATCCGGGGGTCCATGTTGTCGACATAGCTCTTCATCACCTCGGGCGTGTCGCGGGCGGGATCGACGGTGATGAATACCGGGGTGACCCCGATTCCCATCTCTTCCAGAATGTCGGCGGCCTCGACATTGCGCTGATTGTCCAGCGGGCAGACATCGGGGCAGAAGGTATAGCCGAAATAGACCAGCGTCGGGCCGGTGATCACGTCCCTGTCGGTCACCGTGCGGCCGTCGTGGTCGACCAGCGTGAAGGGTCCGCCGATATCGCCGCCCGCCACCTGCCCCGCCCGGCATTGCGCGAAGGGATCGGCGGAGCGGTCGGCCATGATCTTCCAGATCGTGCCGCCCAGCCCCGCCACCACGGCGACCACCGCAACCCCTGCCAAGATCCGCGTATTCATCCCGCCCTCTCCCCTTGCCGGCATTGCCGCAGCCCGCGGCCCATCCTAGCATATGGGCAGTTAGGCCATGCACCGCGCGGGGGCAATGCGATGATTTCACCCAGCCCGCGCGTGGTCCTGGACGAGGCGGGGCAGGACAGCGTCCGCCTGCGCACCCTGATCCTGCTGCGCTGGATGGCGATCGGCGGGCAACTGGCCGCGCTGACCGTGGCCCATCGCTGGCTGGGGCTGCAACTGCCGCTCGGCCCCTGTTTCCTGGTGGTGGGCGCGGCGATCATCGCCAACCTGGTCTCGATCTTCGTCTTCCCCGAGAACAAGCGCCTGTCCGAGGGCGAGGCGATGGTCGTGCTGCTGTTCGACCTGACGCAGCTGGCGCTTCTGCTGTTCCTCACCGGGGGGCTGACCAATCCCTTCGCGCTGCTGATCCTCGCGCCGGTGGTGATCTCGGCCTCGGCGCTGCAACTGCGCACCACGGTCTTCATCGGCCTCTGCGCGGTGCTGCTGGTCTCGGCCGTCATGCTGGTCAACCTGCCGCTGCGCTTCGCCGACGGGCGCGAGCTGCAGGTGCCGCCGCTGTTCGAATTCGGGTTCTGGGTGGCGATCCTGATCGGCATCCTGTTCCTGGGCCTCTATTCCCACCGCATCGCGGCCGAGATCCGTTCCATGCGCCAGGCGCTGCTGGCCACCCAGATGGCGCTCGCGCGCGAGCAGAAGCTGACCGATCTGGGCGGGGTGGTGGCCGCGGCGGCGCATGAGCTGGGCACGCCCTTGGCCACCATCAAGCTGGTCAGCGCCGAGATGATCGAGGAACTGGCCGACCAGCCCGACCTGCGCGACGACGCGCAACTGATCCGCGACCAGGCCGACCGCTGCCGCGACATCCTGCGGTCCATGGGCCGGGCGGGGAAGGACGACCTGCACCTGCGCCGCGCCCCCTTCGGTGCCGTGGTGCGCGAGGCGGCCGAGCCGCATCTGTCCCGCGGCAAGCAGGTGGTCTTTTCCATCGCCCCCGGCCCGGAGGGGCCCGAGCGCCAGCCGCTGATCCAGCGCCGGCCCGAGCTGATCCACGGGCTGCGCAACCTGATCCAGAACGCGGTGGACTTCGGCCGCGCCCGGGTCTGGGTCGATGTGGAATGGACCGAGACCCGGCTTTCGGTGACCATCGTCGACGACGGCGAGGGCTATCCCACCCACCTGCTGGGCCGGATCGGCGACCCCTTCCTGCGCCCCCGCCGCGGCCCGCAGGACGGGGACCGGCGGCCGGGGTACGAGGGGATGGGCCTCGGCCTCTTCATCGCCAAGACGCTCCTGGAGCGCACCGGGGCCGAGATGTCCTTCTCCAACGGCGCCGACCCCTTCCTGATGAGCAACGAGCGGCCCGAACGCTGCGGCGCCATCGTCGAGGTGGTCTGGCCCGCCGAGGCGCTGGTGGTGCAGGACGAGGGCTCGCTGGGCGAGAACCTTCCCAACGCCTGACCCCGCTGCGCGGTTAAGACCCCGTTAATCCATTCCCGCCTAGGTTGCCCGAAAAGCTGTGCCGGGGTGGTGGACGTGGGTGAGGTTCTGATGGCGGTGGACCTGGCGGTCACCGCGCTTCTGGCGGCGGCGCTGGGTCTGGCGGTGCTGACCGCGCTCACGCGG
>JBBCJM010000044.1:0-32063 GCA_037190175.1 Paracoccaceae bacterium | reverse complement strand
AATCAGCGGTCGTTCAAGGGCGGCAAGGCGGGCGGCTCAGCCGCCAGAGCCAGCGAGGACAGCACGAATGACAACCATACCCGCCTTGCCTGCGCCCCCGCAGCTTCTCACCGCATCGGGCGCAAGAAAATGGGGTAAGGCGGAGTGACGGCGCTGGCCGTGGCCCCGGCCGCCCGGGGGGTGCTGGGACTGCTGGCGGTGCTGGCGCTGTGGGAACTGGCCGGCCGGCTGCCGGCGGCCGAGTGGCTGCTGGCCGCCCCTTCGCAGGTGGTGGAGTGGCTCATGGCCCATGCCGGGCTGGTGCTGCGGGCCACGGTGGTGACCACCGGGGCAGCGGCGCTGGGGTTCCTGCTGGGCAACCTCGCTGCGGTGGGGCTGGCCTTCCTGGCGCTGGTGATCCCGCGGGCCGAGCGGCTGATCGGCGCGCTGGCGCTGCTGGTCTTCTGCCTGCCGCTGGTCGCCACCGGCCCGGTGCTGCGGGTGCTCTACGGCCCGGGGCAGGGGCCGCAGGTGACGCTGGCGGCGCTGGCGGTCTATTATACCACCTACCTGCCCCTGCTGGTGGGCCTGCGCGCCGCGCCGGAAAGCTGGTTCGACCTGGTGAAGAGCTATGGCCAGGGCCGGCTGGCCGAGTTCCTGCGCATCCGCATCCATGCCTGCCTGCCCTATCTGGTGGCGGGCCTCCAGATCGCCGCCCCCGCCGCCTTCCTGGGCGCCATGGTGGGCGAGTTCACCGGGGCCGAGCGGGGGCTGGGCGTGCTGACCATCCGCGCCATGCGGGCGCTGGACGTACCCGGGCTCTGGGCGCTGGCGACCGTGGCCTCGGGCGTCTCGATCCTGGCCTATGCTGCGCTGGGGGCGCTGGGGCGGCGGCTGGCGGTGGCGCCGGCGGCGGTGCTGATGACCCGGCCGGAGGCGGCCGAACGCCCCCGGCCCTGGCGGACGGCGCTGCGCTGGGTGCTGGTGACCGTGGTGGTTCTGGCGCTGTGGCAGGGGCTGATGGACGGCTTCGGCCTCAATCCCTTCTTCGCCAAGCGGCCGGGGGACGTCTGGCAGTACCTCGCCGTCGCCGAAAACCGCGCCACGCTGGCCTTCGCCTGGTGGCAGACCATGGTGCTGACCGTGCCGGGCTATGTCGCGGGCCTCGCGCTCGGCGCCGGGCTGGCGGCCGGGCTGGTGCTGGTGCCGGGGGCGGCGGCGCCGGTCATGCCGGTGGCCATCGCCCTGCGCTCGGTCCCCATCGTCACCACCGCGCCGCTGATCGTGCTGGCGCTGGGCCGCGGCGCCGCGGGCACCATCGCCATCGTCGCCGTGATGATTTTCTTCCCCACCCTGGTCGCCTGCCTGGGCGGGCTGCGGCGCACCCCGGGGCAGGTGCAGGACGTGTTCTCCACCTATTCCGCCGGGCGCTGGGCGCGGCTGCGGCACGCGCAGCTGCCGGCGATGCTGCCGGCCTTCTTCGCCTCGGCCCGGATGGCGGTGCCGGCGGCGGTGCTGGCGGCGACCACCGCCGAGTGGCTGGCCACCGGCATCGGCATGGGTGGGCTGATGGCGCTGACCGCCTCGACCTCGGCCTACAACATGCTGTGGTCGGCGGTGGCGGTGATGGCTCTGACCGCCAGCCTCGGCTATGTCGCGGTGGAGGGGGTGGAGCGCGCGGTGCTGCGCATCTACGGCCCCGAGCAGTTGCGGAGGTAGGATTGCGCGCCGCGGCCTTCGCCATCCCCGGCGACATCCATCGCCGCACGGGCGGCTACATCTACGAGAAGTCCCTGCTGCTGGCCATGCGGGCGCAGGGCCGGGATGTGGAACATATGCAACTGCCGGACGGCTTTCCGCTGCCCACGCCTGTGGACATGTCGCAAACCGTGCGGGTGCTGGCGGCGCTGCCGCCCGACCGGCCGCTGATCCTGGACGGGCTGGTCTATGGCGGGATCGACACCGCCGGGCTGGCGCAGGTGCGCGCGCCGCTGGTCGCCATGATCCACCATCCGGTGGGGCTGGAGACCGGCCTGCCCGCCGACACGGCCCGGATGCTGCTGGCGCGCGAGGCCGCCAACCTGGCGCTGGCCGCGCATGTGGTGGTGCCCTCGCCGCTCACCGCCCGCCTGCTGGCGGCGGATTTCGGCGTGGCGCCGGACGCGATCAGCATCGCGCCCCCCGGCTTTCCCCCGCCCGATCCGGTGCGGAGGCCGGTAGAGCCGCCGCTGATCCTCTCGGTGGGTCTGCTGGCCCGGCGCAAGGGGCACGACGTGCTGGTGGCGGCGCTGGCGGCGGTCGCCGACCTGCCGTGGCAGGCGCAGATCGTGGGCGGCCCCCACGACCCGGCGGTGCGGGACGCGCTGATGGCGCAGGTCGAAACGCTGGGCCTGGCCGGCAGGATCGCCCTGCGCGGCGAGGTCGGCGGGGACGAGCTGCGCGGCCTCTACCGGCAGGCCGGCCTCTTCGCCCTGGCGACAAGGTTCGAGGGCTACGGCATGGTCTTCGGCGAGGCGCTGGGCCACGGCCTGCCCATCGTCACCTGCGCCGGCGGCGCGGTGCCCGAGACGGTGCCGCCCGGCTGCGGCCTGATCGTGCCGGTGGATGACGCCGCGGCCTTCGCACAAGCCCTGCGCCGCCTGCTGTCCGACCCCGCCCTGCGCGCCCGGATGGCCGCCCGGGCCACCGCCGAGGGCCACCGCCTGCCCACCTGGACCGACACCGCCGCGGTCATGGGCCGGGTGGTGGATACGGTCTGATCGCCATCAGCCCCGGGGGCCCGTGCAGTATCCGTATCCTGGCGGGATTCATGGAGGCGGGTACCGGAATCGAACCGGTCTTCACGGATTTGCAATCCGCTGCGTAACCTCTCCGCCAACCCGCCGGAGCCTTGCGTGACCTAGGGCGTTCCGGGGGCGGGGTCAAGGGTCACGGGGGTGCCGGTGCGGGCGGTTGCGATCAGGGCGTCGATCAGGCGGTGGACCTTCAGCGCCTCTTCCCCCGTCACCTTGGGCGGGCGGCCGGTGGCCAGCGCCTCGACGAAATCGGCCATCACCGCGCGGTGGGCGTGGTGGGGGAAGGCCATCGGGTCGGCGCCGCTGCCGCCGGGGGTGCGGTCGGGCTCGATCCGCTCCTGCCGGCCGTCGCGAGTGCGGATCTCCAGTTCCGCCCCGCGCAGCAGGATGCCGCCGCCTTCGCAGGCCAGCGCGATCTCCTCCGGCGCGCCGGGGAAGGCGGCGGTGGTGGCGTCGATGGTTCCCAGCGCGCCATTGGCGAAGCGGACGGCGGCGCAGACCATGTCCTCGGTCTCCATCCGGTGGAGCGGCGTGGTGCCGGCATAGCCGGTGACCTGTGCCACCGGGCCGGTCAGGCTGAGCATCAGGTCCAGGGTATGGATCGCCTGCGACATCAGCACGCCGCCGCCGTCGCGCGCCAAGGTGCCGCGCCCGGGCTCGTCGTAATAGGACTGCGGGCGCCAGAGGCGGATGCGGGCCGAGGCGCCGACCACCGCGCCCATCGCGCCGGAGGCCAGCACCTCGGCCGCGCGCAGCGCCGCGGGGCGGAAGCGGTGTTGCAGCACAATGCCCAGCTGCACGCCCGCCTCCCGGCAGCCCCGCACCAGGTCCTCGGCCCGGGCGGTGGTGATCTCCAGCGGCTTTTCCAGGAGCACATGCTTGCCGGCCCGGGCGCAGGCCAGCGCGATGTCGCGGTGGGTATTGGCCGGGGTCAGCACCGCCACCGCCTGCACCGTGGGATCATCGAGGATGGTCTCGAGCCGGTCGCAGAGCGGAAACGGGAACTCCCGCGCGAAGGCCGCGCGCCGGGCCGCCGAGGGGCTGAAGGCATGGGCGACCTCCACCCGGTCGGCCAGATCCATCAGCCCCCGGGCGTGGGGCGTCACCGCCATCCCCAGCCCGACCAGCGCGATGCGCGGGCGAGCGGTCATAGCCGGGCCAGCCGCTCGGTCAGCAGGTCGAAGAAGGCGGGCGCGTCGATCCCGCCCATGAAGAGCGCGTTGCGCGGCCGGTCGGTCACGCCCCACCAGTCGGCCACGGTCATCCCCAGCGTCAGGTCGGACTGCACCTCGATCTCCACGTTGATCTCGCGGCCGGTGAAGAGGTCGGGCCGGATCAGCCAGGCGATCACCGTGGGGTCGTGCAGGGGGGCGCCATGGCTGCCGTATTTCGCCACGTCGAAGCGTTCGAAGAAGTCGGTCCATTCCGCCACCATCCGGCCCACGGGCGTGCCGAGGCCGCGGACCCCTTCGACCCAGGGCCGGCTGGTCAGCGCCTTGTGGGTCACGTCCAGCGGCATCACCACCAGCGGCACCCCGGCGCCGAACACCATGCGGGCGGCCTCGGGGTCGACATAGATGTTGAACTCGGCGGCCGGGGTGACGTTGCCCACCTCGAAATAGGCCCCGCCCATCAGCACGATCCGCGCGACCCGCGGCACGATGTCGGGGGCGCGGTGGAAGGCGCTCGCGATGTTGGTCAACGGCCCGATGGGGCAGAGGGTGACCGAGCCCGCGGGCTCCCGCCGCAGGGTGTCGATGATGAACTCCACCCCGTGCTGCGATTGCAGCGGCATGGTGGGGTCGGGCAGCTGCGGGCCATCCAGCCCGCTCTTGCCGTGGACGTTCTCGGCGGTGACCAGGCGGCGGATCAGCGGCCGGTCGCAGCCGGCGAAGACCGGCACGTCGCGCCGCCCGGCCAGCTCGCAGACGATGCGGGCGTTGCGCTGGGTGAGCGGCAGCGGCACGTTGCCGGCCACCGCGGTGATCCCCAGCACCTCGACCTCGGGCGAGGCCAGCGCCAGCAGGATCGCCACGGCGTCGTCCTGCCCGGGGTCGGTGTCGATGATGATCTTCTGGCGGCTCATCCGGTCTCCCTCGCAACCTCTCCATCTAGCCCTGCGCCGCGGCACCGGGCAAGCCGGCGGCCAGAAGGAAAGGGGCGGGTGTCGCCACCCGCCCCGCCCGGAAGTCGGCCTTCCTGCCCGACGGTTCAGCCGTCGAAGTTGATTTCTTCCATGATCCGCAGCGCCGCGGCGCGGGCCTTGGCCACCTCGGCCAGGCCGATGGAATCGGGGGCGAACTCGCCCCAGCTGCTGACCAGCTCCGACCGCGCCACGCCGGGCTTCACCGGGAATTCGTGGTTGGTCTCGGCATAGATGCGCTGGGCTTCATCCGAGGACAGCCATTCCATGAACTGCAGCGCCGCGTCGCGGTTCGGGGCCGATTTGGTCATCGCCACGCCCGAGATGTTCAGGTGGGTGCCGCCGCCCTCGAAGGTGGGGAAGACGATGTTGACCGAATCCGCCCATTGCTTCTGCTCTTCCGAGGCCAGCATCTGGCCCATGTAATAGGTGTTGCCCAGCGAGATGTCGCACTGGCCCGACCAGATGCCCTTGACCTGATCGCGGTCGCCACCGGCAGGCTTGATGGCGAGGTTGGCCTTCAGCCCCTCGGCCCAGGTCTTGGCCGCCTCCTCGCCGTGGTGGGCGATATAGGCGCCCAGCAGGGCGACGTTGTAGTCGTTGGTGCCCGAGCGCAGGCAGATCCGGCCGCGCCACTTGTCCGAGGCCAGATCCTCGTAAGTGGTCACCTCGCCGTCCGCCACCCGCTCCTTGGAGGCATAGACGATGCGCGCGCGCGCGGTCAGGCCGAACCAGTGGCCCTCGGGGTCGCGCAGCTCGGCGGGGATGTTGGCCTCCAGCACGTCCGACTGCACGGGCTGGGTCACGCCGGCGTTCACGATCTGCATCAGCCGGGCGATGTCCACGGTCATCACCAGGTCGGCGGGCGAACGGTCGCCCTCGGCCACCAGCCGCTCGGCCATGCCCTGGTCCACGAAGGCCACGTTGACGGGGATCCCGGTCTCGGCGGTGAAGGCGTCGACCAGCGGTTGCAGCAGCTCCGGCTGGCGGTGGGAATAGACGTTCACCTCCTGCGCAAGCGCGGGAACCGCGAGCGAGCCCAGCGCGAGGGCGATGACGGACAGGCGCATTGTTGACCTCCCTTGTCAGGTTTATCGCCCCGTTTATGCCCGCAAATCCTCACGGGTCAATGCCTGATTGTTGCAGTCGGGAATTGTCCGCCGACCGGGCAGGCGCGATCACGGCGTCGTGATCGCCGGGGCGCGGGCCCTTGCGCCTATTCCGCCGCGATGCGGATCACCGGCTCCATCGTGGCCAGCACCTCGGCCGAGAGGTGGCACTTGATGCGGTGGCCGGGGGCGACCTCCTGCGTGGGGGGCATCTCGGTCTCGCAGAGGTTGCCAGGCACCCGCACCTTCCAGCGGCAGCGGGTCTGGAACGGGCAGCCCGGCGGCGGGTTCACCGCCGAGGGGATGTCGCCCTCCAGCACGATGCGCTTCTTCTCCACATGGGTGTCGGCGATGGGCACGGCGGAGAGCAGCGCCTCGGTATAGGGATGGTAGGGCGGGCTGAACACCTGGTCGGTACTGCCCAGCTCCACCACATGGCCGAGGTACATCACCATCACCCGGTCCGAGAGGTAGCGGACAATCGACAGGTCGTGGCTGATGAACAAAAGCGTGGTGCGGTTCTTGCGCTGGATGTCCATCAGCAGGTCGGTGACCGCGGCCTGCACGCTGACATCCAGCGCCGAGACCGGCTCGTCCGCCACCACCACCTTGGCGCCCCCCGCGAAGGCCCGGGCGATGCCCACCCGCTGCTTCTGCCCGCCGGAGAGCTGCCGCGGCATCCGCTCGGCGAAGGCGCGGGGCAGCTTCACCAGGTCGAGGAGTTCCAGCATGCGCGCCTCGCGCTCGGCGTCGCTGGCGCCCTCGCCGAAGATCTCCAAGGCCCGCACGATCTGCCGGCCCACGGACATCGAGGGGTTCAGGGTGTCGAAGGGGTTCTGGAACACCATCTGCACCGAGGACACGGTGTCGGTGCCGCGCTTCTCGATGGGCGTGTCCTGGATGTCCTGGTTGTAGAGCACGATCTTGCCCGAGGTCGCGGTCTCCAGCCCCATCAGCACCTTGGCGAAGGTCGACTTGCCGCAGCCCGATTCGCCCACGATGGCCAGCGTCTCGCCCTCGCGCGCCTCGAAGCTCAGCGTCTCGTTGGCCTTGACCACCCGCCGCTCGCCGCCGCCGAAGGCGGAACTGCCCACCGAGTAGTATTTCTTCAGATCCTCCAGCCGCAGCACCACGTCGCCCACCGGGGTTTTCTCGATGGTCTTGCCGGCATCAGGGGGTGCGGCCCAGTCGATCTCGTCCCAGCGCAGGCAGCGGGTGGCGTGGCGGTCGCCGCCGGGCACCGGGTACATCGGCACCTCGGCCGCATCGCAGCGCCCCTTCTCGAAATAGCTGCACCGCGGGCCGAAGTTGCAGCCCGGCGGGCGTTCGTGCGGCAGGGGGAAGTTGCCGGGAATGGCGACCAGCGGCCGGGCGTTCTTGTCCGCCCCCGGCAGCGGGATCGAGCGGAACAGCGCCTGCGTATAGGGATGGCGCATCCGATCGAAGACCTCGCGCACGTTGCCGGTCTCCACCGCCTCGCCGGAATACATCACGCAGAGCCGGTCGCAGACCTCCAGCACCAGGCCCAGGTTGTGGCTGATGAACAGCATCGAGGTGCCGTACTTGCGCCCCAGTTCCTTGACCAGATCGACAATCCCGGCCTCCACCGTCACGTCCAGCGCGGTGGTGGGCTCGTCGAGGATCAAAAGCGCGGGTTCGGCCATCAGCGCCATGGCGATGACGATGCGCTGCTGCTGCCCGCCCGAGAGCTGGTGCGGATAGGAGGCCATGATCCGGTCGGGGTCGGGCAGCCGCACGTCCGCCACGATCTGCCGCGCCCGGGCCCAGGCCTCGGCCCTGGCCATCCCCCGGTGGATGATCGGCACCTCGGCCAGCTGCGCGCCGATCTTCATCGCCGGGTTCAGGCTGGCCATCGGCTCCTGATAGATCATCGCGATCTCGCTGCCGCGGATCTGGCGCAGCTCGTCGTCCGACATGGCGGTCAGGTCGCGGCCCTTGAAGCGGATCTTGCCGCCGACGATGCGGCCGGTCTTGCCGAGATCGCGCATCACCGCCAGCGCCACGGTGGACTTGCCGCAGCCCGATTCCCCCACCAGCCCCATCGCCTCGCCCGGCATCACGGTGCAGGAGAAATCCATCACCGCCGGGATCTCGCGCAGCCGGGTGAAGAAGCTGATCGAGAGGTTCTCGATCTCGAGGATGGGCTTGGTGGGATCCCAGTCGGTCATCGGCTCGCCTTCATGGCTGGCGGAGGCCGGGGGGTTTCACACCCCCCGGACCCCCCGTGGAGTATTTCCCCCAAGATGAGGAGGGCAGGGGGCCATCAGTCCCGCAGGCTTTCTTCGCGCAACCCGTCGGCCAGCAGGTTCAGGCCGAGTACCAGGCTCATCAGCGACAGCGCGGGGACCACCGCGGGATGGGGGTAGATGGACAGGAGCCGCCGGCCGTCATCGATGGTGGACCCCCAGTCGGGGCTTTCCGGCGAGACGCCCAGGCCGAAGAAGCCCAGCGTGCCCAAGAGGATGGTGGTATAGCCGATGCGCAGGCAGAAATCCACGATCAGCGGGCCGCGGGCGTTGGGCAGGATCTCCCACAGCATGATGTACCACGGGCCCTCGCCGCGGGTCTGGGCGGCGGAGACGTAGTCCCTCGCCTTGATGTCCATCACCAGGCCGCGGACGATGCGGAACACCGTGGGCGCGTTCACGAACACCACCGAGACGAAGACATTGAGGAGGTTCGGGTCCATCGACCAGACCCCCAGCGGGTCCATGTTGAAGGCGAGGCCGGAATAGGCCCAGAGCCCCAGCACCAGCGTCACTGCCAGATAGAGGTTGCGCCGCCGCGGGTTGGTGAAGAACCGGCTGTTCCACAGCACGCAGAGGAACAGCACCGGAAAGATGAACAGCACCGCGGCCAGCACGGTGGGGATGCCGGTCACCCGGATCTCGGGCGTGACCAGCAGGTAGAACAGCAGGATCACCGGGAAGGCCAGCACCAGGTTGGCGGCGAAGGACAGCACCGTGTCCAGCCGCCCCCCGAAGTACCCCGCCGGCAGGCCCAGCGAGATCCCCACCATGAAGGCGAAGGCGGTGGCGGCCGGCGCGATGGACAGCACCGAGCGCGCGCCCATCACCATGCGGCTGAACACGTCGCGCGCCAGGTTGTCGCCGCCCAGCAGGTAGTACAGGCCCTCGCGGCCCCGCCAGGGCTCTCCCGGCAGGACGTTCTTCATGCCCGAGACCTGGCTCAGCGGGTCGGCGGTGATGATCACGTCGGCGAAAAGCGCGGTGAACACCCAGAACATCACGATGCCGTAGCCGATCATCCCCACCGGGCTGTCGAACAGCTTGCCGTAGAGCCCCAGGTGCCGCCTGAACCGGATCGACAGCGCGAAGGTGACGGCCAGCGCCAGCCAGACCGGCCAGAACCGCAGCGCCATGGCGCCGATGATGCCCTTGCGCTCGGCCCCCGGCAGGACGAAGCCCTGTACCAGATAGGCCACCACGCCGATCAGCAGCGCCGTCAGCAGCCCGCGCGAGGCGGCGGCGGCGTGGTCCGACAGCGGCCGGCGCGCGGCCAGGGTGCCGTCGCGCAGCGCCACGTCGCCGCCGGGGCCGAAGAACGACAGCACGATCTGCGCCACCACCGCGATCAGCAGCCCGGCGGCCAGCGCCAGCATCACCGGGTCGAGGTAGGGTCCGATCGCGCCTGTCCAGGTCAGCGGTTCCATCGTCGCCTCCTCAGGCCAGCCGGATGCGGGGGTTCAGGAACACATAGCCGATGTCCGAGATGAGCTGCGTCACCAGCACCACGAAGACGGCCACCACCGAACAGCCCAGCAGCAGCTCGATGTCGTTGTTGCCGGCGGCCTGCACCAGCGTCCAGCCGAAGCCCTTGTAGTTGAAGAGCGATTCCACGATCACCACACCGTTCAGCAGCCAGGGGAACTGCAGCATGATCACCGTGAAGGGGGCGATCAGCGCGTTGCGCAGCGCGTGCTTCACCACCACGTTGCGGAAGCTGACCCCTTTGAGCCGCGCGGTGCGGATATACTGCTGGGTCATCACCTCGGTCATCGAGGCGCGGGTCATCCGGGCGATATAGCCGATGCCGTAGAGCGCGATGGTCATCACCGGCAGGCCGAAGTTCCAGAAGGTGATCCTGTCCATCGCGCTGGTGGCGGTGCCCTGGAACAGGGTGCGGCCCGAGATCCAGCCCGCCTCCGCCAGCATGGGCGAGATCCCGGTGGTGGCCGAGGCGAAGAGCACGATCAGGATGACGCCCGAGACGTATTCGGGCGTGGCGGTCGAGGCGATGGCGAAGGTCGAGAGGCTGCGGTCCAGCCGCGAGCCCTCGCGCATCCCCGACAGCACCCCGATGATCAGCGAGGAGGGCACCATCACCGCCAGCACCCAGAACATCAGCCAGCCGGTCAGCCCCAGGCTGCGGGCGATGATGGTGGCGACATCGGCCTTGAACACCGAGGAATAGCCCCACCAGCCCTGCAAGACCCCACAATAGCGCGGCGCGACCTCGGGCGAGGCGGCGCGGGCCACGCAGCGGCCGGTGACCACGCCGGCCTCGCTGGTCGCGGTCCAGCCCGGCACCACCCCCAGCCATTCGCCATAGCGCAGCAGCACCGGCCGGTCATAGCCGTTGCGGGCCAGCCAGGAGACGACGGCATCGTCGGTCATCCGCGCCGAGGCTTCGGATTTCGCCAGCTTCTCCAGGTTGGGGGGGAGGTTGGTCAGGTAGAAGACCGCGAAGGTCAGGCACAGCGCGGTCAGGATCATGACCCCGAAGCGGCGCAGCATGAACTTTCCCATGGCGTCTCCCTTCCCGGTGGCGCTGGGGTGGGGCGCGCGGCGGCCGTGCCGCGCGCCCGGTCAGAGGGCGATCAGGCGTCGATCCACCACTTGTAGTGGTGATGCTCGAAGGTCGCGTGCATGTCGGCGCCCTTCACGCTGGGGTCGAAGTGGCGGTAGATCGAGCGCCAGTAGGGCTGGATCAGCACCCCTTCCTCCTGCAGGATCTCCTCCAGCCGCTTCATCACCTCGCGCCGCTCGTCGGCATCGGCGATGGCCAGCGCCCGGGCCAGCTCGGCGTCGAACTCGGCGTTCGAGAAGGCGGCCTCGTTCCAGGCCTCCCCGCTGCGGTAGGCCAGCGCGAGGATCTGCACCCCCAGCGGGCGCATGTTCCACTCGGTGCCCGACCAGGGGAACTTGGTCCAGTCGTTCCAGTAGGTCGAGCCGGGCAGCACCGTGCGCTTCACCCGGATCCCGGCGTCGCGCACCTGCGCGGCGATGGCGTCGCAGGTGGCCGACTGCCAGTCGTCGTCCAGCGAGACCAGCTCGAACTCGTGGCTGCCCATGCCGGCGGCCTCGATCATCTCCTTCGCCCGGCCCGGGTCCACCACCAGCGGCGGCAGCTCGGCGTATTCGGGATGGATCGGGCAGACGTGGTGGTTCTCGGCCACCGTGCCCAGCCCGGCATAGCCCAGCTCCAGCACCACGGCGTTGTCCACCGCCATGGTCAGCGCGCGGCGGACGTTCACGTCCTTGTACTCGTCGGCGTCCTGGTTGAAGCGCACGGCCAGGGTGGCCGAGGTCACCGCCTCGGATTTCGTCCAGCCCAGGCTGTCCAGCACGTCGATGAACTCGCCGGTCGACTGATAGGTGGCGTCGATCTCGCCCGAGCCCGCGGCGGCCACCCAGGCGGCCGGGTCGCTGCCCAGGTCGATGTATTCGATGCGGTCGAGGTAGGGGCCGCCGTAGACCTCGGTCCCCCACCAGGCATGGCCCTCGTTGCGCGCCAGCACCGCGCGCACCCCGGTCTCGTAGACCTCGGGCAGATAGGGACCGGTGCCGATCGGATTGTCCACCGGATTGCCGTTGTTGTAGCTCTGGTGGACGACCGAGGCCGGATAGTCGGCGAAGTTCGGGATCAGCGTGATGTCGGGGGAGGAAAGGTTCAGCACCACCGTGGTGGGGTCGGCCACGGTGATCGCGCCGTCGCGCGCGGTCTTGGTGGCGGGGTCGGTCAGCGCGGTCATCCGGCCGGCCATCGAGTTGCCCTCGACATTGGCGTCGCACCAGCGGGCGATGTTGTGGGCCACGTCCTCGGCGGTGAAGTCTTCGCCGTTGTTCCACTTCACGCCGGGGCGCACCTTCAGCGTGTACTGGGTGGCGTCGTCGTTGGCCTCCCAGCTTTCCAGCAGCATCCCGCGGAACGAGCCGTCGTTGTTGTACTCGACGAGGTATTCCAGCCAGCCGCGGGTGAAGTTGCCCAGCTGGCTCCAGTCGTAGGTGCGCGGGTCCTTCAGCGCCTTCAGCTCCATCTGCATCCGCAGGGTGCCGCCGCTCTTGGCCTCCTGCGCCGCGGCGGGCGCGGGGGCGGCCAGGCCGATCAGGCCATAGGCCGCGGTCGCCGTCACCCCCAGCGCGGTGCTGCGGGCCAGGAACTCGCGCCGGCTCAGCTGGCCGGCGGCAACCTCGCGGGCAAACATCCGCGCAGCGGGATGGAGCCGCGGGGCGGTGTGGGTCGTGTCGGTCATGTCCGTCTCCCTGGTGGTCGATGTTATGGCACGCCCATCGCGCCCTGCGGCCGGCACGGGGGCCGGGACAGGGCACAAGGATGGCGGGGCGGCACGGTTATTGGCGGTATTCGGCACCGATTTTCCCCCTGCGTCAACGGCCGGTTTCGGCGTCTTGTGGGTCAAAAGCGACACCGCCGCGCCCAGGTCCGTGTCGCAGACGGATCAGGGGGTGCGGCGGAACTCGGTCGGGGCCTTGCCGGTGCGGTGGTGGAAGGCGCGGGTGAAATAGGCCGGCGAGGTGAAGCCCAGCATCCCGGCGATGTCCTTCACCGGCATGTCGGTTTCGGCCAGCATCCGCCGCGCCTCGAAGATCAGCCGGTCGTGCAGGAGGTCCGAGGCGGGCCGGCCGCAGGCCTGCCGGCAGCAGCGGGTCAGATGGGTGGGCGTGACCCCCAGCGCCTCGGCGAAATCGGCGACGCCCAGGCCCGAGCGGAAGTTGTGCTCGAGCAGCGTCGAATAGCGCGCGACCAGGCGGCGGGCGGCGGTGGGCCGGCTGGCCTCGGCGCCCGCCCTGTCCACCTGCCGCTCGATCCAGACGCCCAGCAGGCCCAGGTAATGCCGCACCGCGCGCGAGGCGCCGGGGGCGGTGGAGACCATCTCGCGCCCCAGCTGGTCCAGCAGCACGTTCAGCTCCTGCGCCACATGCGTCTCGCGCACGCGCAGCTGCTGGGGTTCGGCGGGCAGCACGGCCTCGGACCCGCGGCCGAAGAACACCGCGGTGCCGAAGACCTGCGGCCCCACCTCGAACCCGTGCATCACCCCGGGCGGGATGAAGACCGCGTTGTTGGCGGTATAGCCGCGGGTGGCGCCGGCCACGGTGATGCGGCCCTGCCCCTTGGTGAACCACAAGAAGAAGGGCTCCGAGATCGAGCGCATCGCCTCGACCCGCCAGCGGCCGCCGACCGCCAGCCGCGGGATCGGCATCACCCGCGGCGCGGAGGCGGCCCTGCCTTCGGGCAGCAGCGGCAGCGGGGCGGGGGCGGCTTCGGCCATGGGCGCATCATCCGGGGCAGACTCGGGCAGACCCGTTGATAACCGCCCCAGGCCATGGGCCCCAAGCGAAAAGATTCCGGCTGCGCGGGCACGGGCCGCTCCTCCGTCCTGACGGACAGTCGTCGCTTGCGGGGCGCGAGGCCCCCGGCGTCGGCGAGTATTTGGACCAAGGGGAGGAACGCCCGGGAAGCGACGGCCGTCCGCCAGGACGGAGGAGCGGCCGGCCTCACGGCGCCAACGCCCGCCAACCCGGGCCCAGGCCGCGGAAGGCGGTGCCCTGCCGCTTGGCGTATTGCCGGGTGGCGGTGACGGCGGCAGCCTCGGCCTCGGCCAGCGTCAGCCGGCCTTCCAGATGGGCGATCAGGTCCGCCGCGCCGATGGCCCGCGCCCAGGGGCGGGCGGGATCCCAATCGGGCAGCAGGGCGCGCGCCTCCTCCAGCGCGCCTTCGGCCAGCATGGCGGCGAAGCGGCGGGCGATGCGGTCGCGCAGGGCCTCGCGGTCGGGGGTCAGGACCAGCGGCTCGGCCCGCCCAAGCGGCAGCAGGGGGGCGGCGGTCGCGTCCTGCCAGGAGGCCAGCCCGCGGCCGGTGGCGCGCAGCACCTCCCAGGCCCTTTGCACCCGCATCGGGTTCCGCCGGTCGATCCGCGCGGCGGTGGCGGGGTCCAGCGCCGCCAGCATCCCGGCCACCCGGCCCTCGCGGCGCAGCGCGTCGCCCTCGGCCCGCACCGCGGCCGGCACCGGGGGGATCCCGGCCAGCCCCCGGGTCAGCGCCCGGAAATAGAGCATGGTGCCCCCCACGATCACCACCGGCCGGTCCAGGAGCGACGCCACCTCGGCCAGCCAGTGGCCCACGGAATACGCCGCCTCCCGCCCGACATGGCCGTAGAGCGCATGGGGCACCGCGGCCTCGTCCGCCGCCGTGGGCCGCGCGGTCAGCACCCGCCAGCAGTCCCAGACCTGCAGCGCGTCGGCGTTCACCACCACCCGCCCGTCGCGCGCGGCCAGTTCCATCGCCAGCGCCGACTTGCCGCTGGCGGTCGGCCCCGCCAGCAGCACCGGCGCCTCGCGCGACACCTGGCCGATCATCCCCCGCACCCCCTCGCGCCCGGTTGAACCCGCCGCCGTTTTCCACCATGTTCCCGCGCGATCCAAGACGCCACCGGCCAGGGAGCCCCGCCATGACCATGCCGCCCGAAGCCGCGCCGCAGGGCGAACCGGCGCCGAAATATTCCCGCGTGATGCTGAAGATCTCGGGCGAGGCGCTGATGGGCGACCAGGGCTACGGCCTGCACCCGCCCACGGTGAACCGCATCGCCCGCGAGGTGAAGTCGGTGCACGAACTGGGCGTCGAGATCTGCATGGTGATCGGCGGGGGCAACATCTTCCGCGGGTTGCAGGGCTCGGCCCAGGGGATGGAGCGGACCACGGCCGACTACATGGGGATGCTGGCCACGGTGATGAACGCGCTGGCCATGCAGTCGGCGCTGGAGCAGATGGGGGTCTTCACCCGGGTGATCAGCGCCATCCCGATGGACCAGGTCTGCGAGCCCTACATCCGCCGCCGCGCGGTGCGGCACCTGGAGAAGAAGCGGGTCTGCATCTTCGCCGCCGGCACCGGCAACCCCTATTTCACCACCGACACCGCCGCGACGCTGCGCGCCAACGAGATGGCCTGCGAGGCGATCTTCAAGGGCACCAAGGTGGACGGGGTCTACGACCGGGATCCCAAGAAACACGCCGACGCGCGGCGCTACGAGACCGTGAGCTACGACGAGGCGCTGGCCAAACACCTGGGCGTGATGGACGCCTCGGCCATCGCGCTGGCGCGCGACAACCACATGCCGATCATCGTCTTCTCGCTGGACGAGCCGGGCGGGTTCCGCGGGATCCTGAGCGGGCAGGGGACCTATACCACAGTCCGGTGAGCTATTCCGCCGCCACCGCCGCCGGGTCGGCCAGCCGGGCGATGTCCAGCATGATGCGGTTCAGCTCGAAGTCCTTGGGCGTATAGACCGCCGCCACCCCCAGCGCGCGCAGGCGGGCGGCGTCTTCCTCGGGGATGATCCCGCCCACCACCACCGGCACCTGGCCCAGGCCCGCGGCGAGCATCCGGTCCAGCGTCTCGGCCACCAGCGGCAGGTGGCTGCCCGAGAGGATCGACAGGCCCACCACATGCGCCCCCTCGGCCGCCGCCACGATCTCGGCCGGGGTCAGGCGGATGCCCTCGTAATGGATCTCCATCCCGCAGTCGCGGGCGCGGGCGGCGATCTGCTCGGCGCCGTTGGAATGGCCGTCGAGCCCCGGCTTGCCCACCAGCAGCTTCAGCGGCCGGCCCAGGCGGGCGGCGACGCGGGCCACCTCCTGCCGGATCTCCTCCAGCCCCTCGGTGCGGTTCGAGGGCGCGCGCGACACGCCGGTGGGGCCGCGGTACTGGCCGAAGGCGCCGCGCACCACCGCGCCCCATTCGCCGGTGGTGGCCCCGGCCTTCGCCGCCGCCACCGAGGCCGGCATCACGTTCTGCCCCGCGGCGCAGGCCTGCCGCAGAGCCTGCAAGGCCGCCTGCACCGCCGCCTCGTCCCGCCCCGCGCGCCAGTCGTTCAGCCGGGCGATCTGCTCGGCCTCCACCGCCGGGTCCACGGTCAGGATCGCCTCCTCCCCCCCGGTCAGCGGCGAGGGTTCGGTGGTGGTCCAGCGGTTCACGCCGACCACCACGGTCTCGCCCGCCTCGATCCGGGCGATGCGCTCGGCATTGGCCTCGACCAGCCGGGCCTTCATGTGCTCGATCGCCGCCACCGCCCCGCCCATGGCGTCGATGGCCGCCAGTTCCTGCCGCGCGCCTTCCTTCAGCACCTCCACCTTGGCCGCCACCACCGGCGAGCCGTCGAAGAGGTCGCCGTATTCCAGCAGGTCGGTCTCATAGGCCAGCACCTGCTGCATCCGCAGCGACCATTGCTGGTCCCAGGGCCGCGGCAGGCCCAGCGCCTCGTTCCAGGCCGGCAGCTGCACCGCCCGGGCCCGGGCGTTCTTCGACAGGGTGACCGCCAGCATCTCCAGCAGGATGCGGTAGACGTTGTTCTCGGGCTGCTGCTCGGTGAGCCCCAGCGAATTGACCTGCACGCCATAGCGGAAGCGGCGATACCGCGCGTCCTCGATCCCGTAGCGGGTGCGGCAGATCTCGTCCCACAGCTCGGTGAAGGCGCGCATCTTGCACAGTTCGGTCACGAAGCGGATGCCGGCGTTCACGAAGAAGCTGATCCGCCCCACCATGGCCGGAAAGGCCGCGGGCTCCACCTTGCCCCGCAGGTCGTCCAGCACCGCCTGCGCGGTGGCCAGCGCGAAGGCCAGCTCCTGCTCCGGCGTCGCGCCCGCCTCCTGCAGGTGATAGGAACAGACGTTCATCGGGTTCCACTTCGGCAGGGCCTGCGCCGTCCAGGCGGCAACATCCGTGATCATCCTGAGCGAGGGCTTCGGCGGGCAGATATAGGTGCCGCGCGAGAGGTATTCCTTGATGATGTCGTTCTGCACCGTGCCTTGCAGCCGGGTGACATCCGCCCCCTGTTCCTCGGCCACCGCGACATAGAGCGCCAGCAGCCAGGGTGCGGTGGCGTTGATCGTCATCGAGGTGTTCATCTGCTCCAGCGGAATGCCCGCGAACAGCGCCCGCATGTCGCCCAGGTGGCAGACCGGCACCCCCACCTTGCCCACCTCGCCGCGCGCCAGCACATGGTCGCTGTCGTAGCCGGTCTGCGTCGGCAGGTCGAAGGCGACCGACAGCCCGGTCTGCCCCTTGGCCAGGTTGGTGCGGTAGAGCGCGTTCGAGGCCGCGGCCGTGGAATGGCCGGCATAGGTGCGGAACAGCCAGGGGGCGTCCTTCTGGGTCATGGCGCTGCCTCGGAATCGGCAAGGTAATTTTCTTGCGCACTTATCCCGCGGGGCGACATTTTCCGCAAGGCCAAACTTTCCGCATTGCAGCATGGGCCTGTCCCGCCTTCTGCCTCCGGCGCGACGGCAAGCGCGTGGGCGCCTCCCCTCCCCTCGTGGGAGGGGATGGGGGAGGGGGCATCCGCGGCCACCGAGCAGGGTGTCCCTGCGCGCCCCCCACCCCATCCCTCCCCCACGAGGGGGGAGGGAGGTGCGAGATCCCCGGCGTGTTTTTCCATCGCAGGCCATTTCCGTCCCCCGTCCCGCCCCCGATTGCCCCCGCCTCCGCCTCTGCTAGCATGGCACCCGCGCGGCTGCCGGGGAGGGCGGGATGCAGAGGTCCGGCCCCGGATGACCGAGGCGGTGGAGATACCCGTCTGGCTTCTGGTGCTGGGCGCGGTGCTGGCCGCAGTGGCGGCGCTGGACCGCATCATCGGCCCCGGCATCCGCTGGTATCTGCGCCGGCGGATGGAACGGGCGGTGGCGAAGCTGAACCAGCGGCTGGACCGGCCCATCGACCCCTTCCGCCTGGCCCACCGCAAGGACATGGTGACCCGGCTTTCCTTCGACCCCAAGGTGCTGGAGGCGGTCACCGAGGAAGCCCGCGCCCGCGGGGTGCCGGCCGAGGTGACCTTCGCCGAGGCCTCGGCCTATGCGCGCGAGATCGTGCCCGGCTTCTCGGCCCTGCTCTATTTCGGCTTCGCCACCCGCGCCGCGAGGTGGCTGAGCCGGCTGCTCTACCGGGTGCGGATCGGCCGGGTGGACCAGGCGCTGGACGGGATCGACCGCGAGGCGACGGTGGTCTTCGCGATCAACCATCGGTCCAACATGGATTATGTGCTGATCACCTGGCTGGTGGCGCGGCGCACCACGCTGTCCTATGCCGTGGGGGAATGGGCGCGGGTCTGGCCCTTGTCGCGGCTGATCCGGGCCATGGGCGCCTTCTTCATCCGCCGCAATTCGCAAAGCCCGCTCTACCGCCGGGTGCTGGCGCGCTATGTGCAGCTGGCCACCGCCGAGGGCACCACGCAGGCGGTCTTTCCCGAGGGGGGCCTCAGCCTCGACGGCCGGGTGGGCGCGGCGCGGATGGGGCTTCTGCATTACATCCTGACGGGGTTCGAGCCGCGGGGGCGCGATGTGGTCTTCGTGCCGGTGGGGCTTTCCTACGACCGGGTGCTGGAGGACCGGCTCTTGACCGAGGCCGCGGCGGCGGGGGTGCGGCGGTTTCGCGCCCGGCCCGCCGCCATCGCGGCCTTCATCGGGCGGCTGGTCTGGCGGCGGCTGCGCGGGCGGTTCCACGGCTTCGGCACCGTGGCGGCGGGGTTCGGCGCGCCGTTGTCGCTGCGCGAATGGCTGGCCGGGCAGGCCGAGCCCACCACCGAGGCGCTGGGGGCCGAGATCATGGCGCGCATCGTGGCCGTGGTGCCGGTGACCCCGGTGCCGCTGGTGGCCCATGCCATCGCCCAGGGCGGGGCGGGTGCGGCCGACCTGCCGGATCGGGTGCGCGACCTGGCCGACCGGCTGAACCACGCCGGCGCTGTGGTGCGGCTGCCGCCGGGGGGCACCGCGGCGGCGGTGGCCGAGGCGCTGCCGGCGCTGACCCAGCGCGGCATCGTGGCCGAGGTCGACGGGGTGCTGGGGCCGACCCCGGGCGGGCAGGGGCTGCTGGCCTATTACGCCGCGGTGGTGGAGCAGGTGCTGGCCACTCACCCCAGCCCGGGATAGCGGTCGGCCTTCAGAAGCCGGGCCAGATGCGCGGCGTTGGAGGCGGCCATGTCCAGCATCTGCCGCACCTTCTCCGGCGTCTCGTCCAGGTCGACGTAGTTCACGTCCCCCATCGCCTCGCCCACCCAATAGGCGCCGCCGTTGGCGGGGATGGTGAAGCCCACGTCGGCCAGCGCCTGATAGCAGGCGGCATGGCAATGATGCGCGCCGTCCTCGTTGCCCACCACCAGCACCACCGCCACCTTGCCCGCCGCCGGCATCCGCTGGCGGTCGTCGGTCTCGGACAGGAAGGCGTCCATCCGCTCCAGCGCCCGCTTGGCGATGCTGGAGGGCTGGCCCATCCAGATGGGGGTGCCGAGCACGAAGATGTCGGCGGCGAGGATGCGGCGGCGGATGCCGGGCCAGTCGTCGCCCTCGCCCTCGTCGGAACTCACGCCGGGCGGGATCGCATGGTCGGCGGCGCGCAACGACTGGCCGCTGACTCCATGCGGCTCCAGCGCCTTGAAGAAGTCGCCGATGATCCGGTCGGTGGAGCTCGGCTCCCCGGAACCCGACCGCCGCAGCGAGCAGTTCAGCGCAAAGGCGGTCAGCGCGGTCATGTGTGCGGGTCGAGCGGGATCGGCTGGCCGATGCCGCGGCGGCGGCGCTCGTCCTCGGGGTCGAACTGCTCGAGGTCGCCGTTGTCGTTCGGATCCTCGTCCAGCGGGTCGTTGCCGGGCAGGATGTTGTTCTCGTCGTCGGTGGGCAGCAGGTCCTCGCGCATCAGCGGCAGCCGGTCCTGCCCCTCGTCGAAGACCGGGGCGGTGTCGTCGGGCAGGTCGGGCCCGGGCACCACATCGGGATCGGGGTCGATGCGGGGCACCTCCGGGACGGGCTCGATGTCCGGCAGGTCGGGATCGGGGTCCTGCGGCAGCTCGTCCGGCGGGGTGTCCGGCAGTTCCGGGTCGGGCGTGACGGGGGGGATCTCGGTCGGTGGCCGGGCCATGGCGCGCTCCTCTGCCGGGTCGGGAAGGGGCAACCGCCGGGCCGGGCGCTCTGTTCCCGCCCGCGGGATGCTGCAACGCCGCGGACATAAAATTACAAAATACATAGTTCAACTATTGCAATGTTACCTTGCCGCCCCTATTCCTCCCTCCAGAGCCCCCCGATTCCGCATTGCGGCATGGAAGGAAGCACCATGGCACTCGACACCGCACCAGGCATCGCCCCCTACGAGGCGCCCGTGAAGGATCTCTACGAGATCGGCGAGATGCCCCCGCTGGGCCATGTGCCCGCCCGGATGTACGCCTGGGCGATCCGGCGCGAGCGGCACGGGGCGCCGGAACAGGCGATGCAGGTCGAGGTGGTGGACACCTGGGCCATCGACAGCCACGAGGTGCTGGTGCTGGTGATGGCCGCGGGGGTCAACTACAACGGCGTCTGGGCGGGGCTGGGCGTTCCCGTCTCGCCCTTCGACGGCCACAGGCAGCCCTACCACATCGCCGGATCCGACGCCGCCGGCATCGTCTGGAAGGTGGGCGACAAGGTGAAGCGGTGGAAGGTGGGCGACGAGGTCGTCATCCACTGCAACCAGGACGACGGCGACGACGAACACTGCAACGGCGGCGACCCGATGTTCTCGCCCAGCCAGCGCATCTGGGGCTACGAGACGCCGGACGGCAGTTTCGCCCAGTTCACCCGGGTGCAGGCGCAGCAGCTGATGCCGCGGCCGAAGCACCTGACCTGGGAGGAAAGCTCCTGCTACACCCTGACGCTGGCCACCGCCTATCGCATGCTGTTCGGGCACGAGCCGCACGACCTGAAGCCGGGGCAGAACGTGCTGGTCTGGGGCGCCTCGGGCGGCCTGGGTTCCTATGCCATCCAGCTCATCAACACCGCCGGGGCCAATGCCATCGGGGTGATCAGCGACGAGGGCAAGCGCGACTTCGTGCTGGGGCTGGGGGCCAAGGGGGTCATCAACCGGGGCGAGTTCAGGTGCTGGGGCCAGTTGCCCATCGTCAACTCGCCCGAGTACAACGACTGGCTGAAGGAGGCCCGCCGCTTCGGCAAGGCGGTCTGGGACATCCTGGGCAAGGGGGTGAACCCCGACATCGTGTTCGAGCATCCGGGCGAGGCGACCTTTCCCGTCTCGACCCTCATCTGCAAGAAGGGCGGCATGGTGGTGATCTGCGCCGGCACCAGCGGGTTCAACTGCACCTTCGACGTGCGCTACATGTGGATGCACCAGAAGCGGTTGCAGGGCAGCCATTTCGCGCATCTGGCGCAGGCCAGCGCGGCCAACCGGCTGATGGTCGAGCGCCGGCTGGACCCCTGCATGTCCGAGGTCTTTCCCTGGGACGAGATCCCGCTGGCCCATACCAAGATGTGGAAGAACCAGCACAAGCCCGGCAACATGGCGGTGCTGGTGCAGGCGCCGCGCACCGGGCTGCGCACCTTCGAGGACACGCTGGAGGCCAGCCGGCGCTGAGCCGGGCGGGCGCGGTGGGCGGGGTTCCGCCGGTCGCGCCGCCGGCAACGGTTTATTGGGAAGGCCACGGTATTGCTGCTGCCGGCCCGGGCATTAGGCTGACAAATGTCAACCCACGCCCGGCCCCCGGGGGCGCGATGCACCACGACTGGATCTTCGACGTGCTGGAGGACCTGCGCAGCTATGCGCAGGCCAACGGCCTTTCCGGCGTGGCGTTGCAGGCCGAGATCGCCCTGCAGATCGCCCGGGTGGAGATCGCCGCCCGCGGCGAGTCGCCGGCCGAGGAGCCGCCGCCGGAGAGGGGGCGGGGGCACTAGATCACGGTCATCCCCGCTGGAATCGCCGGCCGGAACTGGCTTCCCGGCTTGGCCGGGCGGGAAAAGGAAACGCATTGCGTTTCCCCCGCCCGCTTCCTGCCGGTGCCACCGGAGACCTGTCGGCCCGAGACCACGAGAGGCCGGCGCCTGCCCCGGCGGGCGAGAAGCGCCCGCCATGGGCGGGGCGGGCGCTGGCCGGGCCGCCTTTGGGCGCCCCGGCCGGCTCTTGCGGCATCCGTCTCGCATGGCAGAGGCGATGGCCTCTGCCACTGCACCCACGAGCGTTCGGCCTATGCGCCCCCGCTACCCCGCCACCACCATCACCAGCACCGCGGCATAGAAGACCAGACTCGCGGCCAGCACATGCACGTGCCAGATCGTGTTGTGGAAGGGCAGCCGCTCGGCGAGGTAGAAGACCACGCCCAGGGTATAGAGCCCCCCGCCCACCAGCATCAGCACCTTGGTGGCGAAGGGCAGGGCTTCCATCAGGTCGCCGCCGGCCACCGCGCCCGCCCAGCCCATCCCGAGATAGAGCGCCAGCGCCAGCCAGCGGAACCTGGCGGGCGACACCGCCTTCAGCGCCACCCCCGCCGCCGCCGCGCCCCAGACCCCGGCCAGCAGCCCCGCCCCCTGGCCCGAGATCAGCGCGAAGGGGGTATAGGTCCCGGCGATCTTCACATAGATCGCGGCGTGGTCCATCCGGCGCAGCAGCCAGGCCCAGCCCGGCCGGTCGATCATGTTGTAGAGCGCCGAGCAGAGGATCATCAGGATCAGCGTGGCGCCATAGACCGCGGCCCCGGCGACCGCGGCCCCGTCGCCCCGCAGGAGCGCGGCCAGCACGATCAGCACCGGCACCGCCGCCAGCACCAGCGCCAGCCCCGCCACATGCACCACCGCGTCCGACAGACGCTCGGCGCGGGAATAGTCGGTGCGGGGGCGATGCGGGGCCATGGACTCCATGCTAGCCGGCCGGCCCGCTGCCGCAAAGCCTTCCGCTGCGGCAGCGCGATCACGTCGCCGCGCCTTCGCCCTTGCACCGCCGCCGGGGTGGATTAAGTCGGGATCCAGCACGGAACGGAGCGCCACCCCCATGTCCCACACGCCGCAGCCGGACGACCAGCCCGGCGCCCCGGTCAACGGCATCCCCGCGGCCGGGGTGCCCGGCCGGCCGGAGCCCGCGCTGCCGCCGCGCTTCGTGCCCCCTCCGCCGCCCGAGGAGGAGCCGCCGCCGGCCGAGGAGCCGCCCGCCCCCGGCGGAAGGCGGCGCAAGCGCCGGGGGGACCACCTGTCGGCGGTGCTGGCCCGCATCGCGGCGGACAGGTCGCTGGACCGAATCGCGCTGTCGCATCTGATGGACATCATGCGCGGCCGCGCCTTCGGGGCGCTGCTCATCATCTTCGCCTTCCCGAACGTGCTGCCCTCGCCGCCGGGGCTGGCGGGGATCCTCGGCCTGCCGCTGCTGTTCCTGTCGGTGCAGATGGCGATCGGCACCAAGCCCTGGCTGCCGAAGACCATCGGCAACCGCTCGATGCCGCGGGAATCCTTCGCCAGCCTGATCGACCGCGCCATGCCCTGGCTGCAACGAGCCGAGCGGCTGACCGAGCCGCGCTGGATCTGGCTGGCCTCGCGGCCCGCGCAAAGGCTCCTGGGCGTGCTCTGCGTCATCGTCACCGTGCTCCTGATGCTGCCGGTGCCCTTCGGCAACATGGCCCCGTCGCTGGCGCTGGTGGTGATCGGTCTGGGGCTCTTGGAGCGCGACGGGCTGTGGATCCTGATCGGCGTCATCATGGCCATCGGCGCCTCGATCTGGGTCAGCGTGCTGGCCTATGCGCTGGTGAAGTCGGCGATCTACGTCTTCCTCAACGCGTTCTGAGCCCGCGCGCGCGGGACTGTCGCGGAACCGTCATCTTCCTGCGGCAGTCAGGCGCAGGGCCGGGCAAGGGGAACGGATCATGCATGACGCCGCCGACGATGCGGACTGGCTGGCCGGCGAACTCGCCGACCTGCTGGACGAGGACTACGAGCTGGAGATGGAGGACGCGACGCTCTCGCGCGAGATCGCCCGGCTCTACAAGGAGCGGCATCCCGACGCGCTGGACCGCCGCACCTACCTGACCAACCTGATCCGCCTGCAATCCGAGCTCATCAAGCTGCAGGACTGGGTGGTCAGGACCGGGCAGAAGATCGTGGTGGTCTTCGAGGGGCGCGACAGCGCCGGCAAGGGCGGCGTGATCAAGCGCATCACCCAGCGGCTGAACCCCCGCGTGGTGCGCACCGTGGCCCTGCCCGCGCCCACCGAGCGCGAGCGCAGCCAGTGGTATTTCCAGCGGTATGTGCCGCACCTGCCGGCGGCGGGCGAGATCGTGCTCTTCGACCGTTCCTGGTACAACCGCGCCGGGGTCGAGCGGGTGATGGGCTTCGCCACCGAGGACCAGGTGGAGGAATTCTTCCGCGACGCGCCGGAGTTCGAGCGGATGCTGGTGCGATCCGGCATCCGGCTGATCAAGTACTGGTTCTCGATCACCGACGAGGAGCAGCAGATGCGCTTCCTCATGCGCATCCACGACCCGATGAAGCAGTGGAAGCTCTCGCCCATGGACCTGCAGTCCCGCGTGCGGTGGGAGGACTACACCAAGGCCAAGGAAGAGATGTTCGCCCGCACCAACATCCCCGAGGCGCCCTGGTACATCGTGCCCGGCAACGACAAGAAGCGCGCAAGGCTGAACTGCATCGACCACTTCCTGAGCCTGGTCCCCTGGCAGCCCGTGGAGCACGAGGAGATCACCCTGCCCGAGCGGGTGTTCAACCCCAACTACGAACGCGAGGTGCTGCCGCCGGAACTCTACGTGCCGTCGCGGTATTGAGGGGACCGACGCGGCCTTGCCCGCGGCATTCATTTCCCGCCCCCGGATGGTAATGTCCGAGCGGCATGAGGGGGAACGATGCTCGACCATTCTATCCCCGACAGTTTCCCGAGCTGCGAGTTCCCGCGCGTTTCCCGCTGGCGGGGATGGTGCGCCGCGTGGTTTGGGCTGGTTCTCCTTGTGCACGCCGGCGGGGCGGATGCCCAGGACAGGGCAGCCGAGGAAACCAGCGGCCTGATCGTGCAGGCAGAGCGGCTGTCCCGGCAGGCAGAAGCGCCTTTCGTGGTTCTCGGCAGGGAGGTCGATCATTTTCACCCGCTCTGGGAGAGGTATCAGCCGGCGCTGGCCGCCTTTCCATCTACCGAGGACTGCCTGTCGCCGCAGGCCCGGACCCCGGCGGGATGGGACCTGTCTGCCCTGGCCTGGACCCGGCTGAGCGACCACAGGGATATCGAGGTCTGTCTGTTCAGGATCTCCGCCACGCTTGGCTCTGTCGAAGGGATGAAGGCATGGCTGCGGGATCAGGGTTACCAGGTTCATGGACCGCAGCCGGTAGCCCGTCCGAACGAGGGGATGTCCATCAATCTGGCGGCGTTCCTGCCGGGCAGCGAGTTCGATTCCCGGATCGGCTTTCCTCCGCCCGGTTGGGGTGCAGGGGTGCTGGAATGGCTCATGCCGACCCCGCCCATCGCGATCATGCGGTGAACATCTACTTCAACGACAACGGCCGTACGGTCGTGATCCAGTCGGGGAGAAGGGGAGGATAACAGATGGCAGCCATTCGACCCGCCGCCGCTGATGAGCCGCGAAGCGCCGGGATGCTCGACTACCACATCCTCGACGTGTTCACCGACCGGCCGTTCTCGGGCAATCCGCTGGCGGTGGTGCTGGGGGCGGAGGGGTTGAGCGCCGCGCAGATGCTGCGGATCGCGCGGGAGTTCAACCTGTCCGAGACGATCTTCGTCATGCCGCCGCGCGATCCGGCGAACACCGCGCGGGTGCGGATTTTCTTCCCCACCGCCGAGATCCCCTTCGCCGGGCATCCGACCATCGGCTGTGCGCTGCTGCTGGCCGGCCAGCGCGGCCTCGACCGCCTGGTGCTGGAGGAGGAGGCGGGGCTTGTGCCGGTGACCGTCGCGGAGGGGCTGGCGGAGTTCACCGCCCCGGTGCTGCCGCATCCCCATCCCGGCGCCGCCGACCCCGCGCTGGTGGCCGCGGCGCTGGACCTCGCCCCGCAGGCGGTGGGGTTCGACACGCACCGGCCGCGGCTCTTCGCCGGCGGGCCGGCCTTCCTCTACGTGCCGGCGACCGGGCTCGACGCGCTGGCCGCCGCCCGGCCGGTGGAGCCGCAGTGGTCGGCGCTGATGGCCGCCGGCGGGGTGGATTCCGCCTGGCTCTATGCGCGGGAAGGGCAGGGCTTCCGCGCCCGGATGTTCTCGCCCGGCGCCGGCATCCCCGAGGATCCGGCCACCGGCTCGGCCACCGCGATCTTCGCGGCCCAGCTTCACGCCAGCGGCGAGCTGCCCGCCGGCACCGCCCGGATCGAGATCCGGCAGGGGGTGGAGATGGGCCGGCCCAGCCAGCTGCGCCTGACGGTGGAGGCCGATGCCGCCGGCCCGCGCGCGGTGCGGGTGGCGGGCCGCGCGGTGCCCGTGGCGGAAGGCCGCATCCGGGTGCCAACCGCGGGTTGAGCGCGCCCTTACCCCTTCCCCGGCCCCCTCCCTTCCGCTATCCCTGCGGCCATGATCTGGAACATCCCCAACACGCTCACCACGCTCCGCCTGCTGGCCGCTCCGGGGGTGGCGGTGATGTTCCTCTATTTCCACCGCCCCTGGGCCGACTGGTTCGCGCTGACGCTGTTCATCGGCGCGGCGATCACCGACTGGTTCGACGGCTACCTGGCGCGGCTGTGGAAGCAGCAGACCAAGATCGGCACCATGCTGGATCCCATCGCCGACAAGGCCATGGTGGTGATCGCGCTGGTCATCATCACCGGCTATTCCGGGATGAACCCCTGGCTGATCCTGCCGGCCACGGTGATCCTCTTCCGCGAGGTCTTCGTCTCGGGCCTGCGGGAATACCTGGGCTCCCGGGCGGGGCTGTTGAAGGTCACCCAGCTGGCGAAGTGGAAGACCACGGCGCAGATGGTGGCCATCGCCGTCCTGTTCCTGGGCACCGGGCTCGAGCATGTCGAGGGGATCGCCCGGCGCGGCATGACGGCCGAGCAATATGCCGAGGCGGTCTCGGCCGGGCTGGCCGACCCGCTGCGCTCCTGCGGGCTGCGCGGCTGTTCGTCGCTGGCCACCAACGTGGGGCTGGCGCTGATCTGGGTCGCCGCCCTGCTGACCGCGATCAGCGGTCTGGAATATTTCCGCAAGGCGCTGCCCTATCTGAAGGACGACCGATGAGCCAGGCCGTGACCATCCTCTATTTCGCCTGGGTCCGCGAGCGGATCGGCGAACCGCGCGAGACCCTGTTCACCGAGGCCGCCACGGTGCGCGAGCTGGTGGAAGAACTGGCCGGGCGCGACGAACGCTACGCGCTGGCCTTCGCCGATCCCGCCAGCCTGCGGGTGTCGCTGGACCAGAAGCTGGCGGATTTCGACGCGCCGCTGGAGGGGGTGCGCGAGGTCGCGTTCTTCCCGCCGATGACCGGGGGCTAGGATGCGCGTCGCCGTCCAGTCCGCGCCCTTCGATCTGGGGGCCGAGAGCGCGGCCTTCGCGGCCGGCGCGGCGGGGGCCGGGGCGGTGGTGACCTTCACCGGGCTGGTGCGCGACGAGGGCGGGCGGCTCACCCGCATGGAGATCGAGCATTACCCCGGCATGACCGAGCGGGCGATCGCCGAGTATGTGCAGGAGGCCATGGCGCGGTTCCGGCTGGCCGATGCGCTGGTGATCCACCGCTTCGGCCGGCTGGCGCCCGGCGAGGCGATCATGATGGTCGCCACCGCCGCCCCCCACCGCGCCGATGCCTTCGCCGGCGCCGAGTACCTGATGGACTGGCTGAAATCCCGCGCGCCGTTCTGGAAGAAGGAACATTCCGCCGGGGCAGCGGAATGGGTGGCGGCGAAGGACAGCGACGAGGATGCCCTGGGGCGGTGGTAGCCGCGCAGGCCGCTCGGCAGCCCTTGCGGGCCTTCTCGCTGAGCACCGGAAGAGCGACCGGCAGGGAGCGATGACGGCTTACAGCCCCAGCACGTCCGCCATGCCGTATTCCCCCGGCGGCCGGCCCTGGCCCCACAGCACCGCGGCCACCGCGCCGCGGGCGAAGATCGCGCGGTCGGTGGCCACGTGGCGCAGCACCACCCGCTCGCCCTCGCCCGCGAAGATCACGTCGTGCTCGCCCACGATGTCGCCGCCGCGGATGGCGGAAAAGCCGATGCTGCCCTCGGCCCGCGCCCCGATGATCCCGTCGCGGCCCGAGACGCGGGCGGCCTCCAGCGTCACCCCCCGCCCCTCGGCCGCCGCCTCGCCCAGCATCAGCGCGGTGCCCGAGGGGGCGTCGACCTTCATGCGGTGATGCGCCTCGACCACCTCGATGTCCCAGCCCTGGCCCAGCGCGGCCGCCACCTTGCGGGTGAGGCCCACCAGCAGGTTCACCCCCAGGCTCATGTTCCCCGCCCGCACGATCACCGCATGGCGGGCGGCGGCGGCGATGCTGGCCAGATGCCCGGCCTCCAGCCCGGTGGTGCCGATCACATGCACCGCCCGGGCCTGCGCCGCCAGCATGGCGAATTCCACCGTCGCCGCCGGGGCGGTGAAGTCGATCACCCCCTGCGCGGTGGCGAAGGCTTCCACCGGATCGTCGGTGACCATCACCCCGTTCGGGGCACCCCCCATCGCCACGCCCAGATCCTGCCCCACCCAGGGATGCCCCGCCCGCTCCACCGCGCCCGAGAGCCGCGCGCGCTCGCTGCCCGCCAGTTCGCGCACCAGCATCTGCCCCATGCGCCCCGAGACGCCGGTGACCACGATGTTCGGCCGTTCCATGATCGCCTCCGCTTTGCCGCCCTTGTGCGGGGCGGGGCGGGCCCGCGCAAGGGCCGGCGTTGCGGCGGCGGCCCAAAGCGCCTATGTGGGGGCGCATGTCGCACCGTTCCCCCGCCGCCAAGGGCCCCTCGCAGCGCCAGTTGCGCGTGGGCGAGCTGATCCGCCGCACGCTCTCGGAGGTGCTGGCGCGGGGCGAGGTGCATGACCCCGACCTTGCCGGCCAGTCGATCACCGTGGGCGAGGTGCGCGTCTCGCCCGACCTCAAGGTCGCCACGGTGCATGTGATGCCGCTGGGGGGTGCGGGGGTGCAGCAGGTGATCGCCGCGCTCGCCCGCAACAAGGGCGAGCTGCGCCACCGGGTGGCGCGCGAGATGACGCTGAAGTTCGCCCCCGATCTGCGGTTCCGCCCCGACCCGGTGTTCGACGCGCTGGACGAGACCCGGCGGATGTTCGCGGACGAGAAGGTGCGGCGCGACCTCGCGGCCCCCGATGACGACGATGATCCTGCGGGCGCTTAGCGCCGCCTTCGCGCTGATGCTGCCGGTGGCGGCGGCGGCGGGCCCCTGCCGGATGGAGCGGTTCGAGGGCGTGGCCTATGCGGTCTGCGAGGCGCTGGCAGGGCAGGACCTGCGGCTGTTCCTGAACGACCCCGCGGGGAAGCCCTGGGGCCAGTTCTCCCGCATCGAGGCGGCGCTGGCGGGGCAGGGGCAGCGGCTGGTCTTCGCGATGAACGCCGGCATGTATCACGCCGACCGCAGCCCGGTGGGGCTGGCGGTCATCGGCGGCCAGACCCTCGCCCCGCTGGTCACCGCCGCCGGGCCGGGCAACTTCGGCCTCTTGCCCAACGGGGTGTTCTGCGTGGCCGACACGGGCTTCGCGGTGGTGGAAAGCCGCCGCTTCGCCGCCCGCCCGCCTGCCTGCCGCTTCGCCACCCAGTCCGGGCCCATGCTGGTGATCGACGGCGCGCTGCATCCGCGCTTCCTGCCCGACAGCACCAGCCGCTATATCCGCAACGGTGTCGGCGCGTCCGCGGACGGGCAGCGGGCGGTGCTGGCGATCTCTTCCGCGCCCGTCACCTTCCACACCTTCGGCCGCTTCTTTCGCGACCACCTGGGCGTGCCGCAGGCGCTGTACCTCGACGGGCAGATCTCGCGCCTCCACGCCCCCGGGCTGCGGCGCAGCGACTGGGGCCTGGCCATGGGGCCGGTGCTGGGGCTGGTGGCGCCGGGCGGCTGAATCCGCTTTGAACCGCGGCGGGTTGCGGGGTAACTCTGGGCCCGCGCAGGGGCGGAAGGGGCGCCGATGGGGTTCGACAACTGGGACGAGGTGCGCACGGCCTTTCAGGTGGCCCGGCTGGGCACCGTGTCGGGCGCGGCCGAGGTGCTGGGCGTGCACCATGCCACCGTCATCCGCCACATCGACGCGCTGGAGAAACGGCTGGGCGCGCGGCTCTTCCAGCGCCACGCCCGCGGCTATACCCCCACCGAGGCGGGGCGCGACCTGCTGTCCGTGGCGCAGGTCACGCAGGACCAGTTCGCCCAGCTGGCCGGCCGGATCCGCGGGCAGGGCGAGGCGGTGACGGGCGAGCTGGTGGTGACCTCGATCGCCGGGATGGCGCCGCTGCTGGTGCCGGCGCTGGCGGGGTTCCAGGCCCAGCACCCGGGGCTGGTGGTGCGGTTCCTGACCGACATCCGCCTGTTCCGGCTGGACTTCGGCGAGGCGCATGTGGCGATCCGCGCCGGCGCGGCGCCGTCCGAGCCCGACAACGTGGTCCAGCCCTTCGTCCGGTTGCGCAGCGGGCTTTACGCCGCGCAGAGCTATGTGGTGCGCCACGGGCTGCCGGCGGGAGAGGAGGATCTGGCCGCCCACCGCTTCGTCGCCGCCGACGATCCGCAAAGCCGCGCCCCCTTCCACCAGTGGTTGCGCCAGCGGGTGCCGGCCGAGGCGCTGGCCTTCCGCTCCTCCGAACCTGCGGCGCTGGAGGAGGCGGTGCGCCTGGGCGCCGGGCTGGGGTTCCTGGCCGTCCATGCCGCGGAGGGCGCCGATCTGGTCGAGGTGCTGCCCCCGCGCCCGGAATGGGAGGCGCAGCTGTGGCTCGTGACCCACGTCGACCTGCACCGCACGCTGAAGGTGCAGCGGCTGCTGGCGCATCTGAAGGAGGCCGCGCGCGGCTGGCAGGGGCTGTGAGCCGGCTGTTGACTCCGCCGCAGGGGGGCGTATAAGCCCGCCCGGTCCGGGGCGCGTCCCCGGACTTTCCATTGGTGTTGGCGGCCCCCGCAAGGGGATGCCTGTCGGCCCCGAAAGGGGCAGAGGACAACGCCCTTCGCAACGTGATGAAGGAGATCAGCAGGTGACCAAACGCACCGCTGCCAAGTACAAGATCGACCGCCGGATGGGCGAGAACATCTGGGGCCGGCCCAAGTCGCCGGTGACCAAGCGCGAATACGGCCCCGGCCAGCACGGCCAGCGCCGCAAGAACAAGCTTTCCGACTTCGGCACCCAGCTGCGCGCCAAGCAGAAGCTGAAGGGCTATTACGGCGACCTGACCGAGAAGCAGTTCAAGAAGATCTATGCCGAGGCCGCCCGGGTGACCGGCGACACCGGCGAGAACCTGATCGGCCTGCTGGAACGGCGGCTGGACGCCGTGGTCTATCGCGCCAAGTTCGTGCCGACGATCTTTGCCGCCCGCCAGTTTGTGAACCACGGCCATGTGCTGGTGAACGGCAAGCCGGTGAACATCGCCTCCTACCGGCTGAAGGAGAACGACGTGGTGGAGGTGCGGCCGAAGTCCAAGCAGCTCGCCATCATCATCGAGGCGCTGGCGCTGACCGAGCGCGACGTGCCCGATTACGTGGAGGTGGACAGCAACAAGCTGACCGCCCGCCTGCTGCGCCAGCCCGGCCTGTCGGACGTGCCCTATCCGGTGCAGATGGAGCCGAACCTGGTCGTGGAATACTACGCCAAGAACTGATCCGCGCGGCAGCGCCGGACCGCCGAGGGCCGCCCCATCCGGGCGGCCCTTTGCCGTTGGGTCGGGGTTCTCCCGCCCCCCTCGCGCTGTCGCGCTGCGGGCGTTGGGCCGGGGGGGGGGGGGGGGGGGGGGGGGGGGGGGGGGGGGGGGGGGGGGGGGGGGGGGGGGGGGGGGGGGGGGGGGGGGGGGGGGGGGGGGGGGGGGGGGGGGGGGGGGGGGGGGGGGGGGGG